>CAZABN010000007.1:0-35712 GCA_964483345.1 uncultured Solirubrobacteraceae bacterium
GCTCGACACCAGAGTGTCGGAACGCGCGACAAGCGACAGGGCCGCGGTCACGCCGCGGCGCAGCGTGACCGGTCTTTGGTTTGGGTGGCTTTCGCCAGTCATAACGACGGCCGGCGCATCGATCATTCGTCCGCTGGCAAACGTGCCGCTCGGTTTCGTGCGTTTCGTACCGGTACGGTCGCAAGGCTCGGGACATGCTGGGGGCGACTGCGCGCGCCTAGTCGGTCGTTGATAGCAAGCATCGGCTCTCTTGCCTTGCCCGCCCGAAGGCCGCCACGCAACATTAACGACGGGAGACAAAATGAGTTCGAGGTCGCGAGTTTTGCGCTGGAGTCTCAGCGCGTTGATCGGCACTCTGATCGTGGCGGCTACGTTTACGGCTACTGCTGACGCCAGGAAGCCGCACAAGCATCCAAAGCCGGCCCCGAAGCAATCAGAGCCGAAGCCGACCAAGGAACTGCTCGCGAACTGCGCCAGCATTATCGCGCTCACGGAGGTGAGCTCGCTCACCGGCCTCAATCTGACTGCGCCCACCGGTCAGCCAGCGATTAGCGTGCAGTCCGTCAGTGGTCTGTGCTCCGGCAGCTACGTCCTCGACGGCACCGTCAATGGCGGCGTCCAGGGCACCGTCAGTACGTTGGGAATCACGATTCAAGGCCAGAAGCTCACGGGCGGGCCGATCAACGCCGACGCCACGGCCGCGTCCATGTACCAGACAGACGTCACGGTGGCCGAGGCACAGGACCAGGCATGCTCCGGTACGGCGGTCTATCCAACCCCGATCACCGGACTCGGCACCAAGGCGTTCGCCGCTGGACCGTGCACGGCGACCGCTCCCGAATCCGTGATCGCAGTCGACGGGCCGGTTATCGTCACGATTGGCTGGCAGAACACGACCGCAACGGGCGGCATAAGTGTTGGCGAAGCGGAGCCCGTCATCAGTCACGTGCTCGAGGCCGTCGGACTGTAAGTCACAGCCCACGCGCGACAACGTTGCCTGACCGGGCCAGCTGACCGGTCAGGCAACGCCGTTTAGTGGCCCCGGCGCCGAGACCGCGCGAGCTGAAGCGTCCGCGGCGACACATAAAAGGATCCGACGGGACCTCCGCGACCGAAACTGTTGCACCGCGCGAACAGCAGTACTCAGTGTCCGGCGTATTGATCCGGAATGTCGCCAGGCGTGGAAGCCGCATGGAAGCCCCAGCCGCCGTGATTAGACCCGCAAACACACGCCTAGCACACGGCCCGTAGCCCCGGTTTGCCGCCAGGTATTCGCAAAAGATCCGCATCCGCCCGCATCCGCGCGCCCACGGCAGCCTCACCAAGCCGGCGTTGTCGCTCGGCGCGAGGAGCGGGCGTCCCGTCGACAGTGCCGCAGCCGCACGGACACTCCCGCTAGGGATCGCCGGGAGGACTACTGATCTCCTCCTGCCAGTGACTTTGTGACCGCGTCGATCTCGACCTTGGTAATCCGGCCATCGTTGGGGACCAGCGGGTGATGATGGGCACACAGCTTCAGGTGGCCATGCGCGAAGCGGCCAAGCCGCCAGCACCTACTGACGTGGCACGTGTGATGCCAGTAGGTTGCGAGCACAGCCGTGAGCAGCGTCAGCTCGCCCAGGTCCGACCCGATGCCCGACCAAAAGTTGTAGCCCTTGCACCGCACCACCAGATAGGCGTTCCCCGTGCAAGAACCGAGCGGGTGCGCGAGCCAACCAGACGCGCCAACAACGGCGTAAACCGCGACGGCGACGACACCGACAACGCACACGCCAATCACCATCGTTTGCGAGGGTCGCTTCACATCGCCTCCTCGGGCGTGGCTTGACGGCGTACATATTCGCGCTTCCCGGAGCGCGCGGCGGTCCCGACCAGGCCGGCATGTTCAACCTGCGGTGAGAGGAGCCTGACGACAAGCCGCTCCCGGCGCGGAAGCCGCATCGAAGCCTCAGTCCCACGTGGGTGTGCAATCGAGGCCAAGCGCAGCGTTGGGCCGCGGGGGGCAATACGATTTGGGCCAGTCGTGTGTCCGATCGGCTCAGGAAACGGGACGGAGGCGGGTGCCCATACTCGTAGGCGCCGGTCCTGGGCCGCGAACATCGCATTTCTCGGCGTCGGATTGGTGATCGGCGGCTCGACCGATATCAGCGGGCCTGGCGGCGGGATCCTCGTCCTCGGGCTCCTAGTGACCCTGTTCGGGGTTGGCGGCCTGCTGTTCAACAGGGGTTAGCGCTCCAGGGACCAAGGGCGCACGCAGGGCCGCGCGCCGACTGCCCGAACAGGCCGCATGAGCTGCACGCCGGGTCGAGCGCGGGGCCCCTCGTGCGGCGCGATCGGTAGATATTTCCCCCGGTCCGGCGGCCTGGGCGCCCTAGGTTGGTGAGTGATGCGCGTACTCAGGCGGGCTCTTGCTGTCGTGGCGCGCCGCCCCGGGAGTGGCGCGGTCATGCACGCGTGGCGCCGAAGCTCGCGGCGGCCGCGCAGCTCGAGTGCCGGCCTTGGTCGTTCCGTGCTCGTCGCCGTGGTGCTTGTAGCCTGGGGCGGCGTGGCAGCCGTCAGCTGGCGATCGGGCTCACCAGTCGAGATCAGGGCGACGCAGGGGGTTTCGCCGGCATGAGGTCGCCACGCCGCATCCTGCTGCTTATCGCGTTGCCGTTGCTGCTGGCCGGCTGCGTGAACGCAGGCAGCACGAATCTGCCCTCGACGGGGTCGGGTCGCCCGGAGGCCACGATGGGAGGCATGCCCGCGATGGGGAGCTCCAGGTCGACCGTGAGCTCGACGATGCACATGGAGATGCCGTCGTCGGCGGCGTTCATCTCGTACGCGGCCGCGCTCGCGCCGCACGGCTGGACGGTGAGCGCGTCGAGCAACGCCCCGGGGCATTCCGCCGGCGCCGTGCTGAGCTCGCGCCCGTCCGGGTTCTGGCAGAGCGCGCGCCTCGGGGACCGGGTCCGACTGCCCCAATCGGTGACCGTACGCTTCCAGAAGCCAACGATCGTGTCGGGCCTGACCTATGTCCCGCAGAGGATGCACGGCGTGATCGGGCGCTTCGTCGTCCGGCTGTCGAGCGACGGGATTCACTTCGGCCCGCCGGTTGCCTACGGCACGTGGCAGGCGAACCTCAACCTGAAGCGGGTCGGCTGGGTTGAGCAGGATGTCCGAGCGGTGCGGCTGACGGTTCTGTCGCTGTCCTCGCCTGGCGCTGGCGCGGTCGACATCTCACGGCTGGTGCTGGCGGGCGCCGTGCGCGGAGCGCCGCTGCCCGCGCCCGCTGGTGGCGCGGCGCAGATTGCGGACACTTCGACCAGCCCGTCGGTCATCGGCGAGTGGGGGCCCACGATTGGCTTCCCGCTCGTCCCTGTCGCAGCTGCGCTGGTTCCGGGGGACAGGCTCGTGGTGTGGTCGGCCGACTCGGAGCTCAACTTCGACAGCTCCAACGACGAGCAGTACACCCAGACCGCGATCCTCAACCTGGCGACCGGAGCGGTGAGCAGCGCGACGGTGAGCAACACGGCCCAGGACATGTTCTGCCCGGGTGCGTCGATCCTCCCCAACGGCGACGTCATCGTCACCGGCGGCATCGGAGACACCGACACGAGCATCTACGACCCGGCCACGAACAGCTGGAGCGCCGGCCCGCAGCTGAACATCGGTCGTGGCTACCAAGGCCAGACGACGCTGCCGGATGGGCAGGTGTTTGTGCTCGGCGGCTCGTGGTCGGGTGCCGTCGGCGGCAAGATCGGCGAGATCTGGTCGGCGACCGCGAACTGGCGCGAGTTGCCGAACGTGCCGGCGACGCCGATCTACACCGACGACGACCAGGGCGCCTACCGCGCCGACAACCACGGCTGGTTCATCGCCACCTCCGGCGGCCGCATCTTCCAGGCCGGCCCGTCCGAGGAGATGCATTGGATCACCACCACCGGCGCCGGCTCGATCACCGACGCGGGTCCCCGGGGATCGAGCGGCGACGAGATGAGCGGCAACGCGGTCCTGTACGACATCGACAAGATCCTCACGGTGGGCGGCGCGCCCGACTATCAGGACTCCAACGCCACCGACGTGGCCAACGTCGTCGACATCAGCGGCTCGACCCCAACGGTGAGCGCGACCGCGCCGATGACCTACGCTCGCGCGTTTGCCAACAGCGTCGTGCTCCCGACTGGACAGGTCTTCACCGTCGGCGGTCAGACCTACGCCGTCCCGTTCTCCGACCAGGACGCCGACCTCTACCCCGAGATGTGGGACCCCACGACGGGCACTTGGACGGTGACGGCGGAGGAGGCTGAGCCCCGTGACTATCACTCGGTCGCGGTGCTCCTGCCCGATGGCACGGTCTTCTCCGGAGGCGGCGGCCTGTGCGGCTCGTGCGCGACCAACCATCCCGACGGGCAGATCTTCTATCCGCCGTACCTCTTCAACGCGGACGGGTCGCTGCGCAGCCGGCCGACGATCACCTCGGCGCCGGCCTCGGCGCAGACGGGACAGACGATCTCGGTGACCACGGGCGGCCCCGTCTCGAGCTTCGTGCTCATGCGCTACGGCGAGGCGACCCACACCGTCGACAACGACCAGCGACGGATCCCCGTCTCGATCGTCTCGTCATCGGGCGACACCTACCAGCTGGCCATCCCCGCGGACCCCGGCATCGCGCTTCCCGGTCCCTACATGCTGTTCGCGATCGACGCGGACGGCACGCCGAGCGTGTCCGCGACGATCGACATCACGACTCCGCCCTCGACGGCTCCGTCGTCGGCATACGGGCAGACGATCGATGCCGACGGCCCGGCGCTCTACTGGCCGCTCTCGGATGCGGCCGCGTCGGCGAGTGCCGCGGACCTGTCCGGGAACGGCGACGTGGGGGCTTTCCCCGCGTCCGGGATCGCGTATCAGGCGCCGAGCCCCGTCGAGGCTGCGACGGGCACGGGGATCTCGCTGAACGGTGGGCAGGTCGTATCGACCGAGCCCCAGGACACTCCGGCGGCGTACTCCGAGGAGCTGTGGTTCAACACGACCTCGAGCGGCGGCGGCGTGCTCGCGTCGTACGCGCACACCGACGGCGCCCTCGACCGCGTGATCTTCATGACGAGCGCCGGCCAGATCGTCTTCGGCGTGCAGGCCGGGTCACCGACCACGATCCAGAGCTCGCGCGCGTACAACGATGGCCGGTGGCATTTCGTGGTCGCGACTCAGGGCAGCGACGGCATGCACCTATACGTCGATGGCGAGCTGGTGGCGTCCCTCTCGACGGTGTCGGCGGCGTCCTTCCTCGGCCACTGGCAGCTCGGCGGCTACGTGACTGGCGGTTGGCCCAGCCAGCCGGCCGGCGCGTTCTCGGGAAGCATGAGCGACGCGGCGCTCTTCGTGAGCGAGCTGACGGCGTCGCAGGTCGATGCCGAGTACAGCGCCGCCTTGCCCACCACGACGACGCCGCCACCACCGACCACGCCGCCGCCGCTCGGCGTCAGTCACGCCCTCTCCGTCGCGCTCGGCGGCAGCGGCGCTGGCACGGTGAGCGGCGGCGGGTTGTCCTGCCCGGGGGTGTGCGGCATCGACGCCACCGGCGGGACGGTGGCGACGCTGACGGCCACGCCGGCGGCGGGCTCGACGTTCACCGGCTGGAGCGGCGACTGCTCGGGCACCGGTTCCTGCGCGGTGACGCTGGACCAGGACCGGGCGGTCACGGCGACGTTTACGCTGAGCAACGCGCCCCCGTCACCGCCGCCGGGCACCGAGCCCACGCCGCCGCCGGGCAATGCGTTCTCGACGGCGTCGCCGACGGTGGGCGGCCGCGGGGCGCTCACGCTGGAGCTGGGCACGACGGAGGCCGGGAGCTTCACCGCACGCGCCACGTTCGTCGAGACGCTTGAGGTCAGGAGCGGCAAGGGCAAGCACCAGCACACTCAGGTCGTGCGCCGGACGGTGACCTACGCCGAAGCGAGCGGTGATGCGAGCGGCGCGTCCACGATGTCGGTTCGGCTCGCACCGACGCGGAAGGCGCTCGCCCGGCTGAGGGCGCTGCACATGCTCCGCCTAACGATCGTCGTCACGTTCACGCCGACCGGCGGCAGCGCGAGCCAGACGACCGAGCGCGCCACCGTCCGGGTGCCGAACGGCGGTGGCCACTGAAAAAGTGGTGCCCCCAAGGAGCGTAAGGGCCGTCAGCGCCACCACCCCACCGTGCGGCCTCATCTGGGCCGTCGACTCGGGAGGTCGGCGTTCTACGGCGCGGGCGACGACGAGGAGCACCCGACGGTTCACTACAGTTCGCACCCGTGAGGGCGGACGACTCGCGGGGAGCCGCGGCGTATGACTCCTTTGCTGCGGAGTACGCGACGGCGAACGAGACCGCGCCGTACAACGCGCTCTACGAGCGCCCCGCCGTGATCGAGTTGCTCGGCGATGTGCACGGTCGGCGTGTGCTCGACGTCGGTTGTGGCTCCGGGACACTGTCGCAGTGGCTTGTCGAGAGTGGCGCGAGCGTCGTCGGCTTCGACATCAGTCCGGCAATGCTCGCGATCGCCCGCGAGCGCGGGCTGTCCGGTGCCTCGTTTCACGTCGCCGATCTGGCGCGGCCGCTGACGTTCGTGCCCGATGCCTCCTTCGACCTTGCGGTCGCCTCGCTCGTGTTCCACTACCTGCGTGACTGGGCGGCGCCCCTGCGCGAGCTGAGCCGCGGGCTCGTCCCGGGCGGCACGCTGGTGCTGTCGACGCACCACCCGGCGATGGATGTCGGGCTGTCGGCCGGCGGCGACTACTTCGGATTGGAACTCGTTCAGGACCGTTGGGACCTGGGCGGGAGGGTGGTCGACGTGCAATTCTGGCGACGGCCGCTCTCGGCGATGTTTGCCTCGTTCACAGACGCCGGGTTCAGCGTCGAGGGCGTTCACGAGCCGATGCCCGTGGACGCGTGTCGCACCCGCTTCCCAGAGGCCTGGGAGGAGCTGACGACGAAGCCAAGCTTTGTGTTCTTCAGGCTCGCGAAAACCAGTGAGAGCCGCCTGCCCGCACACCGGTGACGGTGCTCAGCGCGCCGCGGTTCCATCGGGACGACTCCCCATTTCTGTGACACCGCGGCGACCTGCACGGCCGCAGCCGTGCGCGTGACTGGCGCCGAGCACGAGGCGGGATCACACGCCCGCGTTTTAGGGCAGTTGTTCGATGAGGTCGACGAGTTCGGCGCGGTTGTAGCCGCTCTCTCGTGCGAGTTGGACGAGTTCGATCGCCTTCGTGACGAGTGCGCCGCGCTGGGGTGTGCCGGTGACACGGATGCCGTGGCCGGGTTTGAGCTCGAGCAGTCCTTCGTCGCGGAGTAGTCGGAGCGCGCGCAGCACGGTGTTGGTGTTGACGTGCATGACTGCGGCGAGGTGGCGTGCCGATGGGATGCGCTGGCCGGGTTTGGCTTCGCCGTCGGCGATCGCGCGACGGATTTGCGCGGCGACCTGGTCGTGCAGCAGGGTGGGGTCGTCGCGGTCGATCTTGACATCCATGGCTGTGCTAGCCATAGTAGCTCAGAAGATGCCTGTTCGGGACCCTCGGCTCTGATGTCGGTGACCGCCGCGCCGCCGCCGCTGAAAGACCTCGACGCCGGGGTGATCGAGGAGGCGCGGGTGCGTGAGCGTCGCCACCGGCGTGTCGCCGCGACCGTGGTCGTTGTCGCAGCAGCAGCAGCGGTGGTCGTCCTCGCCGCTTCCAATGGCGGTTCAAGGCCTCCGCCGGTTCGCACCTCACTCAAATTCGCCGCGGCCGGTCCGGCGGTGAATGGGAGGGCGTTCGCGGGCGAGGGTGATCTGGCGTTCATCTCGCGGCGAACGCTGTGGGTGCTCGACGGGTCCACCGGCCGGCTGCGAAAGATCGCTGTTCCGCTCGGCCTCGTGCCCGAATCGCCGGCGTTCTCCGCCGACGGGCGCTGGCTCTCCTACCTCGCGGGCGCCGGGCAGGCCCCGATCTCGAGCTGGACCACGGGCGAGCTGTGGATCGCCCACGCCGACGGCAGCGACCCACATCAGATCGGCTGGCTCAAGCAACCCAGCGTGATCGGCTGGAGCCCGCGCGCGGACGAGCTTGCCGTCACCGAGCAGGGCGCCGTTCGCTCGCCCTATGGCGGAACGCTCGCCGAGCAGACGTCCGCGTGGCTGATCGCCCCGAGCGGATCCGGCCGCAGGCTGACGTCGGCTTACGACATCGAGGGCGGCGCGTGGTCGCCGGACGGGACGGCGCTCGCGATCTCGAGCGACTCCGGGTACGTGTACGGCCCCAAGCCGTGGGTGGCGTCGCTGGTCGCCTACCCGATCGCCGGCGGCAGGCCGACGGTCTGGCTTCGGCTCCGCAGCACGTCCGTGCTCTGGCCGCCGGTCCGCAGCGACAAGAAGGCGGAGTACGACCAGAATGTGCTCCTCCCGGTCGGGTGGTGGCCGCATTGGGGGATCGGCTTCTGGGCCACCAACAGCTCGAGCAACGACCCGTCGGTGCGAAAGGGCGCTGGCCTGATGCTGTGGCACCTCAGCGCGCCGACGCTCACGCCAAGGCTACTCGGACAGACGCTCTCCGATGGCGCGGTGAGCCCGATCGTGGCCTCGGTAAACGGGGAGCTGGCTATTACCGAGAACGGTGGCGCCGAGCCGATCTGGCAGAACCCGCAGGTCGAGCGCTGCAGCCCGGCGACGCACACCTGCGTGCGGGTCGCGGAGCCCCGCGGCGCGGTCAGCCTCGATCCCGCCTGGTCGCCCAACGGTTCCACGCTCGTCTATCTCGTCGGCCGAAACCTCGGCAACGCCGGAGACGGCGGGTTCGCCCAGTTCGCTGTCACGCGTTTCTACAACACACTCCAGCTCTGGCGCTACACCTCGGCGAGCGGCGTCAGCGGCAGAGTGCCCGCAGCCCAGGGCGCCGTCGTGCCGGTCTGGGCGCGCTCGGGAAACGGCCTCCTGTTCGTCGCCGACGACGGGCTGTGGCTCTGGAAGAACCTGAGAGGCGACCCGGTCGAGGTCGCGGGACCGCTGTTCAACCCGCACGCCTGGAACGCGTTCTTCGCCCAGATCGACTGGAGCGACCAATTCGCCTGGAGCAGGTGACGTGCCGCATCGAGCGCGACGCCGCGAGCCGCAAGCAGTCGGGTAGGCTCAGGCGGTGAGTGGGAACGTTCGCATCGAGCGCGGTTGGATCTTCGTCGACGGCACCCGGCGTGACGATGGCACGATCGAGTTCGGGACCGGCGACGAGATGCGCTTCAGCCCGTTCGAGGCGATGTCACAGCGCCAGGATGCGCAGATCACCTGGGGCCACATCCTCACGGCCTCCGTGCAGCGGCTGGCCTTCTGGCGCCGCTAGGCGACACCGTCACCGCGCCTCGCGAAGCTGAGAACGCCGCGCGCCTAGCCGAGAGACTCGACGTCGATGATCGCGCGTGGCGCGGGTTCGCGACCGTGCTGCTCGGTGAACCGCTCGCGCCCCTTGGCGACGGCGTCGGCTTCCGTTTCGGCCTCGAGCACGTAGCGGAAGGCCTGGGGGTGGGTTGTCTCGTCGATGTTCAGCTCGGTGATCACCACACGGAAGTCCATCCGGCCACACTATCCGACCGCCCCATGCAGGAGAGCGCGTCCTCGTCAGCCGCCCCGTCCGTGCGCCCCGTCAGCGAGGTCGACGGCCCGCCTCACGAACCGTCGACCTCCGCCTGCGTCTAGACCCTCTTCAGCATCGCGTCGATGTCGCTCTTGTCGGACACCGCCGCCGCGGTCTTTGCAGCGGGCGTGCCGATGTCAAGGACCGTCGTGTCCGACTTCGAGATGATCTCGGTGGCGGCTACGCCGCCGCGAACGCCGTCGGCGTGCTCGCTGTCGATCTCGAGATCGTCTGACAGGCCCACGTCGTCGGTCTGCTGTTCGTGATCCGCCATAGCATCCCCTTTCGGGTGCTCATCAGGAAATGGTCTGCGACTTGTAGCGCGGCTGCGACGCTCCGTCAAGGTCCGCCGGCAGGGGGCTGGGCACGGCGTCACGCGCCGACGGCGGCGCGGCGGTCAGCACAAACCCTTCAGCCGTCGACGCTTGGCGAGCGCTCGGCGGACGCCACGGCGTGGGCCGCGGCGCCCGCCCCGCGACTACGAGGCTGCCTGGAAGCCGAACAGGAGGTCGAACTGCGGGATCGCGTAGAAGGAGTCGGTGGATTCGCCACCGCCACCACCGCCGACGGCGATGCCGGGTGTGATCGCGATCGACAGCGTGCTGCCGGCCGGCACCGCCGCGGTCTGGCCGCCGCTGTCGCAGCTCGAATCGCCGGCGACCATGGTGCACGTCAGCTCGGCCACGCCGTCGACGTCGAGCGCGACGGCGATCGTGTCGGACGAATCGGCCGGCACCGAGCCCGTGCCCATCTGGACGTCGAGGTTCTGCGCCGTGAAGCTCGCGGTCGGCGAGAGTGTTTCCACATCGGTTTCGAGGGGGTCAGCCGTCGAGATCCCGCTCGGCGCGCCGTAGGTGGTTACGAAGGAGACCTTGCCGGCGCCGGACCCCGTGCCGCTCGAGCCGCTGGAGCTCGCGCCAGGGACCGACAGGACGCGACCGGTGAGGACGCTCGCACCCGACGGGCCGGTCGGACCCGTTGGCCCCGCCGGTCCTGTTGCTCCAGGCGCGCCCGAGCCACCTGAGGCGCCCGGAGCCCCGGCCGGTCCGGTTGGGCCGGTCGTACCGGCGATCCCCTGCGCTCCGGCGGCGCCTGCCGGGCCTGTCGCGTTCCAGGTGATCCGAACCGCGCCCTTCGGACAGGCGTGGGACGGCGCGGCGTCGACCGCCACGTCGTAGACGAGGCCAAACTGCAGGCAGCCGGTGTAGGTGTCGCCCGTACCGGACCCCGCGTCGCTCGCGTACGCCGCTCCGCCACCGACGACGGCACACACGGCGATGGCCGCAACCATCGTCCGTCGACTCAAACGAAATCCGCCCATCACTGCCTCCTGTATTGGGTTCGAGAGCGGCCGATCGGCTGCGCGGGCCGCTCGTCGCCACCGCTTGTAGCAAAATCGCGCGGCGCCTGTGGGGGAAGTTCCTGCGGCCGCGGCGGTGTCGCAGACCTTCCCGGCCGACCCGCGCGTTTATCCCCGGTGCCAGGCGCCCGCGCTCGCTACCCTCACTGTGAGTTCCGCTGAAGGCTCCTCACAGGACAGGCCGGCGTGGTGCATCGATCGATAAATCCCCGGCCGCTCCGGCCACCCCGGCCGCTTCGCGGCGCGTGGCCCCACGCGCGAGGGTCGCGCGGGCAGCGCCGTCTGCGCTGGTCGCGACGTTTGTGGCGGGGCGCGTCGGCGATCTGCTGGTGTGCCGCGATCGTCGTCGCGGTGGTCGCCCTGAACGGGCACGGGCCGCCGGCGAGGGCCGCTGCGGGTGTGCGACGGAGTGGCTCGCAACAGCAGTACGGCTGTGCCACCACCAGCGCGCCGAACGGCGCCCAGGAGGACTACTTCCCCTTGGCGTACGGCGTATCGGCCGTCAATCTATGGAACGTCAGGGCCTCCACCGGATCGGTGCAGCGCTGCTACGGCGCGAGCGGACTGCGGACCACGATTTCGCTCGCCGGCGTCGTGCAGGACGGGGCCGGGCCGGCCGGCTACCCGGAGGTGGCGTACGGGTTCGGCCTGACCGACCGCCCATTCTGCGCGACCGCGAGTCCGTGTCAGACCGAGCCGTTCCCGCTGCCCGTCGCGAAGCTCGACGGGGCCTACGCGCTCTCGGCTTCATACGCGCTCGGCAGCACGCCGCTTCCCTACGACTTCATCTACGACTTCTGGCTCGAACGCTCGCCGACCGCGGGCGGCCCCGTCAGCTGCAGCGCGACCGATGCCCCGTCGAGCTGTCCGCAGCGCGGTGACATCGAGCTGATCATCGTGCTCGACCATCGCTCGATCCCGTTCTGCAAGTCCTCGCCGTCACTGGTCACCGAGCCGCTCACGCTGAATCACCGCGCATCGGCAGCGCGGTGGAGCGTGTGCTCGATCGCCGGCGGCACGGAGGCCACGTCGGTCGCCTTCTTCCTCGACAGCCCGGCCGAACGCCGGGACGCCGTCGTCTCGCTGCGCCCGATGCCCTTCGTCACCGAGGCCATGGCCTACCTCGGGCGAGGGTACGCCGTCGCCTCGTACGACCTGATGGGTGTGGAGCTCGGCGGCGAGTTCGACGCGTGCCCGGCCGCCGACTGCACCACGGCATGGAACTGGTCGCTGGCCGATCTGTCGCTGCGGACCCCAACCGGATCGGTTTCGCTGCTCGCCAAGTAGCGCGCGCCGCGGACCGGACGCCCGGTCCGCCCAGCGCCCGGTCGCGCCGTCACGCCCCGGAGCCAACTGCGCCGGCCAGCAAGCGCCTGGCGAGCGGGTCGGACAGCAGCGACCAGTCCATGTCACCGGTCGCCTCCCCCTTCTGCTGCGCCTTCGACGGCGTCTGCGACCACATCACCGCGACAATCCAGCTTCGCGAACGCAGCTCGCCCGCCAGCTGCGCCAGCCAGGTGTAGCGCTGCGCGGCGTCCACCTTGACCTCGGCGAGCCAGAAGGGCTTGCGGTAGCGCCGCGCGAGCCAGTCGATGCTCGCGAAGCGATAGCTCAGCGGCCAATCCCCCTGAAAGGCGAAGGCGACGAGCGACGTGCCGATGTCGTTCACGTAGCGGCCGCCGGGCCAGTACTCGGCAACCTCGCGCCGCCACCGCGCCCGCGGCAGCCCGGCGATCAGGTCGGGCGCCCAGAGGAACCGCGCGTTGCTCGCGCCGGCGTTCCGGAAGATCGTCCACACGTGCCGCCACGCCGCCACGTAGTCGTGTGGCTGAGAACCCCACGGGTACCAGCCGCCGTTCATCTCGTGCGCGAAGCGGATGTAGACGACATGCGGGTAGGCGGCGACCTCGCGCGCGATCCTCGTCAGGTAGGCGTCCTCTCCCCCGGCGGCGATCGAGCGCAGGCTCGCGTGCCACGGCTCCCAGGTGATCAGCGGGATCGCCGCGAGCGCGTGATCGCCGTCGAGCAGCGGCGCCCAATCGGTGCCGAACGCGACGAACTGGGCGTGCACCGTGGGCGCGAGCGGGCTGAGCGCTCGGTAGGTTGACCGCGTTCCCGTGAGGCCGAGCATCCGCGCCTGCGCCGGTGCCGCGATCACGCCGAACAGGATCGTGGCGAGCGCAAGGCGCCTGATCGCAGCGGCCTGCACGCCCCGGCCGCGCCTGCGTCCGTCGCCAAGTGGCGCCCGTCTCACGCGACCCTGCGCGTGGGTGTGAACGCGCGCGCGACCACGGCGAGCGAGAACGCGCCGAGCGCAATCATCGGTAGGAAGTTGACGTGTGTGCCGGCGATGTCGCGGACCCCCGCGAGCACCAGCCAGGTCAGGCTGAGCATGCCCGACCACAGCACGAGCGCGCCGATCAGGATTCGGTCGCGGAGCTCGCGGCCGCCGGACGCGCCGGTGGGCCGCCAGCCCATCGGGCGCCGGCGCGCGACGTCGATCAGCGCGAACAGGTGCGCCCAGCCGTAGATCAGCTGCACGGTCCAGGCCTCGATGCCGTAGCGGCAGCGGTGCCAGCGCGGGAAGAGCACGAAACGCCAGAGGAACACCGGCGTCAGCAGCAGGTAGTTGCGCAGGTGGATCAGCTCCGGGAACCACAGCAGCAGCGCCAGCGGCACGGCCGGGCCGATCAGCACCGCGAGCGCCGTCGCGAGGTAGTAGCCGAAGCCGCCGAAGTAGCAGGCGCGCGCCCGCAGCGACAGCTTCGCGTCCCAGAACTTCCGCGAGGTCACCAGCGACATCGAACCGACGCACCAGCGGTACTGCTGGCGGAAGAAGGAGCTCACGTCGTCGGGGCAGATGCCGGTCGCGAGGATCACCGGCACGTAGCGCAGCGTCCAGCCGTTGCGGGCCAGGTCGAAGCCGGTGTGCACATCCTCGCTGTGGCCGATCAGCGTGGTGCCGCCGTTGCTGTCGAGCGCGGCGCGGCGGTAGACGGCGTTGGTGCCCACGCAGACCGCCGCGCCGTGGCGATCGCGGCCCGGCTGGATGCCGCGGTAGAAGAGCTCCTGCACCGCGCCGGCGCCGCGCTGGAGCCAGCCCTGAGCCATCGTCACCTCGAAGAACTGGGGGCTCTGCACGATGCCGAGGGTGGGGTCGTCGAAGTAGGGGACCAGCTCGAGCAGGAAGTCCGGCCGCGGGCAGAAGTCGGCATCAAAGATCGACACGAACTCGCCGCTCGTCTGTTGGTAGGCGAACTGGAGGTTGCCCGACTTCTTCATCCAGCCGCGGTTGGGGCGGCAGAGGTAGTTGAAGCCGAACTCCTGCGCCATCGCCTCCAGCGCGGGGTTGCCGCCGTCGTCGAGCACCGTCACCGTCAGCAGCCCGGGCCATTGCAGCGCCGCGATGTGCTCCCACGTGTTCGCCAGCACCTCGATCGGCTCGTTGCAGATCGGCAGCCAGACGTCGACCGTCGGCCAGTACGGGGGAGACCACCACGCGACGCGCTCGCGATGATCCGCACAGGAATTCGAGAGCCCCGACGCGTGCCCCCAGATCGCCAGCAGGCCGACGATCGAAAGGCCGATGACGACCGCGAGGTACGGGGTGAACTCGGGTGCGACCAGCGCCAGCCGCGTCGTGGCGAACAGCGTGACCACCAGCGCCGCGAGGCCGCCGATGCACAGGAAGGGAATCTGACGCTGCCAGTAGGTGTCGCGCTGAACGTCGTTCGGCGGCGACGGGAGCGGCGTCACGACGCCTCCGCCGTCAACGCGTGACCGTCGTGCGCGGGCGGCGCTGCGACAGCACTGCTGAGCCGGCCTTCGAGAGTTAGGTCCATGCCCAGTAACGCGGGGTGGGTACGCCCACGTTCGGTAGGTTTCTCCGGGTCGTGGGGTGATTACTCAGCGGCGACCGGCGGCGGCGGCGGATCCCGCGCCGGCCGCTCGATGCGGCCTCGGCGTTGCTCCTCTAGCATCGGTCGCGATGCCTGAACCAATCAGGCGCGGTCAGCGATACATGCCCGGCCTGGACGGCCTGCGCGCCCTGGCCGTGCTGGCGGTGATCGCGTATCACCTCGGCTTTGGATGGGCTCCGGGCGGGCTGCTCGGGGTGGGGGTCTTCTTCACCCTCAGCGGCTACCTGATCACGGACCTGTTGCTGGCGGGGCCGCTCAGCGGCCACGGGCGCCTGCGCGACTTCTGGTTCGCGCGGGCGCGGCGCCTGCTGCCCGCGCTGTTCGTGATGCTGGCCGTGGTCGTCGTCTGGGTGGCCGTGATCGGCCCCGGGCAACCGCCGCAGTTCGGCAAGGCGGTGGCGGCCGCGGCGCTCTATGTGAGCAACTGGCAGCTGATCTTCCAGCACGTCTCGTACTTCGCGCGCTTCGGCCCGCCGTCGCCGCTGAACCACCTGTGGTCGCTCGGCGTCGAGGAGCAGTTCTACATCCTCTGGCCGCTGCTGCTGCTCGTCGGGCTCCGCTTCGTCCGCGAGCGCACCGCGCACGCCGGCCTGCGCCCGCGACTCGCCGCCGTCACGCTGCTGCTGGCCTGCGCGTCGGCGGCGGAGATGGCGCTGCTGTTTCACCCGAGCCTCGACCCCTCGCGCCTCTACTTCGGGACCGACACGCGCGCGTTCGAACTGCTCGCCGGCGCGGCGCTCGCGATGGTGTGGCCGAGCGCGCGGCTGAAGGCGACCGTCGCCCGCGGGACGCAGCGGCTGCTCGAGCTCGTCGGGCTCGTCGGTCTGGTCGCTGTCGGCCTGCTGGTCTGGCGCACCAACGAGTATTCGCCGTTTCTCTACCGCGGCGGCTTCGTCCTTTTGTCGCTCGCAACGGTCCTCGTGCTCGCCGCGCTGGTGCACCCCGCCTGCCGGCTGGGGCGGGTGCTCGGCATCGCCCCGCTGCGCTGGATCGGGGTTCGCTCCTACGGCATCTACCTCTGGCACGTTCCGATCCTCGTTCTGACAACGCCGGCCGCGCAGCACCAGACCCAGCTCTGGCGTGCCGCGCTGCAGGTCGCGGCGACCCTCGTCGTGGCGGGGCTGTCTTGGCACTTCGTCGAGCAGCCGATCCGCCGCGGCGCGCTCGCGCGCCTGTGGCGGCGCGGACACACCGCCGGCTGGCGGCGCACGCTGCTGCCGCGCCCCGGCCTGGCGGCCGTCACCGCGTCGGTCGCGCTGCTCGCGGTCACCGGGATCGCGTTCGCCGCGACGAGCCTCGGCCACCACGCCCGCCACCCCGCCGCGGACGCCTCGCCGCCGGCGAGCACGCAGGCGTCCGCGCCGCCGTCGCTCGCGGCGACGGGCTCGACGGCGCCCGCCACACCTCTCGCGACCGGCGGCAAACCCGCTCACCCGTCCTCGCCGCGCACCTCCTGCCGCTCGGTCATCCACATCGGCGACTCCACATCGGACGGCCTCAACTCGCCCGACTACCTGCCGAACGCGGGCGAGCGGATCGAGGCGCAGTACGCCCTCGTCGGCGTCACGACCGAGCACTTCGAGATCTCCGGCGCGCGCTCGATCGTCGAGACCTACGAGGGACTGCCGAACGCGCAGACGGTCGCGGCGGCCTGGAAGCAGGCCGGCTACCACGGCTGCTGGGTGCTCGCGCTCGGCACCAACGACACCGCCAACGTCTACGTCGGCTCGAACGTCGGCCGGCTCGCGCGGATCCAGCGGATGATGTCGACGATCGGCGACCAGCCGGTGATGTGGGTGAACGTGCGCTCGCTGCTGAGCAGCGGTCCCTACAGCGAACAGGACATGCAGCTGTGGGACGACGCCCTGCTCGACGCCTGCCGCGAGTACCCGAACATGCGCGTGTTCAACTGGGCCGGCGTCGTGCAGTCCGCCTGGTTCATCGACGACGGCATTCACTACAACACCCCCGGCTACGCCGCCCGCGCACGCCTGATCGCGCAGGCGCTCGCGCACGCCTTCCCCGCCGCCGGATCGCACCACGGCTGCGTCGTCAACTGAAAACGCATCCCGCCGCGCGGCCTTGACTGTGCGACGAACGCGGCTAGAGTCTGCGCCTTCATCCGAAGGTCCGAAAGGGGAGCAGATGGGCGATCACGAGCAGCAGGCCGACGACGTGGGCCTGTCCGACGATCTCGAACTCGACGGCGAGCAGGCCGATGGCGTGAAGGGCGGCGCCGCCCTCGTGCTCGATGGCGTCGCGGGAGAGTCGAAGGGCGTCGACCTGACGAAGGAAATCAAGCTGGCCAAGTAGCACCGGGTCCTCGACCGACCAGATGACCGCGCGCGAGGCCGGTCCGGCGCCGTGCCGGATCCGCCTCGCACCCGCGCGCACCGGCGGCTAACCTCGAGCGATGCGCCTGCCGCCGCCGTCGCGTTCGCTGCTCTCGCCGAGGGTGCTCGGCGCGCTCTACCGCAAGCACCTCGGCGACTGCCGCCAGGAGCGGCTGTTCCTCGGCAACGTCGGCTTCCTGACGGCGTTCGTCACGGTCCGTGCGATCACGCACTCGATCCGCGCGGGCCGCGGGCCGTTTCGCAACGTGACCCCGGGCGGGCGCCACATCCACCACATGACGTTCGGCATCATCGGCCTGCTCGCGACCGGTTACGCCTGGAACGCGCAGCTCGGCATCGGCACCGACCCGGCGCGGCGCTGGAGCTCGCGCGTCTCGGCGACCGGCTACGGGATGGCGTCGGCGCTGACACTCGACGAGTTCGCGCTGTGGCTGAACCTCCAGGACGACTACTGGACCAAGCAGGGCCGCGAGAGCATCGACGCGATCGTGATCTTCGGCTCGCTGCTGTTCCTCGCATTGATGAACCAGGACCTCGTGCGCGAGGCATCGCAGATCGCGAGCGGCCGACGCGACGCCCGCGCGCTGCTGGCGCACGACGCGGCGCGCCGCGAAGCCGCGGCGGCGTGACGCCCTGAGGGCTCTGCCCGGGGGAGGCTTTTCAGCTGGGTGCATGCACCCAGCTGCGGGTGGGCGCATGCGCCCACCCGCGGAGCGGCGCATGCGCCGCTCCGAACAGCATCCAGAATCAGGTGCCGAAGCCGGGGAAGGTGCGCCCGCCGGGGCCGCCCGGTTGGGTGAGCGCCTGCTCCGACCAGGTGACGGCGAAGGAGGAGCCGGCGTCCGTGAGCACGGTCGGCGCCGCGGTCACGAGCGAGCGGGGCCCGAAGATGCGCACGCCGCCACCCGCGAGCGAGGTCTCGTCGAGCGCGACCGGCTCGGCGTTCCAGTCCGGATTGACGACGGTGCCGGTGATGTTGCGCACCGTGCGGACCGCCGCGGCGGTGAAGTCGACCGTGCCGAAGTCGCTGAGCGGGAGCGGCACGCAGGACTGGCCCCGGCAGGTCGAGGGCGCCTCGGCGATCCACTCGGCGGAGGTCGTGTCGGGATGGGTGAAGCGCAGACGCCTGCTGAAGGTCGCGCCGCTCGTGTGGTCGACGAGGTTGAAGGTGACGTGGCCGCCCCTGACCGTGACCGCGGCACTGATCGCGTCGCCGGGGTTGACCGCCAGCCTCACCGTCACCGGCCCGGCCGGAACCAGCTCGTACCACGCGCTGTAATGGGCGACGCCGTTGCTGTCGCAGTCCGCCTCGGTGCCGGTCTGCTCGAGCGCGGTCGAGGACCGCGAGAGGCCGCCGAGGCCGACCCAGAACGCCGAGTAGGTGGCGCTGCCCGCGGTGCAGGTGACGGCCGGCGCCACCCAGCTGCCGGCGACATGGTTGAAGTGGCGGACCACGCCCGAGCTGCCGCTGATCGCGTAGCCGGCCCAGTTCGAGCTGATCGACGCGTCGGGCGCGGCCGGTCCCGTGGGGCCGGTGGGGCCGGTCGAGCCGGTGGAGCCGGTCGCGCCGGCCGGGCCGGTCGCGCCCGTGGTCGCGGCGGCCGCCGCAGCGGTCGAGGCGGCCAGGGCGCAGACGGCCACGGTCAGGGCGAGGGCGAGAGCCGGCCGGCGCGGGAGGAGGCGGCGGTCGGCTGTCGGGCTCCCAGTCACGCTCGCCACTATCGCGGACGAAGCTAAGCCCACCTTTTCGCGCAGCTATGCGGGGGTTAAGGGTTTGGGCTTGGTCCTGGCGAGGCGGCGCGGGTGCGGCGTGCCAGCTCCCCCTCGACGAACCGCAGCCCGGCGAGCGCGGTTTCGAGGCGGAAGGCGCGAAGCGTGGCCTCGAAGCCGTGGTCGCGCTCGGCCGGGGCCTCGAGCGCGGCGACCGTCGGCGCGAGCCCGGTCAGCTGGGCCGCAAGCAGCGGCCGTGCGTCCAGCGAGCCGCGGTCGTCGAACAGCAGCTTCAGCAGCAGCGCCGAGCGCAGCTCGCGGACATGGGCGACCGGCTCCGCGAGCCACGCCGCGACCGCGCGCCGTCCCGCGGCGCTCGCGCGCAGCAGCGTGCGCGGCGACCCGCGCGAGCCGGGCTCGACGCCGGCGCGCTCCGCCAGGCCCGCGTCGATCAGCAGCTCGGCGGTGCGGTAGACGAGCGCGCGGCGGACCGACCAGACGCGGCCGATCTCGCCCTCCGGCGCGAGCGCGCGAACCAGCGCCCAACGGTGCGTGTCGCCCTCGCAGAGCAGCGCGAGCACCGCCCAGCCGTCGAGTGAGAGCGGTGGGGACGTCATCGGATGACGCTACCGCGGCGGGTCGGGGGAGCGCAAGCTGCGGTCGCCGGCGTCGTGCTGCGCAGAGGGCGCCGGCGCGTGTATGGTCAGCTCTTGACTAATCATCGTCGTCTGCGCATACGAACAGGAGGAGGCATGCGGGTGAGTGGGATCGGTACACGCAGGCGCGTCGCGGCCGCGGCGCTGGTGGGGGCGATCGGGGTGGCGGCGCTCGTCGCGACCAGCGCACCGGCCGGGCAGGCGGCGGTGGCGCGCCCGGCGAGCGGCGAGCTGACGGTCCTGGGGGCCGCGTCGCTGTCGACCGTCTTTCCGAAGATCGCGACCGAGAAGTACACCTTCGCCGGGTCGGGCGGACTCGAAACCGACATCGAGCAGGGCGCCCCGGCCGACGTCTACGCGGCGGCCAACCCGAAGGACCCGGCCGCGCTCTACGCGAAGGGCCTCGTCTACAAGCCGGTCGAGTTCGCGACCAACACGCTCGTGATGATCGTGCCGCAGGACAACCCGGCCCACATCACCACGGTGAGCGACATCGCCAAGAGGGGTGTGAAGATCGTCGTCTGCAACGTCAACGAGCCGTGCGGCGACTACGCTTCGACCGTGTTCGCCAACCTCGGCATCACGAAGGCCGCGGACCGCAACATCGTCAGCCAGGAGACGGACGTGACGCAGGTCCTGGCGGAGATCGCGGCCGGCCAGGGCGACGTCGGCTTCGTCTACATCACCGACGCTCTGACCGCCAAGGGGAAGGTGCGCTACATCACGCTGCCGGCGAAGGCGATGCCCGGCACGCAGGACTGGATCGCGGTGGTCAAGGCGACGAAGAACCTCGCGGGCGCGAACGCCTTCGTCAAGCTGGTGCTCTCGGCCAAGGGCCAGGCGACCCTGAAGGCAGCGGGCTTCGGCGCGCCGTGACGACGTGCTGAGCGGCGAGCTCGTCCGGGCGCGGTCGCACTCCGCGCTCGGACGCGTCGCCGTCGCGTCCGGCCTGGTGGTCGTGATCGCGGTGGTGATGGGGTTCCTGCTCGTCCCGATCGTCGCGCTCGTGACGTACCAGCCGCCCGGGCGGCTGATCGACGAGCTCGGCTCGTCCGTCACGACCCAGGCGATCGTCGTCTCGCTGAAGACGAACGCCGCGGCGATGCTGCTGACGCTCGCGCTCGGGACGCCGCTCGCCTACGCGATCGGCCGCCACCGCTTCCGCGGACGGCGGCTCGTGATCACCCTGATCGAGCTGCCGCTCGTGATGCCGCCGGCGGTCGCCGGGATCGCGCTGCTCGTCGCGTTCGGCCGCCTCGGGCTGCTCGGCCACGTGCTCGGCGTGCTCGGCATCGACATTGCGTTCACGCCGACGGCGGTGGTGATGGCGATCGTGTTCGTCGCCAGCCCGTTCTACATCCGCGGCGCGATCGGCGCCTTCGAATCGGTCGACGCGACGCTGCTCGACGTCGCCGGGACGCTCGGCGCCGGGCCGCTGCGACGGATGGCGCGCGTCGCGCTGCCGCTCGCCCGCGTCGGCCTCGGCGCCTCGGCGGCGCTCGCCTTCGCCCGCGGCATCGGCGAGTTCGGCGCGACGATCCTGTTCGCCGGCAGCTTCCCCGGCACCACGCAGACGCTGCCGCTCGCCGTCTACAGCCTGTTCGACTCGAACCTCGATCAGGCGGTCGCCGTCGGCGTGCTGCTGCTCGCCGTCGCCGGCGCGATCCTGCTCACGGCAAAGCTGTTCTGGCCATGGCCCGGCTCGAGCTCGACGTAGCGCTCGGGCGCCGCGCATTCGAGCTGCGCGCGGAGCTGGCACTCGAGGCGGCGGAGACGGTCGTCGTGATCGGCCCGTCGGGGGCGGGCAAGAGCTCGCTGCTGCGGGTCCTGGCCGGGCTCGAGCGCCCCCAGCGCGGGCGGATCGCGCTGGCCGACGAGCTGTGGCTCGACACCGCGCGCAACGTGTTCGTGAGCGCGGAGCGCCGTCGCGTCGGCTACGTGCCGCAGGACTACGGCCTCTTCCCCCATCTGAGCGTCGCCGCGAACGTGCGCTTCGCCGCGGGCCGCAGCCGGCCGGACCTGCTCGAGCGCTTCGGCATCGCCGCGTTGGCGCGCGCGCGGCCGGGAGAGCTCTCCGGCGGCGAGCGCCAGCGTGTCGCGCTCGCGCGCGCGATCGCCCGCGAGCCGCGCCTGCTGCTGCTCGACGAGCCCTTCGCCGCGCTCGACGCGATCACGCGGATCGCCGTGCGCGACGAGCTGGGGGCGGCGCTGCGCGAGCTGGCACTGCCGACGCTGCTGGTCAGCCACGCGTTCGAGGACGCCGCCCTGCTCGCCGACCGCGTCGCCGTGCTCGACACCGGCCGCCTCGCCCAGTTCGCCGGCCCCGCCGAGCTGGTCGCGAACCCCGCCACCGCGACCGTCGCCGCGCTGACCGGCGCGAACGTCCTGCCGGGCACGGCGACGGCGACCGCAGGCGGGAGCACGGTGCTGCTGGAGGGGGGCGGCGAGCTGCGAAGCGCCACCCGCGCGCAGGGGCCCGTGACGGTCGCGATCCACCCGTGGAAGCTCGCGATCGCGCAGGCGGCGGATCCGTCGAGCACGCTCCACGACCGCGTGATCGGCGTGCACCCCCGCGACGGGGGGCTGCTGGTCAAGCTCGAGCGCTTCAGCGTCTTCGTGGCGGCGGGCGCGCCGGCGGGCGCTGGGACGATCGCGGCCGGCGCGGTCGTCGGCCTGCGCGTCGCGGCGGACGACGTGCGCGTGCTCGCGTAGATGCGGGACTCGACGGCGGTGGTTCGCTCGTCGAGCCGGGGGCCGCGCGGGTCGCGCCGGCGATTAGATCGCGGCGCCGGCGCCGGCGCCGGCGGGGGCGTCGAGCTCCGCGGGGGTCTCCGCCGGGCGCAGGTCCGCCAGGCGCCCGAGCGTCGCGAGCTGGGGGAACAGCGCCGTCCAGGCCAGCGCGATCAGGATCGTCAGGCCGCCGCCCGCGACGACCGCGGGGACCGTCCCGAGCAGCGCCGCCGCGGTTCCCGACTCGAACGCGCCGAGCTCGTTGGAGGCGCCGATGAAGACCGCCTCGACCGCGCCGACGCGCCCGCGCACATGGTCGGGGGTGACGAGCGTCACGCTGGTCGTGCGGATGTTCATGCTGACCATGTCGACGGCGCCGCTGACGACCAGCGCGGCGAGCGACAGCACGATCCAGCGCGAGAGTCCGAAAACGACCATGCTGGCGCCGAACGCGATGACCACGCCGATCAGTGTCCGCCCGGCGCGCGTCGGCAGCGGCCTGCGCACCAGCAGCACGCCGGCGAAGACCGCGCCGACCGCGGGGGCGCTGCGCAGCACACCCAGGCCCACCGGGCCGGTGTGCAGGATCGACTGGGCGAACACCGGCAAGAGGGCGACGGCGCCGCCGAACAGCACGGCGAAGAGGTCGAGCAGGATCGCGCCGAGCAGCACCGGTGTTGCGCGGATGAAGTGGATCCCGCCGAGCAGCGCCCGCAGCTGCCCGCCGGGCGCGCTCGCGGCCGCGGCGGCCGGAGCTACGGCGTAGCGCAGGCGCATCGCGAGCACGGCGACCAGCGCGAGCGCGAACAGCCCGAGCGCGGTCGCGTAGGCCACGGTCGGCGCGAGCGCGAACAGCAGGCCGCCGAGCGCGGGGCCGGCGACCACGCCGATCTGTGAGGCGACCGAGCGGATCGCCAGGGCGTTCGGCAGCAGCTCCAGCGGGACCAGCGACGGCGAGATCGCGCGCGTCGCCGGGAACGACAGTGCGGTCGCGACGCCGATTCCGAGCGCCAGCAGCAGAAACGGCCACAGCACGTGGGCGCCCGCGGCGCTGACCACGATCAGGCCGGCCGCGATCGCGATCAGCAGCGTCATCGAGGCGGCGAGCACGAGGCGTCGTGCGACACGGTCGACGAGCATCCCCGCGGGGATCGCCAGCAAAAACACCGGCGCGAACTCGAGCAGGCCGATCAGGCCGAGGTCGAAGGGCTGATGGCGGATCGAGTAGACCTGCCAGCCGATCGCGACCGCGATCATCTGCTCCGCCAGGTTCATCGCCAGGACCACGACCACGAACAGCGCGAAATCGCGGCCGTGCATGGCTCGCGGAAGCCGGCGCCGCACGCCGGAGGAGCCGCGCATCGCCGCATTCTCGCAAGCCGCGGCCGTGGGGCGCGTCACCGCTGCGTGGCGCGTGGACTGGGGCCCGTTGCGCCTACGTCGCCGTCGCGGCGGCGCGCCGGCGGCTCAGGAGAGCACGTCGGCGCGCAGCGTGCAGGCGGCGGCGACGGCCTCGGCGCGCGAGTGCACGCCGAGCTTCTTCAGCACGTTCTTGACGTGGCTGTTGACCGTCTCGGGCGAGAGGTAGAGCGAGTCGGCGATGTCGCGGGTGCCCTGGCCGCCGCAGATCAGGTCGAGGATCTCCCATTCGCGGTTGGTGAGCTTGCTGCGCACCGGGCGCGTTCCGGTCCCGTCCGCCGGCGTGCGGCGAAGGCGCTCGACCAGCTGGGCGGTCAGCTCGGGGGAGATCATCGCGCTGCCGGCCGTGACGACCGCGAGCGCGCGTGCGATCGAGTCCGACTCCGTGGTCTTGATCACGAAGCCGCTCGCGCCGGCGCGCACGACGCGCGTCTCGAGCTCCAGATCGGGGGCCGTCGCGAGCACGACCACGCGGATCTCGCCGTCGCCGCGGACGATCTGCTCGCATGCGGCGGCGACGTCGAGGCCGCCGAGGCTCGTCGCGATCAGGACGACGTCGGGCCGGTAGTGGCGTGCGAGCTCAACCGCCTCGACGCCGTCGGAGGCCTGGGCGATAACGGTGAAGCTGCCGCCCGAACGCAGCGAGTCGGTCAGCGCGCGGCGGGCGAGCTGGTCGGGGTCCGCGACGAGTACGCGGGTGCGGTCGGTCGGCTTGGAAGCGGCATGTGCGCGGTCGAGCTCTTCGCGCGTCAGGGCGAAGGCGGCCGGCTCGAGATCACAGTCAAGGGTTGTCGTCATGGCGCCATTGTGTGCACCCTGGCCACTTGGGTCAAGCCCCCACCCGGCGGGGTGGACGGGTGTACTAGACGGCTGACGGCTGGCTCAAATCGTAGCGCTCAAGCCCAGCAACGGCGGGGTGAATCGGCCGCCCTCGAGGGGTGAGCAACGTCCCGGCCCGAGGTGGAGGCGTCACCCCGCTGGGGTGGCTAAACCCCCTTTTGGCCGTTTGTACTAACCCACGGGACCCCCAATTCGCCCGAATCGGGCACTCGCGGTAATGCAGTCGCGCCAAACGACCGATTCGGGTTACAGCCCCGGTACCACCGGTTGGCACTGCGACCAGGGAAGGTGAAGGCAGTGTTTGATGTGACCAACTCCTCGCTTTCGACGGATGCCGTCGATCTTCTCGCGTGCGAGGTCCTCGCGGACCTCTACCGGGCCTACTGCGGCACGCCGCCGCTCGCCGTGCGCGCCTACCGCGACGAAGAGGCGCTGCTTCTGCTGCTGCGATTCGACCCGGACACGACCGACGACCCCTCCGGCGAGGGCGATCCGCTTGTCGCCGTCGCGCTGCACGCGATGCCGGGCATGGTCGCCTCGGCCGTCGAGGCCAGAACCGGCGCCCGTCTCGCCCCCGGCAACCTGTCGCTGTGCTCCGCCCGCGGCCTCGCCGTCTTCGCGTTCAGCGCGCTGGATGACGACCTCGAGCAGCCGCTCGACGACGACCCGTTCCGGATCGACGCCGGCCTCGGGGCGAAGCGCGAAGCGCCCGCTCTGCGGCTCGCCAGCTGACCGCGCGCTGACGGCTCGCTGACGGCGCGCGGCTCGCTCGCTCGCGCGTGAACCGGGCGGCCCGCTTGTGGCCGCGTTCATGTTCGGGCCGGGTCGGCGCGGGCGCCCCGGCCGGCCCAGCTACTCCAGGAACTCCTCGCTGCGCGTGCGGTCGAGGTCGTCGTCGTGGCGGTTGCGGGGGCTGAAGACGAAGTGCCACAGCGCGAAGCAACCGCCGTAGCCGACCGCCAGCACGAGAAAGCCCCCGGCCGCCTCGAGCCCCGCTGATACCGCGAGCAGGTGCATGCCCGGCACGCTAACAGCTGGCGTGCGGCGGTTCGTGGCGCCCGCGGCGACGAGCGTTTCGCGCAATCACGCCGTTGCGGGGAGCCGATCGCGCCGGCGCGCCGGGCGTCCGTGCGTCGCCGCGGTTCGGTACGCTCGGGTCGTGGGCAGCTCCGTCGGAGAGGACGCCCCGGTGGTCCCGGCCCTCGTCCGCGAGCCAGGGTCGCGAACGGCCGGCCGGCGCCCAGGCAAGCGCACGATCGCATTCGCTGCGACGCTGGTACTCGCCGCCGTCTTCACCTATCTGGCCGTGCGCGGCGTCAACTGGCACAAGGCCTGGCTCGCGCTCGAGAACTGCGACGCCTGGTGGCTCGTTCCCGCGATGGTCGCGTTCGCGGCGCAGACGGTGCTGCGGGGGATGCGCTGGCGCTCGCTGTTCGCGCACGGGCACCGCCCGGCCCGCCGGCCCGTGATGGCGGCCACGATGATCGGCTACCTCTTCAACAACATCATGCCGGCCCGCGCCGGCGAGGCCGCGCGGGTTGTCGCACTCAACCAGAGCACGCCGACGCCGGCGGCGGAGATCGTCGGCACGGTCGTCGTCGAGCGCGCCTACGACGTGCTCTCGATCCTGCTCATCTACTTCTGCGCCTCGCCGTGGCTCCCGCACGAGAGCTGGTCGGGCGCCGCGGCGGTCTTCGCCGGGGTCGTCGCCGCCGCGCTCGCCGCCGTCATCTGGGTGCTCGCCGTGCACGGCGACCGCCCGCTGCGCTGGATCGTGCGCCCGCTCGGCCGCCTGCCGGGACTGTCGCCCGAGCGGGTGGAGCGCGAGGCCGCGACCCTCGCCGAGGGCCTCTCCGGCCTGCGCGAGCATCGTGTCGCAGTCGAAGCGCTGGCCTGGAGCCTCGCCGCGTGGATGACCTCGGCGCTGTGGGCATGGCTCGTCCTGCTCGCCTTCCAGCCGACGTTCGGCTTCGGCGCCGGCGTGCTGGTGACCGTCGCGATCGGGCTGTCGAACCTGATCCCGTCGCCGCCGGCGGCGGTCGGGGTGTTCGAGGCCGCCGGGGTCGCCGCCCTGGCCGCCTACCACGTCGGGCAGAGCGCGGCGCTGCCGTACGCGCTCGTACTGCACGTCTCGAACTTCGTGCCGCTGGTCGGCATCGGCGCGATCACGCTCCGCTACGCGGCCCGCCAACCCCGTCTAAAGGGGCGGGGCGCGACCTATACTTGATCGGTCCCCGGCCTCACGGAGCCGCTTTGCAGGAAATGGTCATCTACGGCGTCAGCTTCGACATGGTCGGCAAGCAGCCGATCGTGCTGCTGAAGACCGCCGACGGCAACAAGTTCCTGCCGATCTGGATCGGGCACCCCGAGGCAGCCTCGATCCTGATGAAGCTGCAGGGCGCGACGACGCCGCGGCCGATGACGCACGACCTGCTCTGCGACGTGCTCGGCGAGCTGGACGTTCGCTGCACCCAGGTGGCGGTGACGGAGCTGCGCGACAACACCTTCTTCGCCCAGATCACGCTTCAGGTCGCCGGCCGCGAGCTCGAGATCGACTCCCGGCCGAGCGACGCGATCGCCCTCGCGGTCCGCGTCGGCGCGCCGATCTTCGCCGCCGAGGAGGTGATCGCGGACTCCGCGATCGAGTTCGAGCACGAGGTCGAGGACACCGACGACGTGGTCGAGAAGTTCAAGGAGTTCCTCGACCAGGTCACGCCCGAGGACTTCGCCGCCGGCGACAGCTGAGCGCGCGCGGCGGGGCGCGCGAGGCGCCGGCCGGTATGAGCGCGTGGTCGCCGCGCGCGGCGGAGGCTGCGCGTGGCGCCCGCCCGTCTCAGCGCGTGGTCGCCTCCGCCAGAACCCGCGCCACGACCGCGTCGAAGCTGATCCCGTCGGCGTCGGCCGCCTGCGGCAGCAGGCTCGTGTCCGTCAGCCCCGGCACCGGGTTGACCTCCAGCACGCTCGGGCCGTCCCCGCCGAGCATCATGTCCACGCGCGCGAAGCCCCGGCAGCCGAGGATCTCCCACGCCGATTGGGCGATCGTACGCACCCGCTCCGCCAGCTCGTCCTCGAGCGCCGCGGGGCAGACGAAGTCGGTCCGCCCTATCTCGTAGCGCGCCGCGAAGTCGTAGCGGTGACGGTCGCGCGGCACGGCCTCGACGATCGGCAGGGTCTGCGCCGGCTCGCCGTGCTCGCCCGCCAGCAGTGACACGGCGAGCTCGCGGCCCTCGACGAACCGTTCGAGCAGCACCCGCGGGCCGTACGACAGCGCGGAGATCAGCGCCGCCGGAAGCTGATCCGCGGAGGCGGCGAACTTGACCCCCAGCGACGATCCCTGCGAGACGGGTTTGACCACCAATGGAAAGGAGAGCCGCTCGCCGATGTCCGCCAGCGCCTCGGCCATGCCCAGCTCGTGGAAGCCGATCTGGCCGAGCACGACCCAGTCCGGCGTCGGCAGGCCGCCGTCGCGCAGCGCGTGCTTCGCCAGCATCTTGTCGGCGCAGCGCACGCACGCGTGCACCCCCGAGCCGGTGTAGGGGATCCGCAGAACCTCGAGCAGCTCCTGCACCGTCCCGTCCTCGCCGCCGCGCCCGTGCAGCGCGACGAACGCAACCTCCGGCGCGGCCTCGCGCAGCTGCGCCACCAGGTCGGCTCCGACGTCGATCGGCACGACCTCGTGTTCGAGCCGCTCTAGCGCATCTTCGACCCGCGCGCCCGACGCCAGCGACACCTGGCGCTCCAGCGAGCGCCCCCCCTTCAACACCGCGACGCGCGTCATGCCCCGCGCGAGCGCCGATCCTCCGCCCTGCCCCTTCGCGGCAGCTCGAGCACATTGGCCGGACGCTCGCCGGTTTCGGCCGGCGCCGCGGCCGGTGCGGGCGTCGCCGGCGGCTCGAGCGCGTGCTCGCCGCCACGGCCTCCCGTCAGCTTGTCGTAGAGCGCCACCTGCTCGGCCACGATCTTGCCGATCCGCCGGACCCCTTCGCGGATGTCGTCGTCAGCCTCGCTCGAGAAGTTCAGGCGCATCGAGTGCTGGCCGCGGCCGTCGGCGAAGGCGGCCTCGCCCGGCACGAACGCGACGTTCTCCGCCAGCGCGCGCGCGAGCAGGTCGGTCGTGTCGATGAAGTCGGGCAATGTGACCCAGATGAAGAGCCCACCCTGCGGATGCGTCCAGCTCGCGACCGTCGGCAGATGCTCCGCCAGCGCGTCGAGGATCACGTCCCGGCGGCGGTGGTAGACGTCACTGACCTCGGCGACGTAGGCGCGCCAGTCGGCGGTCGCGAAGTAGGCCGCCACGAAGTGCTGCGTCATCGTCGAGGAGCACAGATCGGAGGACTGCTTGCCGAGCACGAACTTGGTGAGCAGGGGCCGCGGCGCGACGAGCCAGCCGACCCGCACTCCGGGCGAGAGGATCTTCGACATCGTGCCGGCGTAGATCACGAAGTCGTTGTCGTCGGTGGAGCCCGCCGGGACCTCGAGCGAGCGCAGCGTCGGCAGGGGCTCGCCCTCGTAGCGAAGGAGCCCGTAGGGGTTGTCCTCGAGCACGATCAGCTCGCGCTCGCGCGCCAGTGCCACCAGACGACGCCGCCGCGCGAGCGACATCGTCACGCCGGCCGGGTTCTGGAAGGTCGGGATCGTGTAGATGAACTTGGGCCGGCGGTGTTCACGGTCGAGGCGGGCGAGCGTCTCCTCGAGCGCGTCGATGTTCATCCCGTCGGCGTCCATCTCGATCTGGATCACATCCGCCTCGTAGGAGCAGAACGTCGGCACCGCGCCCGGGTAGGTCGGGGCCTCCGCGATCACCACGTCGCCGGGATCGATCATCGCCTTGGTGACGAGGTCGATCGCCTGCTGGCCGCCGGTGGTGACGATCACCTCGTCCGGATCCACCGCCATGTTCTCCGCGGCCATCACGCGCGTGATCGCCTCGCGCACCCCGAGCAGCCCCTCGGTCGGGCCGTACTGCAGCGCCTGGGCGGCCGGCATCTGGCCGAGCAGCCGGGTGAAGAGCGCCGGGTCGAAGGTCGAGGTGTCGGGCAGCCCGCCGGCGAGCGAGATCACCTCGGGCCGCGCCGTGACCGCCATCAGGTCGCGCATCGCCGAGGAGCGCATCACGCGCGTGCGGTTCGCAAACAGCTCGGCGTAGCGTTCGAGCTCGTGCGCCGCCGAGCGTGGTGACCGACGCTCGCTCATCGCCGCGGGGGCCTGTCAACTATCGTCATGACCACCTCCACGCTAGCGCATGATGAGCCTCCTCCTCCACATCTGCACGGGTCTTGGCCTCGCGCTTGCAGCCGGAATCCGCCCGTTCACGCCGGCGCTGGCGGTCGGTGGGCTCGCCGGCGCGGACGTCCTGTTCGACTTCCGCGGCACGAATTACGCGTTCCTGCAGTCGGGCTCGTTTCTGCTCGTCGTGGCGTGCCTGTTCGTGGCGTGTGCGGTTCTGCGGCCCCATCTGGTGCGCGAGCTGGTGGCGATCGCGGGCATCGCGCTCGGCGGGCTGCTGTTCGCCGCGGTGCTCGCGGCCCATCACGAGGAGGCGTGGCCGGGACTGGTCGCCGGCGCGCTCGCCGCCGGCCTCGCTCACCAGACCTCGCGCCCGGTGCTGAACGGGGCGCGCGAGCGCCTGAGCGACGGCCGCGCGCAGTTCGCGGTGGCGCTCTACGCCGACGCCGCGGCGCTCGTGCTGGCGCTGCTCTGCTGGTTCGCCGGTCCCGTGTCGCTGCTCGCGCTCGCCTTCTTCGGTCGCCTCGCCTGGGCGCAGCACGCCGGAGCTCGGGCGCGCCTCGCCGGTCTGCGGGTGCTGCGCTGAAGAAGCTGGTCCTCGCCGTGATCGACGGCGCCCGGCCGGCGATGATCGAGCAGGCCGTCGCCGACGGTCGCGCTCCGTGCCTCGCGACGCTGATCGAGCACGGCTCATACAGCGGCGAGGCGGTCGCGACGTTCCCCTCCGTCACGCCCGTCTGCGCGGCGACGATCGCGACCGGACTGGGGCCCGACCGCCACCGGATCCCGTCGATGAACTGGTACCACCGCGCCGAGGGCCGCTACGTCGAGTACGGCTCGAGCTTCCGCGCGGCGCTGCGCTTCGGCCTCGGCCGCCAGCTCACCGACACGATCTACAACATGAACGGCGCGCACCTCGCGCCCGAGGCCCTTACCGTCTTCGAACGCCTCGACGACGCCGGCCTGCGGACCGCCGGCACGACCTATCTGATCTACCGCGGGCGCCACCTGCACCAGCCCGCACAGGACAGCGCGCTCGCCCGGCTCGCCGCGCTCACGCTGGTGCGCCGGCCGGTGATGGGCCCGCGCGAGCTCTTCTACGCGGACATCTTCTCGAGCCGCGACACGGGCTGTCGCAGCACGCTCGGAATGCCGGGCGTCCGCGATCGCCACGCCGGCTGCGTCGGCGACTACCTCGTGCGCCACGACCTGTTCGACTTCCTGCTGCTGTCGCTGCCCGACAACGACAACCACTCCCACAAGCTTGGACCGGACTCCCAGGTCGCCGCGATCGCGCAGGCCGACCGCCAGCTCGCACGCCTGTTCGAGGCGGCGGGCGGGGCGGATCCGTTCCTGGCGGACCACGCGGTGATCGTCGTCGCCGACCACGCCCACACGCTGATCGAGCGGACCGTTTCGCTGGGCGCGCAGTTCGGCGGCTTCGACGTGCGCCGCCCGACCGACATGCGCGCGCTCGAACCCGACCAGATCGCGATCTGCCCGGCGGCGCGCGCGGCGATGATCTACGTGTTCTCACCGTCGATGCTCGCGCGCGTGCTCGCCCGCGCGCAGCGCATCGATGGGGTCGAGCAGGTGATCTGGCGTGAGGGCGACGAGGCGGTCGTCGCGCGGGGCGGGGCGCAGCTGCGCTTCGCTCCCGGCGAGGAGGTGATCGACCTGCGCGGTCGCCGCTGGCGCTTCTCGGGAGCCACCGAGGTGCTCGACCTGCGGATCAGCGGCGAGGTCGTGTCGAGCGTCGAGTTTCCCGATGCGCTGGCGCGCGTGTGGGACGCAACCGCCTGCGAGAGCGCCGGCGAGGTGCTGCTGACCGCGGCCGCGGGCGTGGAGTTCACGGACTGGGGGGGAGCCGACCACGTGGGCGGCGGCAGCCACGGCTCGCTTTCGGCCGGTGACTCGCACGCCCCGCTGATCTGCTGCGGTCTCGAAGGCGAGTTGACCCGGGCGCAGTGGTCGATCGCCGATGTCGCGCCGCTGATCACGCGCCACTTCGGGCTGGGCTGATGCGGCGCTCGCTGGCGCTCGCGATGGCGGTCGTGGCGTTGGCGCCCGACGCGGCGGCCGCGAGCGCGTCTGCGCTGCCGAGCGTGTCGAGTTCGCGGGCGACCGCGATCGCCTCGCGCGTCGCGCTCGTGCGGCGCGAGCAGCGCAGCCATCCGAACTCGTTCTCGCAGGTGTCGATGCCCGTCGCCGGGCAGTGGCAGGTCGCGTTCTACGCCCGCGACCACGAGTTCGTGCAGGTCGACGTGGGCGCATCCAGCGGGCGCGTGCTCGGCGTCTACACCGGCATCCAGATCGCCTGGACGATGGCGCGCGGCTATCCGGGTGCGTTCGGGCGCCACGTCGATGCGCTCTACGTCTGGCTGCCCCTGTGCCTGCTGTTCCTGGCGCCCTTCTTCAACTGGCGCAGGCCGCTCGCCACCGCGAACCTCGATCTGCTCGTGCTGCTGTCGCTGTCGGTGTCGCTTGCCTTCTTCAACCATGCCGACATCGGCGCGTCGGTCCCGCTCAGCTACCCTCCGCTCGCGTACCTGCTGGCGCGCCTGCTCTGGCTCGCGCGCAGTGACGGTGCCCGGCCGCCACGGCTGCACCTCAACTTCGGCGTGCGCTGGCTGACGCTCGGCCTGGTGATGCTGGTCGCCTGCCGGATCGCGCTCAACGTGCTCGACTCCAACGTCATCGACGTCGGCTACGCGAACGTCCTCGGCGCCCAGAAGGTGCTGAACGGGACGGCGCTCTACGGGCAGTTCCCGGCCGACATCACGCGCGGCGACACCTACGGCCCGGTCGCGTATGAGGCGTACGCGCCGTTCGTCGCGCTGTGGGGCTTCAGCGGCCGCTGGGACGACCTGCCGGCGGCACACGCGGCGGCGATCTTCTTCGACCTGTTGACGATCGCGTTGCTGCTGGCGCTCGGCTGGCGCATTCGCGGGCCGTCGATGGGCATCGTGCTCGCCTATGCGTGGGCGGCGTTCCCGTTCACAGCCTTCGCGCTCGAGTCGAACTCCAACGACGCGCTGGTTGCGGCGCTCGTACTGGCCGCACTGCTCGCGGCAGGTTCGCCTCCCGCCCGCGGCGCCTTCGCCGCGCTCGCGGGCCTCGCCAAGTTCGCACCGCTAGCGCTCGCGCCAATGCTCGCGACGCACCGCCTGCGCGAGCGCGGCGCACGCGGGCTCGTGGCCTTCGTGGTGGCCTTCTTGGCGGTCGGCGCGCTGGCGGCGGTTCCGGCGCTCGAGCACAACAGCCTCTCCACGATCTACTCGCGCACGATCGCCTACCAGGCGGACCGCAGCGCCCCTTTCTCGATCTGGGGTCTATACGGCGGGCTGGGTGTCGAGCAGCATGTCGTGCAGGCGCTCGCCGTGCTGCTCGCCCTGGCGCTCGCGGTGCTTCCGCGCCGCGATGACCTGATCGGCCTGTGCGCGTGCGCGGCGGCGATCCTGATCGCGGTCGAGCTGGGCGTCAGCTACTGGTTCTACCTCTACATCCCGTGGTTCTTCGCGCCGGCGATCGTCGCGCTGCTCGGCGTCTACGAGATCGGGCCGGCACGCGACCGGCGCCCGTCGCTGATCCGCCCGGCCGGGGGTCTCCGCGCGCAGTGGTGAGAGGGCCGCGGCTCAGAAGCCGGGCGCGGGGATCAGGATGTGCTGCCCCTGCTTGATGTCGTACTTCTTGCTCGGGTTGGCGTAGGCGATGACGAACACGTTGTCCTTGGTCGCCTCGATGTAGGTGCCGTCGCAGCGGTCCTGCACCAGCCAGATCGTGCCGCTGACCGACGCTGAGCCATAGCGGCCCTTGGTCGTGTAGTTGCCGTGGGCGTTGCCCCACAGCTGACGGACGACGGTGGTCTTGTTCTTCTTCTTCGACGCGGCGGCTCGGGCCGTGTCGTTGCGCGAGCCGGTCTTCGTCGGGGCGGGACAGCCCTTGAAGCTGCCGCCGGTCAGGACTGGGACCACCGTGCCGCTGGGCGACTGGGTGAGCACGAACTCGCCGTCGTAGAACTCGCCGGTCTGGGTGGTGCCGTTCGGCAGCGCGGAGGTGATCGACACGGTCCCGTTGAGCGCGTTGACGGTCGAGCCGACCGGCACGTTGGTTCCGACCGGTACGGACACGAAGTTTGTGGTGCCCGGCAGCTTGATCAGGATCGTGCCGGTGATCGGGTTGAGGTTGGTCGAGGTGCCGAGCACGGGCGGGGGCGGCGGCGTGTTGATCTGCGTGGCGGGCGCCGGCACGGCGGGGACCGCCTCGGTCGGGAAGCTGGTCGCCGAGCTCTCACCGCTCGAGTTGGACGCGGTCACCGTGACGCGCAGGGCGTGGCCCGCGTCACCTGGACCCGGCACGTAGCTGCTCGATGTCGCTCCCTTGATCGCGGTGCAGTTGGCGCCCGTCGAGTCGCACTGCAGCCACTGGTAGGTGTAGGTCGTCGGCGAGTTCTTCCAGCTGCCGGTCGAAGCCGACAGTGGCTCCGACTGCACCGCCGTTCCGGATACCGCAGGCACGGCGGTCGGCGCCGGCGGCGCTACCGACACGACCGCGGACGCTGCGCTGGTGGCCGACGCGCTGCCGGCCGCGTTGGTGGCCGTCACGATTACGCGCAGCGTGTCGCCCACGTCGGTCGGGGCCGCGATGTAGCTGCTCGACTTTGCGTCCGAGATCGAGCCGCAGTTGGCGCCCGACGCGTCGCAGTCCTCCCACTGGTAGGTGTAGCCGGTCGGCGAGTTCGTCCAGGTGCCGTCGCTGGCCGACAGGCTCTGGCCCTGCTGCGCGGTGCCGGTGATCGCCGGCAGCGCGCTGTTGCCCGGGTAGTCCGGAGGCGCGATGACGGGAGTCGGGAAGCTCGTCGCCGAGCCGAAGCCGCCGGCGTTGTAGGCGGTCACGACCACGACCAGCGCGTGGCCGACGTCGGTCGAACCGGGGACATAGCTGCTCATCGTCGCGGCGGTTCCGGTGATCGGTGCGCAGGCCGCGCCGAACGCGGTGCACTGCTCCCACTGATACACGTAGGTGGCGGGCGAGTTGGCCCAGGTGCCGGCGGTTGCGGAGAGCGTGGCGCCCTGCTGCGCCGTGCCGGAGACTGTCGGCAGGGTGCTGTCCACGGGCGCCGCGATCAGGACGGTGGCCGTCTGCGCGCTCGTGGCGCTCGCGTGGCCGCCCGGGTTGGTGGCGGTGACGATGACCTCGAGGGTGTAGCCGACGTCCGTCTGCGACGGCACGTAGCTGCTCGCGATGGCGCCGGAGATGGCCCCGCAGGTGCCGTCCTTGCAGCGGTCCCACTGGTAGGTGTAGGTCGGCGAGTTCTCCCATGTTCCGTTGCTCGTCGAGAGTTCGACGTCCTGCTGGGCCGCCGATGCACCCGCGATGACCGGGGGCGTCTCGTTGACCGGCGCGGCGATCAGCACCGCCGCTGTCGCGGCGCTCGTTGCGGTGTTGTGGCCGCCGTTGTTGTATGCGGTGACCTGAAACTCGATCGTGTTGCCGATATCGCCGACGACCGGGGTGTAGGTCGTAGAGTTCGGCGTGCCGACGTCGCTGCAGACGTGGGCGGGCGTGCACGAAAGCCACTGGTAGCCGTAGCTGGTCGGCGAGTAGTCCCACGAGCCTGCGGTGCCCGTGAGAACTTTGCCCTGCTGCGCGGGGGTGCCCATGATCGTCGGGAGCTCCGTGTTGACGGGCGCGGCGATCAGGACGGTCGCGGTCTGGGCGCTCGTGGCGGTGCTGGTGGCGCCGAAGTTGTGGGCGGTCATGATGACCTGGATCGTGTCGCCGACGTCACCGGAGCCGAGCAGGTAGGTGGGGTCCGTGCCGACGTCTGTGCAGTCTCCCCCGCTGCAGTGCTGCCACTGGTAGGTGTAGCTCAA
>CAZABN010000007.1:35812-48668 GCA_964483345.1 uncultured Solirubrobacteraceae bacterium
CGACGTCTGTGCAGTCTCCCCCGCTGCAGTGCTGCCACTGGTAGGTGTAGCTCAAACCGCTCGGCGACCAGGTGCCGGACGGCGCCGCCGTCAGCATCTGGCCCTGCTGCGCGGTCCCCGAGATCGACACCGACCCGCCGGTCGGCGTCTCCGCCGAGACGGGTGCCGTTGGGGCGCTCGTCACGATCGCTGTGGCGCCGAAGTTGTGGGCGGTCATGATGACCTGGATCGTGTCGCCGACGTCACCGGAGCCGAGCAGGTAGGTGGGGTCCGTGCCGACGTCTGTGCAGTCTCCCCCGCTGCAGTGCTGCCACTGGTAGGTGTAGCTCAAGCCGCTCGGCGACCAGGTGCCGGACGGCGCCGCCGTCAGCATCTCGCCCTGCTCCGGTTCGGGGTCGGAGATCGACACCGAACCGCCGGTCGGCGTCTCCGCCGAGACGGGTGCCGTTTGGGCGCTCGTCGCCGTGGCGGTCTGGGTGTAGTTGTAGGCGGTGACGGTGACCTGGATTGTGTCGCCGACGTCACCGGACCCGGGCACGTAGGTGGGGCCCGCGCCGACGTCTGTGCAGACGTCTTCCAGGTTGCAGTCCTGCCACTCGTAGGTGGAGCTCGAAGTGGTCGGCGACCACGTGCCGCCGGGGACCGCCCTCAGCATCTCGCCCTGCTCCGGTTCGGGGTCGGAGATCGACACCGACCCGCCGGTCGGCGGCGGCGGAGCCTGAAGCAGCACGTACACGTTGAAGTTTCCCTCGTTCTCCCCCGTTGGCTGACGCGTTCCCCCCTCCTGCTCTCCACCGCCCGGCGCGTCGCAGTCCATGAGGGACACTTCGTAGGTCAAGCTGTTGTCCTGCCACACGAGGGCGTTGTCCCCCGAACCGGTCCCGTCCGAGTAGTAGGTGGAGCCGCAGGCATCGTCGGTCAGGGAGATCAGCAGGCTCGTTGTTGTGGTGACCTGAGGGATCGTGGCCGGCGCCGCCGACTCGCTCGACCCGCCGTTGCACTGGCCGCCCGTGTGTGTGTCCACCGACGGTACGTCTGAGGTTACGACTGAGCCCACTACGAGCTCGTAGCCGTACGCGAGGCTGTCGTCGGGGCAGTTGGTGGCGCCAGATCCGAACATCGCGTCGTACAGCTTCGCGCTGTCACCCGCCGGGATGGTGATGGCCATTGGCGATGGATCGGCGCTCGCGCTCGCCGCGAGAACCAAGGTTGCCACCACCGCCGCGAGGCTCGCACCGACAAGGGCCAATCTGAACGTCGCCCGCCTCATTCAGATCTCCTCGCGCGCATCCGAGCGCCCGCCGCCGCGCGCCGGCATCAGGCGACTCTCGGGCGCGTAGCGCATCGGCGCATTCTGCACCATTTGTCCAGCCGGCGATAGGGGGCGGCCACGATACGGCTGGGGAGAAATATCATCCACGCCGGGTGAGAACTGACCCGACGGTTCACGCCAACCGCGCTACCTTCCCTTGGCCCCGCCGGTTCCACGTTCCCTCCTCGACCTGGAGATGGCGGCCGCGAGCGACCGGCCTGCAGCGCCGGTCGTTCGTGTGTTTGGACCCAGAGGCTCAGCCCGCCGGCACCAGCAGCTGCTCGATCGAGTCCGCGCGGAGCGGTGCGCTCGCGCTGACCAGCACCGCGTTCAGCCACGGATCGTCGTCGGCAGGGGCGAAGCGCACGGGCATCTGCGTCACGAGCGCCTCCACCGCCAGCTCGCGCTTGACGCCGAGCACGCCGCCCCGCGCCCCCGTCATGCCGACGTCCGTCACATAGGCCGTGCCGCCGGGCAGCACGCGCGCGTCGGCGGTCGGGACGTGGGTGTGGGTGCCGAGCACGGCGGTCACGCGGCCGTCGAGGTGCCAGCCCATCGCGACCTTCTCGCTGGTCGCCTCGGCGTGCATGTCGACGACGATGTGGTCGGCCTTGCCGCGCAGCTCGGAGAGCAGCGTGTCCGCCTCCGCGAAGGCTGAGCGCCCAGCGGTCATGAAGACGTTGCCGGAGAGGTTGATCACCGCGAGGCGGACGCCGTCGCGGGCCACGATCGTGTGGCCGTGGCCGGGCTGGCCGCGCAGGTAGTTCGCCGGGCGCAGGATCCGTGACTCCTCGTCGAGGTAGGGGTAGATCTCGCGGTGGCGGTAGGCGTGGTTGCCCAGCGTGATCGCGTCCACGCCCGCGGCGAACAGGTCCTCCGCGAGCTTCGGCGTGATGCCGAAACCGCCGGCGACGTTCTCGCCGTTGACGACGACGAAGGTCGGGTCATGGCGCTCGCGCAGCTCCGGCAGCAGTCGCAGCAGCGCGCGGCGCCCGGCCGGGCCGACGAGATCGCCGCAGAACAGGATTCGAGCGCTCGCGGACATCACGCGAGCCTAGTGGGTCGTCCGGAAACGGTCGACCCGAAATGGCGGCTTCCGGATGCCGTCTGGCAGCGTCCTCGGTCGCAGCAAGGCAACCAGCCTTGCCTGCTCCCTGCGTCCTCCCCAGTCGACACCGGAACCTCGCCACCACGCGGGGTTTCAGGCCAATCGTTTCCGGACGACCCACTGATCCCCCGCACGCAAACCCGTCCCGTGGCTTTTCCCAAGCAGACCTCCCCACGGGCCATACTGCTGACGATGAGCCGTACCCGTGGAGGTCTCGGATGAGCACCGGGCGCAAGCTCGACGCGCCGGTCCCCGCGCCCGCGCCGGCGACCCCGCCCCCCGACGGCGAGCCTCCCACCGCCGGGCAACCCCACACGGGGAAGCCACCGGACGGCCAGACGCTCTCCGCTTCCCCGGCGGGCGGTCCCCCCGCGGGCGAGTTGCCGAGCGGCGAGCTGGCGCCGGCGCCGCTCGTGATCCCGCGCGGCATCCAGCTCGTGCTGCTGCTGGTAGCTCTGCTCGCGCTGTGGGTCGCCGCGAGGGCCGCGCGCAGCGTGGTCGAGATCGTCGTTGTCGCGTCGTTCATCGCGCTGATGCTGAACCCGTTCGTCAGCTTCCTGCACCGCCGGGGGATTCCGCGGGGGGTCGGAATCCCGCTCACCTATCTGCTGCTGATCCTGATCCTCGCCGGGATCGGCGTGGCGCTCGCCCAGCCGATCTCCAACCAGGTCAACGCCTTCCAGCACAACGTCCCGCATCTGATCGCCGAGGCGAACAAGCGCCTCGACAGCGTGCAGAAGTTCTTCAACCACCACGGCATCCACATCCAGCTGGAGAAGCAGGGCCAGACCGCGCTCGACACGATCCAGACCAAGGTCCTGAAGGGGTCGAGCTCGCTGCTCGCGTTCACCACCAGCCTGCTGAAGAGCGCCGCGAGCGCCGCGTTCGCGCTGGTCCTGATCTTCGTGATGTCGGTCTACCTGCTGGTCTACGCAGGCCAGATCGGCCGGCTCGTGCGCCGCTGGCTCCCCGACGCGGACGGCACCGCCGCCGACGACTATCCGACCCGTGTGCAGCGCGCGGTCGGCGGCTACGTGCGCGGGCAGCTCCTGTTCAGCGTCGTGATGGGCACGACCGCGGGCGTCGCGCTGTGGCTGTTCGGCGTGGCCGGCGTCTTCCATGACGGGCGCACCTACGCGTTTGCCTTCGGGACGTTCTTCGGCGTGATGGAGCTCGTGCCCTACGTCGGGCCGGTGCTCGGCGCGATCCCGCCGGTGCTGGTCGCGCTGTTCGAGAACCCGCTGGTCGCGGTGTGGGTGGTGCTGCTCTTCATCGTGATCCAGCAGCTCGAGGGCCACATCGTCGCGCCGCAGATCTTCAGCCACGCGCTGCGCATCAACCCGGTGCTGGTGATCGTCGCGCTGCTGTTCGGCGACGCGATCTACGGCATCGTCGGCGCGCTGATGGCGTTGCCCGTCGCCGCGGTGATCCGCGAGACGATCATCTACCTGCGCCGGCATGTCGTGCTCGAGCCGTGGCGCGCCCAGGCTCCGCCGCCGACCTGATGCTCACCCCGACGCTGCAGGCACGTTCGCTTTCCAAGCGTTTCGGTGACCGCGTCGCTCTGCGCGATGTGAGCTTCCTGCTCGAGAGCGGCGAGATCCTGGCCGTGATCGGCCCCAACGGGGCCGGCAAGACGACGCTGCTCTCGCTGCTCGCGGGCGCCGCGAAGCCGACCGCCGGCGAGGTGATCGCCCCGCCGGGTGAGCGCATCGGTTGGGTGCCGCAACAGACCGCGCTGTACTCGAAGCTCTCGGTGCTCGAGAACCTGCGCCTGTTCGCACGGCTCGAGCGCGTCGCCGACCCCGACCTCGCGGTCGCGGCGATGCTGGAGCAGACCGGGCTTCGCGAACGTGCCGGCGAGCAACTCGGCCGTCTCTCGGGCGGCAACCGCCAGCGCGTCAACATCGCGATCGGGCTGATCGCGCAGCCCGCGGTCGCGCTGCTCGACGAGCCGTCGGCGTCGCTGGATCCGCGTCAGCGCGAGCGGCTGTGGCGGTTCATCGCGGCGCGCGCGCAGGCCGGCACCGGCATCGTCTTCACGACCCACGACATCGCCGAGGCGGAGCGCTACGCAGCGCGCGTGCTGGTGCTCGCCGACGGCGAGCTGCTCTTCAGCGGCTCGCCCGCCGACCTGCGAAGCCACGGCAGCGGGGACATCGAGAGCGCCTTCGTCAGCTTCCTGCGCGAGCGCGGCCACTGATGCGCCCGCTTCGCCGTCGCCGCGCACAACCGGCGCCGCCACCGCGCACCTCCGCCGCGGAGCGTGCTCGCTGATGGCGGCGGTCCGCTTTCTGCTCGCGAAGGATCTGCGCATCCTGCGCCGCTCGCCGGCGCTTTCGCTCCTGCTGATCCTCTACCCGGCCGCGCTTGCCGTGCTGATCGGGCTCGCGCTCTCGCGCGGCCCCGGGCTGCCCCGCGTCGCTTTCCTCAACGAGATTCCCCCGAGCCAGTCGGTGATCACGCTCGGCACGACGCGGATCGACACGACCCGTTACGAGAGGCAGCTCTTCCAGGCGATCGACCCGGTCAGGGTATCGAGCCGCGCTCAGGCGATCGCCGACGTGCGCGACGGCTCGACGATCGCGGCGCTGATCATCCCGCCCGACCTGCCGCACCTGCTCGCCAGCGCCGACCAGTCCGCGTACGTACAGGTGATCTACAACGGCGACGCGATCAACCAGTCGCTTGTGGAGACCGCGATCGAGTCCAAGCTGGCCCAGGCCAACGCCCTGCTCGCCGTGCAGCTGGAGAATGTTGCCGGCAGCTACATCGACCTGCTGCTCTCCGGCGGCAGGCTCAACTTCCTCGGCCTGGCCTTCAACGTGCTCGGCCTGCGCGACTCGGCGACGATCCTCAACGGCGTGCTGAGCGGGCTGCCGCGCGGCTCGCCGCTGCGCGCCAAGCTCTCGCCGGTCGCCGCCTTCGCGAAGATCGCGGTCGACAACCTCGGCAGCGCGAAGGCCGTGATCGGCGCGGTCGGGGCGCCGATCGTGGTCCACCAGCAGACCATCAACGGCCGCCGCACCCCACTGGATTTCTACGCGGTGTCGATCGCGGTGACGGTGTCGCTGATGTTCGTCTGCCTGCTGCTGGCCTCCGGGACGCTCGCGCTCGAGCGCGAGGAGAACACGCTCGAGCGTCTCCGGCGCGGGCTCGTCTCGCCGACCGCGCTGCTCGGCGAGAAGGCGCTGCTCGCGAGTGTCTGCGCCGTGTTCGTGGGCTTCGCGATGCTGGTCGGGATCGGCATCTTCGTGCCGTTGGATTGGGGCCGCGTGGTCCTCTGGCTGCTGGCGCTCGCGGGGGGCGCGCTCGCCTTTGCGACGCTCGGCGTCGCGCTCGGCGGGATCGTGCGCGACGTGCGCGCAGCCTCGCTGCTGGCTCTGCTGGTCTCCTTTCCGCTCGTCTTCCTCGCGCTCGTTCCCGCGGGCTCGGTCGCGGTCGGCCTCTACGACGCGATCCGGGTGGTCTCCGCCGTCTTCCCGTTCAAGGCGGCGCTCGAGGCTGTCGACGCGGCCGTCAACCGCTCGAGCCCGAGCCTGCTGGCGGCGCTCGGCCATCTCGCCCTGCTCGTGCTCGCCTTCGGCACGCTCGCGCGAGTCGGCCTGCGCCGCTGATCTGTGCCGGCGCCGCGCGCGCCGGGGAACGCCGATTGCGCGCCCGCCGGGCGCTGCCGGACCGCTACCATCGTTGCGATGTCCTTCCCCGACACGCGCCTGCGGCGACTGCGTGCAACCGCTGCTCTGCGTGATCTGGTGCGCGAGACCGAGCTGAGCCCGGCACGACTGATCGCGCCGCTCTTCGTCGCCTCGGTCGGCGAGCCGGTCGCGTCGATGCCGGGCGTCTCGCGGCTGACGATCTCCGGAGCGTTCGCCGCGGCCGGCGAGCTGGCTGCGCTCGGTGTGCCGGGCGTGCTCCTGTTCGGTATTCCCGACCACAAGGACGCCGAGGGCTCCGGTGCGTGGGACGATGAGGGCCCGGTGGCGCTCGCGACCCGGGCGATCAAGGCGGCCCATCCGGAGCTCGTCGTGATGACCGACGTCTGCCTGTGCGAGTACACGACGCACGGCCACTGCGGCGTCGCGCGCGACGACGGCACGATCGACAACGACGCCTCGCTCGAACTGCTCTCGCGCATGGCGCTCTGCCACGCACGCGCCGGTGCCGACGTGATCGCACCGAGCGACATGATGGACGGGCGCGTCGGTGTGATCCGCGCAGAGTTGGACGGCGAGGGTTTCGCGGAGCTGCCGATCATGGCCTACTCCGCGAAGTTCGCCTCCGCCTTCTACGGGCCGTTCCGCGAGGCCGCCGGCTCGACGCCGGCGTTCGGGGACCGGCGCAGCTACCAGCTGGATCCCGCGAACATCCGCGAGGCGCTGCGCGAGACCGAGCTCGACATCGCCGAGGGCGCCGACATCGTGATGGTCAAGCCGGCGCTCGCCTACCTCGATGTGATCGCCGCGGTGCGTGCGATCACGCGGTTGCCGCTCGCGGCATACAACGTGAGCGGCGAGTATGCGATGGTGAAGGCGGCGGTTGCGAGCGGCGCGTTCGACGAGCGTGCGATCGTGCTCGAGACGCTGACGGCGATTCGCCGGGCGGGGGCGGACATGATCATCACCTACCACGCGGAGGATGCCGCCAGATGGCTCGCGCAGACCTGAACGCAGCGCCGAAGATCCGCTCCCGGCGCGACGGGGCCGCCGTCGCGCTCGACGATCTCGACCGCCGGCTGCTGAACCTGATGCAGGGCAGCTTCCCGCTCGAGCCAAGGCCCTACGCCGCGGTCGCCGCGGCCGCGGAGTGCAGCGAGCAAGAGGTGCTGACGCGGGTCGGCCGGTTGCTGGAGCAGCGGATCATCCGCCAGGTCACCCCGATCTATGACACGCGCGCGCTCGGTTACGCCTCGATGCTCGTCGCCGCGAAGGTCGATCCGGAGCATCCGTGGGCGGCGGCGAAGATCGTCAACTCCCATCCCGGTGTGTCGCACAACTACCTGCGCAACCACGAGTTCAACATGTGGTTCACGATCGCGGTCGAACGCGACTCGCGGCTGGGCCTCGACGGCACGCTCGACGTGCTCGCGGCGCTGACCGGCGCGGAGTCGATCCGCCAGCTCCCGACCCTGAAGCTGTTCAAGATCCGCATGGATCTGGAGATGGAGGGCGGCACCGAGGCGCTCTCCTCGCCGGGCGCGGAGTCGGCGCCGGCGCCGCTCGAGGCGATCGACTACGACGAGCGCGACGTCGCCGTGATCCGCGCCACCCAGGGCGATCTGCCGGTCACCTCGGAGCCCTACGTGCAGGCCGCCGGCGACCTCGGCATGAGCGTCGACGAACTGTTGGAGCACATGACCGGGATGCGCGAGCGCGGCCTGCTGCGGCGCGTCGCGGCGATCCTCTACCACCGCCGCGCCGGTTTCTCCGCCAACGGGATGGGCGTCTGGAAGGTGCCGGCCGAGGAGATCGCGACGCTCGGCCCGCGGATGGCCTCCTACCGCGGGATCTCGCACTGCTACCAGCGCCCGACCTACGCCGACTGGCCGTACTCGGTGTTCACGATGGCTCACGGTCGCTCGAAGGAGGAGTGCGACGCGGTGCTCGATGCGATCGCCGCAGACACGCGGATCGACGAGCGCGCGACGCTCTACTCCTCGACCGAGTTCAAGAAGATCCGCCTGCTCTACTTCACCGAGGACTTCAAGCAATGGGAGGCGGCGCACGCCTGAGGCTCGGCCCGGCGGCGTCGGTCAGCTGCCGTCCGGATAGCCGCCGCGGTGCGAGACCATCGGGTGGTGCGGCAGTGCAGCGCCGGGGTCGGCGAGCATCGCCTCGGTCTGCGCCAGGTACGGCTTGCGCGCGCGCCAGCTCCCGGGCGGCGGCACGAGGCCCAGCGCCAGCAGCGAGCCGCGCTCGTCGCGCGCGTCGATCAGCGCGCGAAGGGAGCCCTCGAGCGCGTCGAGCGCATCCGTGCCGTGCCGTGCGCGCCAGGCCGTCTCGGTCGCGGCCAGCAACCGGCGGTGCTTCGCCTGCGCCTGCAGGCCCCGCGCGGTCAGGCGCGCCCGCTTTGTGCGCGCGGCCGCCGGGTCGGGCTCGATCACGGCGCACCCGGTCCGCGCGAGGAAGCCGAGCGACACGCTGACGGCCTCCTTCGAGACGCCGACCGCGAGCGGCAGGTCGCGGACGCGCAGACCGTCCTGGTCGAGCACACGCAGGACGTTGGCGCCGAGCGCCAGCGACAGACGGGATTGTCGCTCGTAATCGACGGCGAACGCGAGCAGCACGCGCGCGAGCAGCGCGCTCAGCTCGAGGCCGTCCTCGACCGGCGCGGGCACGCGCGGCCGCCAGCGCTCCGGGTCCTGGCGGTAGACGCTGGCGACCGGCAGGTAGTGCGGCAGCTCGAGCTCGAACGACGCGGCCACGACGCCGAGCGCGCCGCGCAGATCGGCGATCGCGCCGGCGCCGAAGCGCTCCACCCAGCGCCGCTCGATCACGGCGTCCAGCGGCCGCCAGACCGCCTGCGCGATTCGCCCCCAGCGCGTCGGGCGCACCAGCCAGTCGCCGCGCGGCGGCTCCGCGCGCGTGTCGGCGCCGTCCGGCGCGATCGTGATGTAGCCCCAGCGCAGGAGCCCCCTGAGGTTCGTCAGCTGCACCTGCTCGGTCAGCTCGCGCAGCGGCGTTCCCTCCTCGTCGACGAAGCGCATGAAGTTCGCCCACATCGGGAGCGACACGAGCCAGGCGCCGCGGCCGCCCTCCCCGGCCTGGCGCGCGAGCGTCGTGACGTGCGGGATGCGCGTCGCGGCCTCGTTGTCGAACTCGATCGTGAAGGCCACGAGCGCCTGCGAGAGCAGGGCCGAGAGGGACCGTTCGCCCGCCATTGCCGCGAAGCTACAGCATGCGTCGCGGCGGTCGGGACACACCTGCGCGCGCAGCGCCGCGGCGGCCGGGACACACCTGCGCGCGCAGCGTCGCGGCGGCCGGGACACACCTGCGCGCGCAGCGCCGCGGCGGCCGGGACACACCTGTGCGTGTGTTCGCCGCCACCTTGCTCGAGCGCGACGCGGCGTCGAATATCGTCCAACGCGCCGTGGCGCCCGCGTTCAACGACTCCCGCTCCGCCGAGCTCTTCGCGCGTGCGCGCGCCGTGCTGCCGGGCGGCGTCAACTCGCCGGTCCGCGCGATGCGAGCGATCGGCCGCGACCCGCTCTTCATCGACCATGCCGCCGGCGCGGAGATCTTCGATGTCGACGGCAACGCCTACATCGACTACGTCTGCTCGTGGGGCGCGCTGGTCGCGGGTCACGCGCACCCGGCCGTGCTCGACGCGGTCGCCGCGGCGGCGGCGGCGGGGACGAGCTTCGGCGCGCCGACGGCGCTCGAGGTGACGCTGGCCGAGGAGGTGGCGCGCCGGATGCCCGGCGCCGAGATGCTGCGGATGACCTCCTCGGGCACCGAGGCGGCGATGACGGCGGTCAGGCTGGCGCGGGCGCGAACCGGCCGCGACGTGGTCGTCAAGTTCGCCGGGGCCTACCACGGACATTCTGATGGCCTGCTGGCGCAGGCAGGGTCAGGTCTCGCGACGCAGGGCATACCGGCCAGTCCCGGCGTGCCCGCGGCGGCCGCGGCGGCGACGGTGGTCGTGCCGTGGAATGACCCCGAGGCGCTGCGGCGGGCCACCGAGCGCGACGACGTGGCGGCGATCATCGCCGAGCCCTGTCCCGCCAACATGGGGCTCGTGCCCGCCGCCGACGGGTTCCTCGAGTTGCTGCGCGAACGCGCGGACGCGTGCGGCGCGCTGCTGATCCTCGACGAGGTGATCAGCGGCTTTCGCGTCGCGCGCGGGGGGGAGAGCGAGCGCAGCGGCGTCACCGGCGACCTGATCGTGCTCGGCAAGATCCTCGGCGGCGGCCTGCCCGCCGCCGCGGTCGCCGGCCCGCGCGCCCTGCTCGAGCTGCTGGCGCCGGTCGGCGAGGTCTACCAGGCGGGCACGCTGTCGGGCAACCCGCTGGCCGTCGCCGCGGGCCTCGCGACGCTCGCGCTGCTCGACGACGGCGCCTACGCCGCCCTCGCCGCCACCACGCGGCGGCTCGCCGAGGGCCTGGCGGATGCGGGCGGGGCCGCCGTCAGCGTCGTCTGGGCTCCCGGACTGTTGACGGTGTTCTTCGCCGCCGATCCACCGCACGACCTGGCCGGCGCCGGGCGCTGCGACCTCGCCGCCCACGGCGCCTGGTGCCGCGAGCTGCTCGCCCGTGGCGTCTATCCGCCGCCGTCGCAGTTCGAGGCCTGGTTTCCCTCGCTCGTCCACACCGAAGAGCAGATCGAGCGCACGCTGGCCGCGGCCCGCGAGGCGTTCGCGGCGCTCGCCGCCTCCGCATGAGCACGCTCGAGCGTCTGCGCGAGCTGATCGCCGCGGAGGGCATGCCGCTCGCCGGCGGGCTGCCAGCGCGGGTGCCGGCGGGCGCCGAGCCGACGCTCGGCGCGCTCGCGGCGGCGGGCCCGCGTGCTCGCGCCGACCCCGCCGAGTACGAACTGCTGATCGAGGCGATCTACGAGGGCTATCTGCTGCACTACGGGGTCTCGCGGCTGCTGTCCGGCGACGACCCCGACCTTGCGCTGCTCGCCGGCGACCGGCTTTACACGATCGGCCTCGAGCGGCTCGTCGCGCTCGGCGATCTCGACGCGGTGCTGGAGCTTGCGGACGTCATCGCGCTGTGCGCGCTGCTGGTCGGCCGTGGCGAGCGTGCGAGCTGCGATCCGCTGTGGCGCGCGGGCGCCCGCGCCGTCGGCTGGGGCGCGGCCGAGGGCTACCGCGCGGCCAAGACGCTGGCGCGCGCCGGCGACGCGGGGGCCGCCGAGGCGCTGCGCGCGCTCGATGACTCCCCGTCGATGGCATGAAGGTATTCTTCCCGGTCGCCCGGTATCCCAGGAGCGTCATTGGCACCCACGCGCAGGCCCAGCAAGTCGAAGTACACCGCTGATCGCGGCATCCCCGGCGCCTTCGAGGGCGAGACCGTGACCCGGCGGCGCTTCATGACCGGCACGGCGCACGGCGCCGGCGCGCTCGCCACGATGGGCTTCGCGCTTCCCGCGCTCGCCTTCGCGATCGGCCCGATCTTCAACAACGACACGCTCGGCTGGCAGACCGTCGGCACGCCGGAGATGTTCCCGGACGACAACTACATCCCGGCGGTGATCGTGATCGCGCCGGGCATCGGCGAGGCCGGCAACAGCACCGTCTACATCCGCGCGCGGAACGCGTCGATCGACACCACGCCGCCGACGCAGTTCAACCGCTGGGTCGCGATCTCGACGCGCTGCGCGCACCTCGGCTGTCCGGTGCGCTGGGTGCCGGCCTCGGAACGCTTCATCTGCCCCTGCCACGGCGGCGTGTACGACCTCCAGGGCGTGCGGGTCGGCGGGCCGCCGCCGCGGCCGCTCGACCGCTTCTTCACCCGCCTGCACGAAGGCTTCGTCCAGGTCGGCGCCCGCTACAGCGTCAACAGCGAACTGCGCGCGTTCTCGCCGCGTGATCCCGGCGAGCCGCTCGACGGGATCGGCCAGTACCTCTATCCGTCGCGCCCGAGCGTTCGCGTCTGATGCCGAAGCTTCCCGCGCCGCCGATCCCGCCGCGCTTCTTGCCCCAACCGCCGCCGCCGGGAACCCAGCGCGGGCGCCCGCGCACGCCGCTCGAGAAGGGCGCGGAGGCGGGCAAGTCCGCGGTCGACTGGATCGACGAGCGGACCTCGCTCTCGGGCGGGGTGCGCTGGGCGCTGTTCCGCAAGGTGCCGAAGGGCACCAACTGGTTCTACACGCTGGGGTCGGCGACGATGATCGCCTTCCTCAACCAGGCGGTCACCGGCGTCTTCCTGGCGATGTACTACCGGCCCGACGCGAGCGGCGGCGCCTACGAGTCGGTCCGCTACATCACCAACGACGTGTTCCTCGGCCAGTTCGTCCGCGGCATGCACAAGTGGGGCTCGTCGGTGATGGTGATCCTCGTCTTCCTGCACATGGGCCGCACGTTCTTCTTCGGCGCCTACAAGTATCCGCGCGAGCTGAACTGGGTGATCGGCGTCGTGCTGCTGATCCTGACGATGGTGATGTCGTTCACCGGCTATCTGCTGCCGTTCGACCAGCGCTCCTACTGGGCGACGATCGTCGGCGTCAACATCAACGGCACCGGCCCGCTGATCGGGCCCTACCTCAGCGACTTCCTGCGCGGCGGCCCCGAGTTCAGCGCGACGACGCTGTCGCGCTTCTACTCGATCCACATGCTGCTCGTGCCCGGCGCGATCGCGGCGATGATCGGCGCCCACCTCTACCTGGTCGCCAAGCTCGGCACGACCGCGCCGCCGTGGCTGCGGGCCAAGCCCGACCCCGAGCTGGTCGAGGAACAGCTGTGAACCAGCGCGAGAAGGAGGAGTACCTCCGCGA
>CAZABN010000008.1:0-33647 GCA_964483345.1 uncultured Solirubrobacteraceae bacterium
TTCAGGTCCGTGTGGAGGTAACTCTGTGGAGGTTCGAGTCCTCTCATCCGCATCGCGAAGGGCGCGCGTCCCCGCGCGAGAAGCGCCCAACGCCGGCTTCAGGTGCGGTAGACGCGCTCGACATAGTCGCTGAGCATCCGCTGGGCGCTGAACTGCGCGGCCAGCGAACGCAGCGAGGCGCGCATCATCGCGAGCCAGTCCTGCGGCAGCCCGTCCGCGTCGCGAGCGTAGAAGAGCGGCACCACCTCCTCGCGCAGCAGCCGCCCAAGCTCGGCGCCGTCGCGCGCGTCCTGCGCCTCGATGTCGCTGTCGACCTCGCCCGAGAGCGCCCAGCCGTTGCCGTCCCGGTACGCCTCCGCCCACCAGCCGTCGAGCACGCTGAGCTGCAGGCCGCCGTTGACCGCCGACTTCATGCCGCTCGTCCCGCTCGCCTCGAGCGGCGGGCGCGGGAGATTGACCCAGACGTCGCAGCCCTGCACGAGCAACGCCGCGCTGGCGAGGTCGTAATCGTCGAGGAAGACGACGCGCGCCGCGACCTCGGGCAACGCCTTCAGCTCGAACAGCTCCGCCAGCATGCGCTTCGCCTCATCGTCGCGCGGGTGTGCCTTGCCGGCGAGCACGATCTGGATCGGGTGCCCACCGCGCAGCAGGTCGCTCACGGCGCCGTGATCAGCGACGAGCAGGCGCAGTCGCTTGTACGTCGCGAGCCGGCGCGCGAAGCCGACCGTGAGGACGCCGTCATCGAAGCAGGCCGCCGCCGCCCGCGCGTAGTCGAGCCCGTCGCCGCGGCCGAGGCGCTCGGCGACGCTGCGGTCACGAACCTTCTCGACGAGCACGGCGCGCTGCTCGTCGCGCGCCGCCCACAGCTCGGCGGCCGGGATCCGCTCGACCGCGTCCCAGACGGCGGTCTCCCCGGCTGCTGCAAGCCAGCCGTCCGGCAGGTATCGGTCGAGCAGGTCGTGCATCGGGCGCCCGAGCCAGGTCGGCACGTGGATCCCGTTGGTGACGTGGCCGATCGGCACCTGCTCGACGGGCAACCCGGGCCAGAGATCGCGCCACATCTCGCGCGCGACCGCGCCGTGGCGGCGGCTCACGCCGTTGGCCCGCGACGAGGTTCGCAATGCGAACTGGGTGATCCCGAAGAGCTCCGCGGTCTGGGCCGGGTGCGATCGTCCCAGCTGCGCGAGCGCGTCCAGTCCGATCCCGGCCTCGTCCGCGAAGGCGCCCGCCACCGCCGCGACCTGCTCGAGCGGGTAGGAGTCGTTGCCCGCCTCCACCGGGGTGTGGGTGGTGAAGGCGAGTCTCGGCCGTACGGAGTCGAGCGCCTGCTCGAGGCTCGCGCCCGCATCGAGCTTGCTGCGCGCAAGCTCCAGCGCGGCGAACGCGGCGTGCCCCTCGTTGAGGTGAAGCCGGCTCACCTCGACGCCCATCGCCGAGAGCGCCCTCACCCCGCCGACGCCGAGCAGCACGTACTGAGCCAGGCGCATCTCGGCGGTGCCGACGTACAGGCGCGAGGTGATCCAGCGGGCGGCGCGCGTGTTCTCCGGCCGGTCGGTGTCGAGCAGGTAGAGCGGGACGCGGCCGACATCGACCCGCCAGATCTGGGCGCTTACACGCTCGGCGCCGATCGGCACCGCCACCGTCAGCGGCGCGCCGTCGGCGCCGGTCACCAGGGCCGCCGGCAGGCGATCGGGGTCGGTGTCGACCCAGTACTCGTGCTGCAGGCCATGCCCGTCGACGCGCTGGCGGAAGTAGCCCTGACGGTAGAGGAGGCCGACGCCGACGACCGGGAGCGCGTCGTCGGAGGCCTGTTTGAGGAAGTCGCCGGCCAGCGCGCCGAGGCCGCCGGAGTAGATCGGAAGGGAGCTGTGCACGGCGAACTCGGCGCAGAAGAACGCTCTCAGGCCGACAGGCACGCGCTCATCCACCGCGGTCGGCCGCCCGAGATCGGCGGCGAGATCGGCCTGCGCCCGCGCGATCCGCTCCAGCAGCACACCGTCGCGCGCCGCCTCCTCCAGGGAATCGGGCGTGACCTCCTGCAGAAGCCGGACGGGGTTGCCGGCGACGGCCGCCCAACGCAGCGGATCGATGCCTCGGAAGAGCTCCCCGCCGTCGCGCTGCCACGACCAGCGGTAGTTGTAGGCCAGCCCTCCGAGGCCGGCGAGCGACGCTGGCAAGCGCGTCGCGAGGCTGGCGGCGGCGCGTTCGCAGTCGCGCTGCCCGTCGAACTCGGCCGACGTCATCGCGTCGGGCGTCGGAGCGACGGCGCCCAACGCGTTCGCGGCGGCGCGAGGACGCGTCCGCGCTCCCGACCATTTGACGCTGTGAGCCCGGCGCAGCGGGCAACCGGACGCACACCCGGAGTCTATCGGCGCCGCTGCAGCCGGCTCGCCGGGCGCCACTGCACGGCGAAGCTCAGCTCGCGGCCAGCCGCGGCACGTCTCGCACGATGTCCGACGGAGCGAAGCTCGACGAGTAGATCGTCCTGATCCTGCCGTGGGCCGTGATCCCGTAGACCAGCGCGGTGTGCGCCACGAGCTCCGGGTTGCCGGTGTCGCGGCGCGAGCCGACGCCCCACGCGCTCCACACCCGCGCCAGCACGCTCGCGCTTCCGAGCAGGTACTGCATCCTCCCGGTCATCTCGTGGGCCGCGAGGAACTGCGCGACCGAGGCCGGGGTGTCGCCGCGCGGATCGACGGAGACGGCGATGATCTCGACCTCGCGGCGCTCGCTTGCGGGCATCGCCACCAGCGCCGAATGCAACTTGGACGTGATGATCGGGCACACGTTGGGGCAGTGGGTGTAGAGGAATGTGACCAGCACCGCCTTGCCGCGGTAGTCGGCGATGTTGACGGGGACGCCCAGATAGCTCTTCAGGCTCAGCGGCGGCGCGGGCTTGGCTGGATTCAGCTCGTAGCCGGCGTAGCTGCTCGTCCTGACCGAGCTCGCGCCGAGAGCCGTCGGTGCCGGGCGCCCGTGGATCAGCACCACGGCGAGCGCGCCGACGACGACGAGGAAGACGAGCGCCAGCAGCAGGTCGCGGCGACGGAAGGCCGAGCCGCTCGGCTCGGGGCTGCTGGCAGCGCTTGTCGGCTCTGAGTCGGTCGCCATGGCGGACCCGAGGCGAGTCTAGCTTGTGGCCCGCGTCGGTTCGCCGCACGCGGCGCCGGCGGCGAAGGGCGTCGGTTCGCCGCACCCGGCGCGCGCGGCGAAGCGCCATATTCCCGCTCCGAGCGAACGCGCACGGTGCGGATTTTCCGAGGCCACTTGCATTGGTCCGGCGCGCACGGTAGAAAGCGCACCGTGAGGGTGAGGGCTCTAGCGGTGGCTGCGACGTTGGCCGTGCTGATCGGGCTCGTCGTCGTCTACTTCATCTTCTTCCTCGAGTCCGGACCCGCGGCGATCGCGGCGACCGCGGAGAGCGACGGCAGCGTCCACCTCACGCTCCAGACGGTCCCGACCTACGGCCACCACCCGTTCCCGGACTGGGTCAGCTACTTGGCCAAGGACCCGGCCGGAAAGTGGGAGCACACGACGATCTTCAAGGTGCCGGCGCACACGCTCGTCACCGTGACGATCTACCAGTACGACGGGGCCAGCGGCCTGCGCAACAGCTTCCTGGCGGGCGTCAGCGGAACCACCGGCGGCATCGAGACGATCAACGGCGTGCCCGAGCGCGGGATCAACCCCGACGATGCCGCCCACACCTTCACGGTCCCGGACCTTGACGTCAACGTGCCGCTGCCGGGCGTCAATCCCAACGCCAAGAACCAGTGCGGCACAGCGCCATGCTCGCTGGCCGAGGCGCACAACACGATCACCTTCAGCTTCCGCACGCCTGGACCCGGCAGCTACCGCTGGCAGTGCTTCGTCCCCTGCGGCGCGGGCTTCCTGTTCGGCAATGGTGGGCCGATGCAGACGATCGGCTACATGAGCGGCCTGATCGAGGTCTCGTGAGCGAGGCGGCCGCCGTCGCCGGGGGGCGGGGCGCCGAGCCGCGCCATGGCGTGCGCATCACGGCGATCTGGGCGGTCGCCACGGCGATCGTCCTGCCGCTGGTGATCTGGGTCGTCGGCCCGCACATCCCCCCAGGGGCGATGAGCCAGCAGACGCGCGACCAGCACACCGTCGATGTGGTGCTGACGGCGCTCGCGACGCCGATCGTGCTGATGATCTGGGTCTACTTCGGCTATGCGGTCACGGTCTTTCGACAGGGTGGGGAGGCGATCGTCGACGGTCCGCCGATCACCGGCCACAGGCGGATCGAGGCCACCTGGCTGATCGCCACCAGCGCGCTTGTGCTGGGACTCGCGGTGTTCGGCACGGCCGACCTGCTCACGACCGGCGGCGCCGGCGGCGGCGAGGGCCCGAACCCGGCCGCGAAGCCCGCCGACTGGCGGACCGCCCTGCCGGTGCAGGTGATCGGGCAGCAGTGGCTGTGGACCTTCCGCTACCCGACCTACGGCGGCGTCGAGACGACCGTGCTAGACCTTCCCGTCGACCGCGAGATCGAGTTCCACGTCACCTCGCTGGACGTCGTGCACTCCTTCTGGGCGATCGAGCTCGGCGTGAAGGCCGACGCCGTGATGGGCGCCGACAACATCGCCTTCGACAAGCCGCTGGAAACGGGGCCGTTCCAGGTCCGCTGCGACGAGCTGTGCGGGCTGTGGCACGGACACATGAACACCACCGGGCGGGTCCTCAGCGACGCCGCCTTCGTCACCTGGATCACCAACGAGGAACGCCGGAACGCCGCGCTGACGAAGACGCTGCCGCCGTACGCGCGCGTCTACTACCCACAACCACTACGGAATGCGTCCTGAAATGGAATCAGCCAGCGTCTCTGTGAGCGAACGTCGGATCAGCACACCGTCGGCCTGGAGCCAGCTGCTCGGCTTCAACGTGATCTGGGCGGTCGCGCTGAGCATCGGCGGCTACGCGCTCGGGCACTGGCTCGGGACGAAGATCGGCATGAACTCGAATGCCCAGACGGAAACCGACCAGGACGACGTGGCGATCCTGATGGGCATGGGCTTCGCGATCCTCGGCTGGCTGATCGGCCTGGGCTTCTTCAACTATCCGCTCTCGCGGATCGCCGGGCGCCCGGCGACGCTGCGCGAGCGTGAGGAGCACGGAGCCTGGCGCTACTTCCGCCTCTGCACCGACCACAAGGTCGTCGCGATCCAGTACCTGGTCGCGGTGCTGTTCTTCTTCTTCGTCGCCGGGCTGAACGCGATGTTCATCCGCACCGAGCTGACCAGCGACAACGCGACCCTGATCCCGGCCGGAAACTACCTCTCGCTGGTGGGGCTGCACGGCACGATGATGCTGATGATGATGTCGGCGGGAGTGCTTGGGCCGCTCGGCAACTATCTCGTGCCGCTGATGATCGGCTCGCGGCGGATGGCCTTCCCCCGGATCGAGTCGCTGACGATGTGGCTGACCGTGCTCGCCGGTTTCGTGCTGCTGTCGGCGACCCTGCTCGGCGGCTTCCCGACCGGCTGGACTGGGTACCAGACGCTCGCCGACCAGGCGCGCTCCGGCATCGACGCCTACATCGTCTCGTTCGCGCTGATCGGCATCTCGCTCGCGCTGGTCGGCGTCAACATGATCGCGACGGTGATGACGCTGCGCGCGCCGGGGATGCGCTGGAACCGCCTGCCGATCTTCGTCTGGGGCATGGTGACGACGTCGATCCTCGCCGTGCTCGCGGCGCCGGTGCTGCTGGCGGCGCTGATCATGGTCGTGTTCGACCGCGCCATCGAAACCACGTTCTTCATCCCGAGCGCCGGCGGCAGCCCGTTTTTGTGGGACGAGCTGTTCTGGTTCTTCGGACATCCGGAGGTCTACATCCTCGCCCTGCCCGGCTTCGGGATCGTGCTCGAGATCCTGCCGGTCTTCGCGCGCAAGCCGCTGTGGGGCTACCGCCTCGCCGTCGCCGGGATGTTCGGCGTCGCGCTGATGAGCTTCATGGTCTGGCAGCACCACCTCTTCATGAGCGGCATCAACTCGGACCTGCGCCCGTTCTACATGTTCACGACCGAGTTGATCTCGATCCCCACCGGCATCATCTTCCTCAACGGGATGGGGACGCTGTGGAAAGCCCGGATCCGCTTCACCGTGCCGATGCTGTTCGCGTGCGCGTTCTTCTTCAACTTCCTGATCGGCGGGCTCTCGGGGGTCTTCCTCTCCGACGTGACGAGCGACGTCGTCACGCACGGCAGCTATTTCGTGATGGCGCACTTCCACTACACGATCATGGGTGGCCTCGTCTTCGCGCTGATGGGCGGCATCTACTTCTGGCTGCCCAAGATCACCGGCTTCAACCTCAACGAGAAGCTCGGCAAGGTCCACTTCTGGATGATGTTCATCTTCTTCAACCTGACCTTCTTCCCGCTGTTCGCGGCCGGCATGCTCGGCATGCCGCGGCGCGTGTCCAGCTACAACGCCGACCTGCACACGCTGAACGTGTTCGTCTCGATCGCGGCCTTCTGCCTGGGCGCCTCGATGCTGATCTTCCTCGGCAACCTGATCTGGTCGGTGGTGTTCCGCCGCGAGCGTGCCGGGGCCAACCCGTGGCAGTCGAAGTCGCTGGAGTGGCAGCTGCCGTCACCGGTGCCGGTCTACAACTTCGAGCGCATCCCCACGATCACCTCCCATCCCTACGGCTACGGCTCACCCGAGGCGCCCGCGGTCGCCGATTTCGGGCCGCGCGTGATCGCCGGTGAAGGAGGCTTGGCGTGAGCACCCACGAGAGCCTGGTCGCGGACCCCGAGGATCCCGCGGTCCTCGGCCGCAACCTCGCGGTCGGTGCCCGGCTGCTGGCCAGCGCCGTCGTGTTCCTCTTCATGGCGTTCGTGTTCGCGTTCTTCTATCTGCGCGCGCTGAACACGAACCACGACTTCCATCCGGCGCACACCAATCCGCCGACCGGCTGGGGCGTGGCGATCCTGCTGTGCGTGCTCGGCTCGACGGCCGTGTTCGAGTTGGCGCGCCGCGCGCTCGACGACGGCAGGGGCAGCCCGTGGCGGATCGGCGCATCGGTGGCGCTCGTGCTGGCCCTCGCAGCCGTCGTCGTGCAGTGCGTCGAGTACTACAACCTCCCGTTCGGGGCAGGCGACGGTGGACTGGCGAGCGTCTTCCTCGGCTTCACCGTCGTCTTCGGCGTGTTCTGGCTCGGCGCGGCCTACTGGATCGAAACGCTGTGGGCGCAGTCCATGCGCCAGCCGGCCGCTGCAGCCGGCGATGGCGTGGCCGCGCCATCGGCGCAGCTGAGGCCGAGCGCCGATGCCTGTGCCGTCTACCTCTACGTGCTGGTCCTGGTCGAACTGTTCGCCTTCGTCCTGCTCTACCTCGTCAAGTGATCGCCGCCGCCCTCCAACTCGCCGCGGCGGGCACCACGACCTTTGCCGGCGCGCTCACGCTCGTGCTGCCGATCGGCCTGGTGATCGTCGTGCTGGCGATCTGGTGGGTGGCGCTGCGTCGTGGAAGGAGCGCCGCCGCAGATGTGACGAGCGGCGCGCCGGCGAGCGGCGAGGAGCCACCCGCCGCGCTTCACGGACAGTGAGGCGGCACCCGCCGGCGTCCGCGGCGCAGCGATGTCGGCCGTAGACCTTCCACTCGCGGTTCTCTCGCTGCTCGCCTGCCTGCACCTGCTCGGCGAGCATCGTGCGGTGCGAGTGCTGCAGCGTCCGCGCAGCCGACGCGAACGCTGGCGCGCGGTTTCGTTCTACGCCGGTCTGCTCGTGATCCTTGCGGCGCTCGCCTCGCCGATCGACACGCTCGCGGAGAAGCTGTTCTGGGTGCACATGACCCAGCACGTGATGCTGCTCACGATCGCCGCACCGCTGATCGTGCTCGGCGCCCCGTGGGCCTCGATCTGGCGTCCGTTGCCGCTGGGCTTCCGCCGCACGGTCGCCAAGGCGATCAGCCGCTCGAGCTGGTGCGGTCTGCTTCGGGCTCTCGGGCGGCTGCTCTCGCGGCCGATCCCGGTGTGGATCGTGTTCAGCGCGAACCTCGTCGCCTGGCACATACCCGGCCTCTACGACCTGGCCGTGCGCGACCGTGCCATCCACGACCTGGAGCACGTGACGTTCCTCGTGTTCGGCGTGCTCCTGTGGGCGCAGGTGCTCGACTCGCCGCCGCTGCGCGCGCGCCTGAGCGCCATCCACCGCGTCTACTACATCGTCGCCTCCGCGATCGTGAGCTGGGTCATCGCGCTCGTGCTGATCTTCGCCGCCTCGCCGCTCTACCCGGCATACGCCCACCTCGCGCACCGCCCCGGCGGCATTTCGGCGCTGACGGACCAGCAGCTGGCCGGCGGCGTCATGCTGGTGCCGGGATCGCTGTCGATGACGCTGTTCGTGTTCGTCCAGCTGTATCTGTGGATGGGCATGGACGAGGACGTGCCACGCAGCCGAAGCGCCCTGCGGCCGCTCTGAGCGGCCGCGCGACCGCCGACTACGACAGACGTCCAATCCATTTGGCAGAGGCCGACCCGTGCCTCAACATGACGGCGTCGGCGCAAACCTCATGGCCGACTAACCGATCCTCGACCCCACTGCTGGACATGCGACCCCGCCTCAGCCGCAAGATCCGAGGACCTCACCCACGCACGACGCGGTCGCAGTACCGCCAAGAAAGGCACACGCCGATGTCAACGCTCGTGGCCGCACACACGCCCCGCCGAACGCTGCGCCGTCTGCTGTTGAGCGCGGGCGTGCTCGGCGGGCTCGCACTCACCGCGCTGCCGATCGCTTCGGCGCAGGCAGCCACGCTGACCGCCACGACCCCCTGCGGCACCACGGCGCTGTCGCAGCCGTTCCTCCCTAAGGACACGGGCTACTACTGGCTGGTTCCGGGCGGCAACTTCGAAGGCAGCCTCACCGGCTGGACGCTCAGCGGCGGCGCCGCCAGGGTCGCCGGCAGCGAGCCATATGCGGCGACGGGCTCGCTCGGGTCGTGGTCGTTGAATCTGCCCGCGGGCGCCAGCGTCCAGACGCCGTTCGTCTGCGTCGACGGCGCTGACACCTACTTCCGCTTCTTCGCCCTCAACAAGGCGGCGTCGTCGACGATCACCGTGTCCGTCGTCTACACGGTCGCCGGCCTCCAGCTCACGTTCCCGGTGGGCACGGTCTCGGGCGACTCGACGTGGACGGCGCCCGCCGCCATGCACACGGGCGGCAAGATCGCCTCGAAGCTGTCGGCCACCGGCACGGCGCAGATGGCGCTGCGCTTCACCGCCACCGGCGGCGCATCGCAGGTCGATGACATCTTCGTCGATCCGCGCCTGAAGCACTGACCCTCCCCGGCCGGCGTCCTGCCGCGCTGGGCGGCGGGGAGCCGGCCGAGCATCGCATCGCTCCCACCGACCGGGACCGGCGTCTGCGCCGGTCCCGGTCCGACTTTGGGACGCCTTCGCGGCGACGCCTGGAGGTCGTCTCGATCTGGTCGCCCGCACCTTGCAGGCACTGGGTCGATGTTCGCCGATCCGCGCCGATCAGACGCGCCGAAACGTAAAGATCGCCAATGGATCCGTCGATACCAACGACATGCTGGGCCAGCTGAGCCCGGAGCTGCAGGCTGTCATCGCCGACACCCTGCAGCAGCCCGGGGAGCGCATGACCGTTCGGGAACGTCTCGTCGAGGCTTTCGTCGGCGGCGGCTTCATCGTTGCCGTGATCGCCGTGTGGCTGCTCGCTCCACCCCACGGTTTTGGGATCACGGCCGCCGCGGTCTGCTTCGTCGTGCTGGTCGCGGCTCTGCGCGTCCTCGTTGACACGCCGTTCGGCTTCACGGTACCCGCTCAGCTGGCGTTCGTCCCGCTGCTGTTCGCGATGCCGGTGGCGCTCGTTCCGGTCGCGGTTGTAGCGGCGTTGGCGCTCGCTCGCCTGCCCGAGATCCTCACTGGCGAGACGCGTGCCAGCCGGCTCGGCCAATGCGTCGGCAACGCCTGGTTCGCGGTCGGTCCGGTCGCCGTGTTCGCGATCGCAGGCATCGCGCCGAACAGGGCGTCACCCGCACTCCTGATCGGCGCACTCGCGGCTCAATTCGCGGTGGACTTCGGCGTGTCGGGGCTACGGTTCGCCTTCGGCCGCGGCGCCACCCTCGCGGCGCAGCTCGGCGACAGCTGGGTCTACGTCGTCGACGCCGGCCTCTCGGGCATCGGTCTGCTGGTCGCGTACGACATTCAGAGCGCCCCGCTCGTCCCGCTCGCGCTGCTGCCGCTTCTCGGGCTCGTCGCGATGTTCGCCCGCGAGCGGCGCGAACGCCTGGAGAACCTGCTCGGGCTCAACGATGCGTACCGCATCGCCCGCGACGAGGCGATCGAGTCGTCGAAGATGAAATCGGCCTTCCTCGCCAACGTCAGCCATGAGATCCGCACGCCAATGAACGGCGTGATCGGCATGAACGACCTGCTGCTCGAGACCGAACTCGACGACGAGCAGCGCTCCTATGCCGAGCAGGTCAGCCGCTCGAGCGAGCACATGCTCGCGATCATCAACGACATTCTCGACATCTCCACGATCGAGACCGGCCGCCTCAAGCTCGATCGCGTCGATTTCGACCTGCGGGACACGATCGACCAGGCCTGCGCGCCGGCCGCGCAGGAGGCGCGAAGCAAGGGGCTCGCGTTCGCAGTCCAGATCGACGCGGACGTGCCGTGCCGTGTCAGCGGCGACGGTTCCCGCCTGCGCCAGGTGCTGATGAACCTCGTCTCCAACGCGGTCAAGTTCACGACCGTCGGGTCGGTGACGCTCAAACTCGGCGGCCCCACGGATCTGGGCGACTACGGCATTCACTTCGAGGTGACCGACACCGGCATCGGGATCGACCCGCTGGTGCTCGAGAGCATGTTCGAGCCGTTCACGCAGGCCGACGTCTCAACCACGCGCGTCTACGGCGGCAATGGCCTGGGCCTGGCGATCGCCAAGGAGCTCGTCGAGCTGATGGGGGGCGCGATCGGCGCCGCCAGCGAGCCTGGCGCCGGCAGCACCTTCTGGTTCGAGCTGCGGCTACCGCCCGCCTCGCAGGCCGCGCCGGCGCTGTCGTCGCAGGCGGGCGGGGCCCGCGTCGGCCCGGCAGGCCTCACGGCCGGCGCCATCCTCGCGGAGGCACGGCCCGTGCAGCATCCCGCCGTGCCGCCGCCTGCCGACGAGCTCGCCGTCACGGCCGCCGAGGCTCCCGGCGCGCCTCGGACGCTCGAGGAGCAGGCTGTCCGCGCCGACGCGGCGATCGTGCTGGTGGTTGAGGACAGTCCCGTCAACCGCAGCGTCGCCGGACGCGTGCTGGAGCGGGCAGGCTTTCGCGCGCGACTCGTCGACGACGCGCTCCAGGCGCTCGAGGCACTCGACGCTCAACACTTCGACGCCATCCTGATGGACTGCCAGATGCCGGGGATGGACGGCTACGAGGCGACCCGCGAGCTGCGCCGGCGCGAAAGCGGCGGCGATCGGCACACACCGGTGATCGCGATGACCGCGCACGCCATGACCGGCGACCGCGAACGCTGCCTGGCAGCCGGCATGGACGACTACATCGCGAAGCCGGTGCGTTCGCGGACGCTCGTCGAGGTGCTGCGCCGGTGGGTGCCGCACGCCCCCGAGGACGAACGCTCGGACATCGACGCTCCGCACGACGGACCGGCGGATGGACTGGCCGCGAGCGTGGCGGGACCCGGCGGCGACGCCCGCTACCACGAGCCACCGGCGCTCACGACGCGCTGAACACCCGGCGCGGAGAGCGCGCGTCGGCCGAAGAGAGCGCGCGCGCCGGCCGCCGCCGTATGGCGATCTCATCCCGCTGCCGTCAGCAGACGTGAGGGCCGGCGCCGGCGTCAGCTGGCCGCGCGCCGCACTGCGCCTCGAAGGTGTGCAGGCAGTGCTCGCTGCAGAAGTAGAACGTGCGCGGGCCGCGCTCGAGCCTCAGCGCCTTCGCCCTGTCGACCTTCATGCCGCACACCGGATCGCTCGCGCCCCGACGCAGCGTGAGCGCGAACAGGGCCGCGAACAGCGCGAAGCCCAGGACGTTCGTGGCGAGGCGGTAGTCGAGCTTGACGGCACCGAAGATGTCACCGCGGGAGGGACGCACGTGCGGGACGAGCCCGACGGCGCTGAACAGCAGATCCACGATCAGCGCCGCGATCACGATCGTCACGAACATCAGTGCGGTGATCCGCAGCGCGAAGGGGCCGCCGTAGTACTTGCGGTAGACCAGGATGATCGGGACCACGATCAGGTCGGCGAAGATGAAGGCGATCACGCCGCCGAAGCCGATCCCGCCCGACCACAGGACCGCGGCGATCGGCACGTTGCCCACGGAGCAGACGAAGCTGAGCACCGCGATGATCGGGCCGACGATCACGTTCTCCAGCAGGCGCAGCCCGGCCGGTGCGTGCCGGACGAACAGTCCGTTGAAGAAGTCGTTCCCGAGCAGGCCGATGAATCCGGCCAGTAGGAAGCCGAGTGTGATCTCCTTCCACAGCATCGCCCAGTCGTTGCGGAAGTTGTGCGCCACGTCCGACCACGAATCGATCGACCGCAGGCGCCTGCGCATCCCCGGCGTCCCGCCGGCGCTGTGGTGCTGGTGACCGGTCTCGGCCTGCTGCGCGTGCCGGCGGGCCTCGGACTCCGCGGCCGGCGAGACGAACAAGCGCAGCAGGACCGTCATGACCGCGATCAGCACCAGCCCGCCGGCGAACTCGGCGAGCGTGAACCGCCAGCCGATCAGCACCCAGATCACGACGCCCAACTCGGCCACCAGGTTGGTGGAGGCGAATTGGAAGGCCAGAGCCGACGCCGCCGAGGCGCCCTTCTGGAAGAGCGATTTGGCGATCGCCACCGCCGCGTAGCTGCAGGACGAGGAGGCGGCGCCCAGCGCGGTCGCGAGCGCGAGCGGACGCGGGCCGGAGCCGCCGAGCGCCGCCTGGATGCGTTCGCGACCCACCCAGGCCTGCACGATCGCCGAGATCGCGAAGCCGAGCACCAGAGCCCACCAGACCTGCCAGGCCATCAGAAAGGCGTTCGACAGGCCGTGCCCGAGCACGCCGATGACGGTGCCCGTGCTCATCTCGCGCCGGCGTTCGGGGGTGGCCCGCAACCGCCGCCACCGGGCGTCTCGATCCGCAGGCGGGAGCCGGCCGCCAGCGTCCCGGTGGATTTCCCGGCGATCGGCTCGCCGTCGAGCATGTCGCGGCCCGGCGCGCCGTCCGCGCCGCCGTCGGCTCCCCGCGGACGGCTGCGGCGGCGCTCGGCGATCAGCGAGAACTGCATCGGCTCGAGCGCCTCTAGCTCGCGCACGATGCCATCGCCGCCACGAAAGGCCCCGCTCCCGCCGGATCCGCGGCGACGCTCGCTGCGCACGACGCGCAGCGGGCAGGCCCGCTCGAGCGCCTCGACCGGCGTGTTGAGCGTGTTGCTCATCGCGACGTGCACGCAGCTGGGGCCGTCGGCGTCCGGGCAGGCGCCCTGCCCGCCGCCGATCGTCTCGTAGTAGGAGAAGCGCGAATTGCCGAGCGTCAGGTTGTTCATCGTCCCCTGTCCGAGCGCGCGGCCGAAGGCCCCGAGCACAAGATCGGCGACCCGCGAGGAGGTCTCGACGTTGCCGGCTGCCACCGCAGCGGGGCGGCGCGCGTTGAGCAGCGAACCCTCGGGTGCGCGGATCTCGATCGGCCGGTAGGCACCCGCGTTCGGCGGCGTGTCCGGATCGCTCAGCACGCGCACCGCGAAATAGCAGGCGGAGCGTGTCACCGCGAACGGGCAGTTGAGGTTGCCCGGGTGCTGCGCGGCGCTGCCGGCGAAGTCCAGCACGATCCTCGCTCCCGCGACCGTCGCATGCAGGCGGAGCTCGAGATCGCCCTCGGGCGCCTCCACGATGTCGCGCGCCTCGCGCACGCCGTCCCCGAGCGCCGCGATCGCCGCGGCCGCGCGCCGCTCGCCGTAGTCGAGCACCGAATCGAGCGTCCCCTCGAGCGTCCGCGGTCCCACTCGGCGCGCCAGTTCCTCGAGTCGGCGCGCGCCGACCATGTTGGCCGCCAGCTGCGCGCGCAGGTCGGCCGCACGTTCGGCCGGCTGGCGCATCGGTGCGACGAGCGCCTCGATCAGCTCCTCGGCGAACGGCTGCGGCGCGATCAGCACCCCCTCCTCTGCGAGCGTGCGGCTGTCCGCCGGCATCGATCCCGCCGTGCGGCCGCCGACGTCGGCGTGATGAGCGCGCGTCGCCGCGTAGCCGATCAGGCGACCATCGAGGTGCGCGGCGCTGATGACCGTGATGTCCGGCAGATGCGTGCCGCCGGCGAACGGGTCGTTGAGGATCCATGAGCGCCCCGGCGGCTGATCGTGCTCCAGCACCGCCGCGAGCGCCGCCGGCATCGCGCCGAGGTGGACCGGGATGTGCTCGGCCTGCATGATCATCTCGCCGCGTGCGTTGAACAGGGCGCTCGAGGCGTCGCGCCGCTCCTTGATGTTGGGCGAGTGCGCGGCCCGGATCAGCAGGGCGCCCATCTCCTCGCACGCGGCGTGCAGCGCGCCGAGCGTTATCGGCAGCTCGATCGGATCGCCAGACGGAGCCCGGACGTTCAAGCGGGCGTCACCTCGATCGTCCCGTCGGACAGCACCGATCCGCGCCAGCCGGGCGTGATCAGCAGCGTCGCATTCGCCAGCGCGCAGACCGCCGGAGCCTCGATGGTCTCGCCGGGGGCCGGCTCGCCCCTGACCAGGACCGCGTCCTGCTCGCGCCCGCACAGCCAGATCCGCGTGGCCTCGCGCGTCGCCGCCGAGCGCCCGGCACGCGGCGAAAGGACCGGCGCCTCGCCCCAGACTGACACCGTCACCGTCACCAGCTCGACCTCGCTCTGAGCCTCGCGGTAACCGTAGGCGCGCTCGTGCGCCTGCTCGAAGCGCTCGCGCAGCGCCGCGGCGTCGGCATCTGCCGGAGCGTCGACGGTCAGCTCGAAGGACTGGCCGTGGTAGCGCAGCGCGTAGCGGACGCGCTCGTGGTGCGGATCGCTGCCCAGCTCGGCGCGCGCGCGGGCGAGCAGGGGCTGGACCGCCGCCGCCTCGAAGGAGCCCGTGGCGTCTCGGCGCGGCGCCGACGCGGCGAGCCCGAGCGCCGAGAGCACGCCGCAGGCCGGCGGGCAGAGGATCCGCACGATCCCCAGCTCCGCGGCGATCGCCGTCGCATGCAGCGGCCCGGCTCCGCCGAACGCCATCAGGGCATAGCCACGCGGGTCGATCCCGCGCGCGACGGTCACGGAGCGCATCGCTCGGAGCATCTCGGCGTTCGCGACCTCGACGATGCCCTCGGCGGCGCGCAGCGGTTCCACGCCCAACTGCACCGCGAGGCCGCGGATGGCGCTCAGCGCGAGCTCGTGATCGAGCTGCACATCGCCCGCGAGCATGCCGTCGCGGGGCAGGTGGCCGAGCACCACGTGGGCGTCCGTCACGGTCGGCTCGCTGCCGCCGCGCCCGTAGGCCGCGGGTCCGGGCTGCGCGCCGGCGGAGCGGGGACCGACGCGCAGGACGCCACCCGTGTCGCGCCAGCCGATCGAGCCGCCGCCGGCACCCACCGTCTCGATGTCCAGGCTGGGCAGCGCCAGCGGCCGTCCGGCGATCGTGCGGCGGCCCGTCTCGCGAATCTCGCCGCGATCGATCGCGCAGACGTCGGTGGAGGTGCCCCCCATGTCGAAGCACAGCACGTCGCGCGCGCCCGCCGCGGCGGCGACCAGGCGCGCTCCCTGCGCGCCGCCGGCCGGTCCGGAGAGAACGGTCAGCGCTCCGTGCGCCGCGGCCCGCGCCGCACTCGTCAGGCCGCCCGAGGACTGCATCACAGCCGCGTCCGGAAGCCCGGCCGCCATGCAGCGGTCGGTCAGGTTCGCGAGGTGGATGCGCAGCAGCGGCGAGAGCGCGGCATCGAGCTCGGTCGTCGCGCCGCGCTCGTACTCGCGCGGTGTGGCGCTGACCTCGTGCGAGAGCGAGATGTGGACGTCCCCGAGTCCCCGGCGCAGCGCGTCGCGCACCTCGAGCTCGTGCGCGGGGTGTGCCGAGGAGTGCAGTAGCACGACCGCGATCGCCTCGACCTGAGCCGCGGCGAGCGCCGCCACCAGTTCGCCGAGTGCGGCGGGGGCGCGGAGCGGTCCGTGCGGGCCGGTCCGCTCGTCGACCGCGAAGCGCAGCGGCGCCGGCGCGAGCGCCGGAGGGTGGGCGGCGCAGAGGCGGTAGAGGTCCGCGCGTGCCTGGCGGCCGAGCTCAACGAGATCTGTGAAGCCGTCGGTCGCGACGAGCGCCGTGCGCGCCGCGCGTCCCTCGAGCAGCGCGTTGGTCGTCACCGTCGTGCCGTGTGCGAAGGCCGAGACCTCGTCCGGCGACGCGCCCGCCGCCTCCAGCGCGAGCGCGACCGCGGCGATCACGCCGACCGACTCATCGGCCGGCGTCGTCAGCGTCTTCGCCGCGTAGAGGTCTCCGCCCGCCGTGGCCACGACGGCGTCGGTGAAGGTTCCGCCCACGTCGACGCCGAGCAGCATCACCGGCACGTTATCGCTGGCGTGCGTCGGGTCCCGGCGGCGGCGCCCGGGTGGCGGGAGCCTAGGCGCGCAGGGCGCTGATCGCCGGCGCGAGTGGCAGCGAGGCCGCGAACAGCGTCTGCGCGCGGCGCGTGAGCGGGCCGGGCGCAACGAGTGAGCGGCCGTCGACGCTCGCGATCGGAACGACCTCCGCGCCGGTTCCGGTGAGGAACGCCTCGTCGGCGGTCCAGGCGTCGGCGCCGACGAGCGTGCGCTCGTCGACGGCGATCCCACCGGCGCGCAGCAGCTCGATCACGTGGTCGCGCGTGATGCCCGCCAGCCCGCCGGCGGACACCGGCGGTGTGGCGACGCGGCCGTCGCGGACGATGAACACGTTGTCGGCCGTGCACTCGGCGATCTCGCCGGCGCCGTTCAACAGCAGCGCCTCGTGCGCGCCGCGGGCACGCGCCTCGGCCGCCGCGAGCACCGAGGTGAGGTAGTTCAGAGACTTGATCTGCGGCGGCACGCTGTCCGGGGAGGACCGGCGCAGGCTCGAGGTTATGACGTCCACGCCGCGCTCGTAGAACTCCGGCGGGTAGAGCTGCAGCGACGCGGCGATCAGGATCGTCGTCGGGCGCCCGCAGGTGTGGGCCGAGACGCCGAGCAGGCCACGGCCGCGCGTGACGATCAGACGCAGGTAGCCGTCGGAGGAGCCGAAACGAGCGATCGCCTCCGTGCACAGCTCCGTCAGCTCGCCGTCGCTCATCGGCACGTCGATCATCAGGCACCGCGCCGACGCGCGCAGCCGGCGCAGGTGTGCCGGGAGCAGGAACGGCGTCTCGGCGTAGAAGCGGATGCCCTCGAACACGCCGTCGCCGTAGAGCAGCCCGTGGTCGAGCACCGACACGCTCGCGTTCGCGGCGTCGTCGTGCCAGACACCGTCGACCCAGGCGATCGCTTGGCCGTCCATCGCGCGAACTTACTGTTCACACAGTTAGTTGTCAAGACGAGCCGCTAGCCTGTCGCTGTGCCCACGCGCCCACCGCTCGCCGCCACCTCCGCAGCGGCCGAACCGCCCGCCTCCACCCCCGCTCGTGCCGCACCGCAATTGGCCGCCCCAGCCCCCGCCCGCGCCCCCACCCCAGCCCCCGCCCGCGCCCCCGGCGTTCGCCGCCGTGACGCCGGCGCCTCGCGCCGCGCGATCCTCGACGCCGCCGAGCAGCTGTTCTCCCAGCGTGGCTACGAGCGCACGAGCCTCGGCGCGATCGGCCGCCGGGCGGGCGTGTCAGCCGCCCTGCCGGCCTACTTCTTCGGCGGCAAACAGGCACTCTACGAGGCCGTGCTCGAGCGCCTGCTGCTGGAGCGCGAACGGCGACTCGAGCCGCTCGCCGCGCGCGCGGCCGAGGAGCTCGAGCGAAGCGGCCGGCTGCGTCCCGCGTTGGAGCTGCTGATCGACGGCTACATCGACTTCCTGCGCGAACGCACGGCGCTCGTGCGGCTGATGGGCCGCGAAGCGCTGGGCGGCGGTCGCCACCTCGCCCCCGGGCCGCGCCACTCCGTGGCGGTCGCCGGTGGGCTCGCGCGGTTCGTACGCTCGCTGCCGCCGCCGCCCGGTCCGTCGGTCGACCCCGAGCAGCTGCTGATCACCGTCGTGGCGCTGTGCTTCTTCCCGATCGAGCACAACGACACGATGCTCGCCGCGATGGGTCTCGATGCGACCGGGGAGCAGTTCGCGGCCGCCCGCAAGCGTCACGTCGTAGACGTGCTCGAGCGCGTGCTGAGCGGCGGCGCCGCCGAGCCGCGCGCCCGCTGAGCGCGACGGCGCCGCCGAACCGCGCGCGCCGCGACGGCGCCGCCGAACCGCGCGCCGTGGCGGCGTCGCCGCTACAGCAGGCCGCCTCTCAGCGCCGCCGGCGCGCGCGCCAGCGCGTGAGCATCCGCCACAGGCGCCGCAGCAATCGAGTCCAGTCACCCATCGGCCCGAGTCTCGCACACACGCGGGCGTCTCGATCTGCGGACGCAGCCGGCCGGCGCCTGGACCGCTGGACGATGCGCGCCACGTCCCGCTCAAGTAATCGCGCCGCGCGCCGACCAGCCGCGTATGGAGGCGGCGGCCAGGGGGAGCAGGTCAGGCGGAGTGGCGGCCCGTGCCAAGGCCCGGGCGCGCGCGCGCCAGGCCGCCAGGCACCACCACCGCCATCACAAGCACGGCCGCCACGGCAAGGTGCGTGCGCTGGCCCGTGGCTCGCAGACACCGCGGGTCGCTCCGGCCCCTCCCCCCCTCTCGAACGCGCCGGTCGCCAGCGTGTCCGACCCGGCGACCGTCGCACAGGTCACGCGGCTGCTCTGGCGCGCCGGTTTCGGTCCCGCCCCCGGGCAGGCAGCGGCACTCGCCGGCCAGCCGCTGCCCGCGGTCGTCCAGAGCCTCACGCGCCCCAGCGGACCGGAGCTCCTCAACGGGCCGGACCCGACGAACTCGAGCGGTGGTCCGCTCGACCCTGCCGGAACCTGGGGCGACGATCACTGCTGGTGGCTCGACCGCATGGTGCGCACCAACCAGCCGCTTGTCGAGCGGATGACGTTCATCTGGCACGACTGGTTCGCAACCTCGAACGACCAGGTCGGCGACCAGCAGCTGATGCTCGACCAGAACGCGACGCTTCGCGCCAACGCGCTCGGCAACTTCGCCGACCTCTTCCAGGCCGTCACGATCGACCCGGCGATGCTGGTCTTCCTGAACGGCGTGGAGAACAGCGTCTGGGACCCGAACGAGAACTACGGGCGCGAGATGATGGAGCTCTTCTCGCTCGGCGCCGACCGCGGCGCCTACACCGAGGACGACGTGCGCGAGATGGCGCGCTCGCTGACCGGCTGGACCAACGACTGGAACGACTCGGGACCGACCAACTTCCGCTTCGATCCCACCCAGCACGACGACACCGACAAGACCGTCTTCGGCGCGACCGGCAACTGGACCTATACCGACGCGGTCACGCTCTGCCTCAACCACCCGCTGCACGCGTCGTTCTTCATCACCAAGCTGTGGAGCTACTTCATCCCGACACCCCCGGACGACGCGACGCTGGGATCGCTCCAGGGCCTCTACGTCAGCTCGAACTTCGCGATCGCGCCGGTCGTCGAGGCGATCCTCCTGCACCCGGACTTCTACGCCGGCCCGGAGCTCGTGACGCCGCCGGTCGTCTTCAACGCCGGCCTGCTGCGCGCGATCGGCCGGTACGTCGACACCGACGACTGGGCCTGGATCGGCCAGGAGGCCGGCCAGCAGCTGTTCTACCCGCCGAACGTCTCCGGCTGGGACTTCGACGCCTGGATCGACACCTCGACGCTGCGCGGACGCTGGGACATGGTCAACTACGCGCTCGACTCGAGCTACGTCGACCCCTGGCCCGCCGGCGGCAGCACCTACGACGCGACCGAGTCGCCGGCGACCGCGCTCGCCGGCGCGTACGCGTTCTGGGGGAACCCACGGCTCTCGGATTCCTCCGCCGCCGTGATCTCGTCGTTCGCCTCCAGCGCGCTTGACGGCGCGGATGCCGATTGGGAGCAGAGCCCCTACCGCGCGATGCGCCAGAACGCGCTGCGCATGCTGATCGCGATCTCGCCCGACATGCAGCTCAGCTGATGGCCTGCTGCAACGAGTTCACCCGGGCCGCACTGATCCGCCAGGGAATAGCCCGGGCCGGGAGTGGCCTGCCGGCGATCGAGCGGGGGATGCCGCTCCCGGCCGGAAGCGGCATGCGGCGGCGCACGTTCCTGATGCGCAGCTCCGGGCTGGCGCTGTCGGTGTACGGCGCGTCTCTGCTGACCCCCCGCCACTTCGTCGACGGCATCGCGGAGGCGGCGGCCGCGACGTCCGACGCCCCGGTCCTCGTCTCGATCTACATGCAGGGCGGCTGGGACGCGCTCTCCGTACTGGCTCCCGTTGGCGATCCGAACTACGCCACGCTGCGCCCGACGCTCAGCCTCGAGGAGGGGACGGGTGTTCCGTTCAGTGAGGATCCGACGCTCATGTGGCACCCGTCGGCGGCCGGTCTCGCGACGCTCCACGGCGAAGGCAAGGTCACAACCTTCCCGGCGATCGGCTACGACCCCCCGGACGAGAGCCATTTCACCTCCCGGCACTACTGGGAGGTCGGGGAGCTCGACACGGCCGTGGGCACCGGGTGGCTCGGGCGCTACCTCGACATCGTCGGCAGCGCGACGAACCCGCTCCAGGGCCTCTCGCTCGACGACAGCCTGGCGCCCGCGCTCGCCACCGCAACGAATCCTGTCGCCGCGGTGTCCTCGCCGGCCGACTACAGCTTCTGGGCCAACGGCGTCGATGACCCGGTGCTGTCGCTCGCGCTGGACACGATCGGCGAGCTCGGCGCGCTGCCGGCAAGCTCGCCGGCCTTCGCGCAGGCCCGCGGCGCGGCGACCAACATGATCGAGGTGCGCAGCAAGGTTGCCCCATTCGTCTCAGCCGACGGCACGCCGAACTACAACTCGCCCGTCACCTACCCGGCCAGCGCTCCCGACTTCGACGACCGGCTCGCGGCACTCGCAGCGATGCTCGCCGCCGGGCTGCCGATCAGCGTGGCGGCCCTCGAGGCGCCGGGCAGCTATGACACCCACTCCGATGAGGGCACGACGCTGGCGACCAACCTGCAGCAGACCGTCGACGGCGTGCTGGCCTTCCAGCGCGATCTGGAGGCTCGCGGCATCGCCGACCGGGTGCTGATTCAGCTGTGGTCGGAGTTCGGCCGCCGTCCGCAGGACAACGGCTCCGGCACCGACCACGGCGCGGCCGGCGTCGCGTTCCTGGTTGGCACGCAGGCCTCCGGCGTGATGGTCGGCGAGTTCCCCGGTCTCGCCGACCTCGACGTCAACGACAACCTCGTCAACACCTCCGACTACCGCGGCATGTACTGCTCGCTGCTCGAGCAGTGGTTCCAGACCGAGGCGGATCTCGTGATCCCCGGGGCTTCGGCGTTTGCGCGCCCGGCGCTGCTCAAGAGCTGACCGGCGCAGCCGCGACAGGGCCGGCACGCGGCCCGCGGTCAGGTCCCGATCGCCAGGCCGAGCAGGTAGGTGACGCCGCCGACGATCGCTCCGGCGGCGGTCATCTCGAGCCCGGCGGACCATGCGGTGCGGAGGGTGAAGAGCGACTTCGCCGCGCCGACCGCAAAGTGCGCGACCAGCGACACGGAGGCGGCGACGATCACGCCGGCGGTGCCGTGCAGGAAGAAGAACGGGATCACCGGCACCATCGCGCCGGCGGCGGTCGAGAGTCCGCCGGCGAGCGCCGCCTGGACGGCGTCGCCGCGCTCGGCGTCGGCGCTGCCGAACTCCTCGATCGCGATCGCCTTGAACAGCTGCTCCGGATCCTCGGCGATCCGCTCGACGACCATGTCCGCCTCGGCGATCGTGAGGCCCTTCAGCTGGTAGAAGAGCGACAGCTCCTCCTTCTCCTCCTCCGGGTGCGTGAGCACCTCCTCGTGCTCGCGCGCGAGGTTCGCGGCCGCGACCTCGGCGACCGAGCGCTCCGCGAGGTAGGCGCCGGTCGCCATCGACAGCGCCGAGCCGATCGCGCCGAACAGGCCTGCCGTCAACACCAGGTGCGAGCCGCCGGTGGCGCCGGAGAAACCGGCGACCAGCCCGAAGACGGCGGCGAGCCCGTCGTTGGCGCCGTAGATCACGCCCGAGATCCAGCCGCCCGCGCCGCGGTGCCAGCGCTCGCGTCCGAGGATCCGCGTCAGCCGCACCTGCGGGCCGTCCGCGCTCGGAGCGGCCCGCTGGAGCGCCGGCACGCTGCCGGACCGCAGCTGCGCGAGCGCCACCGTGTGCTGCTCCTCCTCGTCGCGGATCTGCTCGAGCAGCGCGTCGGTTTCGACGTCGCCGGTCGGGTGCTCCTCGATCTCGGCGGCGATGTCCAGCTCCATCGCCTCCTGGCGGGCGAGCAGACGGTCGACCGGGGCGAAGCGCGCCTGCAGGCGCCGCCAGCTCGACAGCCTGACGCCGCGCTCGTCGGGGATCTCGATCCCGAGGGCGGTCATCCGCCGCTCGAGTCGTTCGCGATGCGAGCGCTCGATCTCGGCGAGCTGGCGCAGCACGGCGGCGCGGCGCGGGTCCCCCTCGCGCGCTGCGATCAGCCCGTAGACGATCGTCGCCTGAACCTCGTCGGTCCAGGCCTCGATCAGCCGCGCGCTGACATCGGTGCCCACCGCTCAGAGAGCGTAGTGCACGTTGGGATGGCTGCGCAGGAACGCCCGCGCGAACCGGTAGGGATGGCGCAGCTGCGCCGATCGCCCGGCGCAGTCGACGAGATAGGAGCCGTAGTAGGCGTAGTCCGGCGTGTTCTGCGCCCAGTATTGGGCGGGAACCGCCGGGCAGACAAGCCGCGCGGCGCTCGACGCGCCGTTGCCGCCACGGGAGGCGTATGGCCCGTCGATCAGCATGTAGCGCGCCCTGTGCTCGGTGACGAGCGTGGCCAGCTGGTCGGCGCTCATCGCCGGATCGGTCGTGTTGTAGCCGCCCACGGCGCTCGCCTGCAATCCCAACAGGATCGGGGCCGAGGCCTGATCGGCGGACTCGGTCAGCAGCATGTACGGCCTGTGTGCGCCATGTGTGCGCAGGAACCGGACCAGCGCCTGATCGAGGTGCAGGCTCGTCGTCGTGACGCCGTCACCGCCGTGACCGGCATAGGTGTACGGGCCGGCGGTGGGGAAGGTGCCGCTGACCGGCGCGAGCCAGACGCTGAAGCTGAAGACCATCGGCGCGACGAGCAACGTTGCGGTCGCCGCGGCCACCGCCCATCCCGCGCGGCGGCGCAGCAGCGGAATCGCGATCAGCGCGCCGAGGCACAGCACCACGAGCGGGATCCGCCACCACAGCGGGTCGCCGTCACGGTGGATCAGCACGAGCTGCGCCGCCAGGGTCCCGGTGACCGCCAGCACCACGAGCGCGTAGCCGCCCGCGGCCCGCCGCGTCGTGCCGCTGCGCACCAGCGCCGCCAGCGCGACGGCGCCGGCACCGACCATCGCCGCGAGCCCCGGGGCGAGCGCGGAGGCGTAGTAGGGGTGCACGATCCCGGTTGAGAAGTCGAGCGCCGCGAGCTCGACGAGGAACCATCCCCCGAGCACGTAGAGGCCCGCGATGCGCCGGTCACCGCGGCGACGTCGCAGCGTCAGCGCGGCCGCGATCAGCCCGAGCAGCGCCAGCGGCACGACCCACCCGCCCTGACCTCCGAGGCCGGCGCCGAAGATCCGCAGCGGGCTGGGTGAACCGCCAAACGGCGTGGGCGCTGTCGCCCGCCGGCGCCCGTGCGGCCGGGGCGCCGCCTTCGCGTGAGGGGCCGCCGGCGGCGGCGGGTGCCTGACGAGGTAGCGGTACTCGCGCGCGGTCAGCGGCCAGTCGCTGCCGGCCCGCAGCAGCGGCCGCGCCGTGAGCGCCGTCAGCGTCCTGTGGGTCTCCTTGCCCGGGCCGCCCTGCTGGCCGCCGACGCGGCCGAAGCCGTTGTAGCCGAACTCGAGCTGCAGCTCCGAGTTGCCGGAGGTGCTGCCGATGAACGGCCGCTGCGACGCGGGTGTCAGGTCAACCGCGAGCGACCACGACAGCGCGATCACCAGCGACACGGCACCGGCGACCGCGAGGTGCCCGAGCCGCCGGCGCCAGGAGCCGGGGGCGCACACCAGGTAGCCGGCCACGATCCCCGGCACGACGAGAGCCGCCGCCAGGGACTTCGTGTTGAACGCGAGCCCGACCGCCACCCCGCACCACACGAGCGTCCGCAGCCGCCCCGAGTCGGTCGCGGCCAGCCCGAGCCCGGCGGCGGCGAGCATCAGCAGGATCAACAGCGAGTCGACCCCGTTCTCCCGCGACACCGCCACGAACGACGGGAACACCGCGAGCGCGAGCGCACCCGTCAGCCCCGCCCAGACGCCGAAGCGCGGCGCCACGATCCGGTAGAGCAGGAACACCGTCAGCACCGCACAGATGCCCTCGGGCACGATCAGGCTGAGCGGCGCGAAGCCGAACAGCTTCGCGCTCACCGCCTGCAGCCACAGCGCCAGCGGCGGCTTGTCGACGGTGATCAGCCCGTTCGGGTCGGCCGCCACGAAGAAGAAGTTGTGCCAGGAGCGCAGCATCGACTTCACGGCCGCGGAGTAGTAGACGTTCGCGTAGCCGTTCTGGCTGAGCTTGACGAACTCCAGCAGGCCGCTGAGCACGAGGATCGCGAGCAGGCAGGAGCGCTCGACGAGCGCGCTCGGCGCCCGCGCGCCGTCGGCGTGAAGATCGGACGGCGGCGCTGAGCGCGCCGGCTGGGGAGCTCGGGGAGTGATCGTCGACAAGGTTCGCGAGAGCTTGCGCCGAAACGGCCGCCGGGCGGCCAAACGCTCGGCGTCAGAGGCTATCTGCAGCAAACGCGATGAACGCTTAAGACCCGGTTAGCGGCCCGTGGCGCCCGCTCCCCGCCGCCGGGCACGCGGACCGGCGCGCCGGCGCGCTACTCGTCCTGGAAGCGGGCGACGCTGAAGCCCAGCAGCATCGGGATGTCGACCGCGAAGACGGCGAGCATCGCCGTCAGGATCACCAGCTGGCTGCCGCGCGTGTGGTCGTAGACGAAGACGTATTCGAGCATGCCCGCGATCACCAGGTAGGCCGCGAAGACCCAGCCGGAAACCAGCCGGAAGGCGCGCCACGCGAAGGCCTCGATCCGGGCGAGCAGGCTGATGTTGACGGCGAGCAGCACGACGGCCGCGGCGAGCAGCGCGATCGTCGGCCCCTGCGGCACGTGCCGCGGCAGATGCGCGGCGGTGTAGATGCCGCCGATCACGATCAGCGCCAGGACTGCGACCGCGATCTGCTGGATCGGCGGGAGCGGGCGTTCCTGCACCGGTGGATGGGCTTCCATCGCTCAGTTGCTCGCGAGCTTGGTCATGATCACGAGCGTCGCGATCTGCATCAGGCCGGTTATCCCGGCGGTGTAGATGAAGACCTTCATCAGCTTGCCGATCCGCGCCCCGTTGGGGTTCGGCTTGCGCAGCTCGAACAGGACCGCGATGTTGGCCGGCTCGAGCAGCCCGAGCGCGATCGTCGCCATCACGCCGACGACGATGTAGGACGCGACCAGCCAGGGATGGTTGACGGAGTGCGGCGCGAGGTTGCCGAGCTTGCGCGCCAGCTGGAAGCCGGAGCCGAGCGTCATCGTGACGAGCGTCGGCATGATCAGCAGCATCTTCGGCATCACGCGGCTCGAGAACTCCATGCGCGCCGGGATCGACATCGTGCCGATGATCGGGCCGAGCACGAGACCGAAGAACAGGTCGATGCCGGTCCACAGGCCGCCGCCGACGACGTGGAAGAAGTCGAGCGCCCAGTGGCTGTTGCTGGCGATCGCGGCGACCAGCCCGGCGACCACGAGGGCGACGACCGGCAGGCCGGCGACGGGCACGACCTTGAGCGCCGGCCGCGACGGGGCGAGTCCTGCGGGGATCGGCTCGGCGACGCTCGCCATCGTGTTGCTCTCCTTCTTCCCGGCCTGGCGCGACCTGCTCGCGCGAACACGCGAAAGATAGCTTGCGCGGCGCCGGTTTCAAGCGGTCTGCACGCACGTCTTTCGCGGGCGCTGCGCATACTTGGCAGGTGGCGGCCACCGCTCCAGCTCAACCGCGCCCGGCGGCGCCCCGGCTTCGCCGGATGCCAGGCATCGACGGTCTGCGCGCCGTCGCCGTGGCCGCGGTCTTCCTCTACCACGCGGGCGTCAGCTGGATGCCCGGCGGCTTCTTCGGCGTCGACGTGTTCTTCGTGATCAGCGGCTACCTGATCACCTCGCTGCTGCTCGCCGAGTACGGCCAGAGCGGCCGCGTGGCGCTCGCGCGCTTCTGGGCCGCCCGCGCGCGGCGTCTGCTGCCGGCGCTCTTCCTGCTGCTCGCGGTCTGCCTGCTGATCGGCGCCACGCTGCAGCGCGGCAGGCTGGTCGGGCTGCACGGCGACGCGCTGGCGTCGATCTTCTATGTCGCGAACTGGCGCTTCATCTTCGCGCACGAGAGCTACTTCGCCCAGTTCGGCCGCCCGGGACTGCTCCGCCACCTGTGGTCGCTGGCGGTCGAGGAGCAGTTCTACCTGCTGTGGCCGCCGCTCTTCCTGCTCGCGCTGAAGCTGCGCGGGCGCCGCGTGCTGCCGGCGCTGGTCGCCGCGGGCGCGGTCGGCTCAACCGCGCTGATGTGGGCGCTCTACGTTCCCGGCAGCGACACCTCGCGGGTCTTCTACGGCACCGACACGCGCGCTGCGCCGCTGCTGGTCGGTGTGCTGCTGGCGTTCGCCTGGAGGCCGTCGGCGATGCCGGCGTGGAGCGGCCCCAGCGCCCGGCACGCACTCGACGCGGTTTCGTTGGTGGCGCTCGCCGCCGTGATCTACCAGTTCGCCGCCGTGCACGACTACGACCAGGGCCTCTACCGCGGCGGCTTTCTGGTGCTGGCGCTCTGCTCCGCGGTGCTGCTCGCCACGATCGCCCACCCGTCCTGCATCCTCGGGCGCCAGCTGGGGCGGGCGCTCCCGCGCTGGATCGGCGAGCGAAGCTACGGCATCTACCTGTGGCACTGGCCGGTCCTGGTGTTCACCCGGCCGGGCATCGACGTGCACCTGGCGCGCGGCGTGCTGATCCCGGCGCAGGCCGCCGGCACCGTTATCCTGGCCGCGATCTCGTACCGCTACGTCGAGCTCCCGATCCGCACCGGCGCGTTGCGCCGCCTGCGCCTGCGCGTCCCGCGCGTGCTCGCGCAGCCGCGCACCCCGTTCGCCTTCGCGGCCGTCGCGGTCACCGTGCTGCTGGCCCTCGTCGCGCTCACCCCCCAGGGCGTCACGAAGCTGCCGCCCGGCTTCTCGCGCCAGGCGCTCGCCAGCTCGCGGCTGGCCGCCACGAAGCTCGTGCTGCCGCCGGATCTCCCGGGCCACACGCCGACCAACGCGGGCAAGCACCGCAAGCCGCTGGCCAAGCACCACCCCGCGCTCCCGCCGATCCCGCACAGCGGCCCGATCCTCGCGGTCGGCGATTCGGTGATGCTCGGCGCCTCCACCGCGCTGGAGGCGGCGCTTGGCCCCGAGCTGCACGTCGACGCTGTCGTTTCGCGTCAACCGGAGGAGACGATCGCGCGGCTCTTCGCCTACCGCGCGGCCGGTTCGCTGCCGCGCCGGGTGATCGTCCACATCGGCGACAACGGCCCCGTCTACTACGCCGACGTGGAGCGCCTCAAACAGGCCCTCGCGGGCGTCCCGCTGGTCGTCATCGTCAACGTCCGCGTCGACACCAGCTGGCAGGGGGAGGTCAACAGCGAGCTCGCGCAGGCCGTCCAGGGCTGGCACGAGGCGACGCTCGCGGACTGGTTCGACGCGAGCGCCGCCCCCGGCACGCTGGCCGACGGCACGCACACCACGCCGACCGGCGCGCAGCTGTTCGCGGCGCTGATCGCCCGCGCGATCCGCGAGCCCCACCTCGGCGGCGTCACCCACTGACGCCCGCTGCAACCCCGTTTTACGGGGTGGTGCATGCACCACCCCGCGGGGCGGCGCATGCGCCGCCCCGCCGAGCGGCGCATGCGCCGCTCGGTCCTATGAGCCGGCTGGGATCAGCAGGTAGACCTGCGCCGGTGGCGTCGGCGCGAAGGTGAACACGGACCACAGCTGCCCCTCGTAGCTGACCGTGCCGGCGCCCGAGAGCGTCGCCGGTCCCGGTCCCTCGCTGCCGGCGATCACGCGCAGGCCGATCCGCACGACCACCACCGCCCCGGTCTCGGAGTGCACCACCTCGACGAAGTTGGGGTAGTTGGACGCCAGCGGATGGAAGCGCAGCGCGAGGCGCTCGGCGACGAAGCCGATCTCGCCGACCTGCACGGCGGTGCAGCTCTCGCGCGTCTGCGCCGCGGTGGGGGCCGCCAGCGCGATCACCGCGTCGAGCGTGCCGCTCGGGAAGGCGTCGTAGGTGAGCGTCTCGGTGCCGTAGCGAACGCCGGCCAGCGTGACCGGGGCATCCGCCGCCGGCTCGAGGGTCGGGAACTCGGCGCCGCGCTGCGCGACCAGCCTGCCGGCGACGTAGATGCCGATCGAATCGCCGAGCGCGCGGCGTCCGAGCTTGGCGAAGCCGACGTCGTCCTGCACCGACATCACGAAGGTGCCGATCTGGGTCCCGGCGGGCGAGCGAAGGACGCCGTCGACCGGCGCGATCACGTCGGGGCCGCCGACGTCGGCGAGCACGTTGCCGGCGGCGTCGAGCACCCGCAGGCGCACGATGTGCCAGAAGTGGTGGTAGACGATCCGCGAGACGGCCCGGGCGGTGGCGGGGATGTCGTCGGCGGCGACGGCCGCGAGCAGGGCGGCGTTGCTCGTGACGTGGCCGAGGTCGACCTGCGTCTCGCTGCCGCTGAGCTCGCCGCGGTCGATGTTGTTCGCCACCAGCGCGGCGACGCTCGCCAGCGTCGCGCTCGTCGAGGCGCCACAGGCGCCGGCTGGCTGCGCCGAGGAGGCGGCGGGGACGGCCGCCGCGCAGAGCGCCGCCGCGCCGAGGGCGCAGAGAATCGTCGCGTGAGCGCGAGCAGCTGACCGGCCGAGCATCCGCCTATTTTGCATTTTCGGACGTCCGCGCGGCGCCCCGCCGGCGCCCGCGCCCTGGCACGGCTCTCACAGGCTGATCACGGGAAACGGAAGGAACGGGTAAGTCAGCACGGTTGCCGCGACGACGAGCGCGAGCCAGCCGCCCAGCACCCAGCGCGGCATCCACGGTCGTGAGAAGGCGCGCGCCAGCGCGAGGTAGATGCCCGGCATCACGATCACCATGTAGTAGAGGTAGCTGGTTCGCTGCCACAGCAGGCTGAGCGCGACGAACGGCAGCCACGTGCCGAGGAACCACGCGACGGCGACCGCGTCGACCGCCGGCCCGCCCCGCCAGGCGCACCACAGCGCGAGCCCCAGCGCGGGTATCGCGAAGGCCAGCATCGGCGGGCTGATCAGACCGAGGAAGTGGACCGTCCAGGTCCGCGAGGAGCCGGCGCTGACCGTCACCGTGAGGTAGTTGATCGGCTTCAGATCGATCAGCCAGTCCCACGGATAGGAGGCGATGCCCTTCGGGCCGTTGGGGCTCGTCTGGCCCGCCGCGTAGCTCATCATCCGCGCGGTGTGCGCGAACGGCCCGCCGGTGATCGTCTGCCCGGTCTGCGGGTCGTACGGCGGGGCGACGGCGTCGAAGATCGCGAGCACGCCGAGGTAGACCGCGGTGGCGACGACCGTGAGGGTGGCGAACGCGCGGCCCGCGGCCGCCAGCACGGCGCGGCGGTGGCGGATCAGCTCGACCAGCCCCAGCACGAGCAGCAGGTAGGGGGCGACGAGCTTCGCGGTGGCTCCCAGCCCGAGCAGCACGCCGGCGGCGATCGGACGCCCGCGCAGGTACAGCGCCGCGGCCCAGATCATGAACGTGACGGCGTAGATGTCGAGCGTCCCGATCCGACCGGCCACCAGCAGCAGGTTGTCGGAGGCCATCAGCGTCGCCGCGAACAGCGCACACCACCGCCCCGCCCCGCTCGCGAGCGCGAGCGCGAACATGCCGAGGATCGCCAGCGAGCCGAACAGCACGCTGCCGATCCGCCAGGCGAACGGGCCGTCGCCGAACAGCCTGATCGCGCCGGCGATCACGAGCTTCGCCAGCTGCGGGTGCTCGGAGTTCGGGTCCTGACCGGCCGGATCGCCGGCGTAGTTCTGATGGTCGGGGACCGCGATGCCGTCGATGCGCCGGGCGGCGTTGACGTAGTAGACCTCGTCGAAGATCAGGCCATGCGCCGCCGGACCGCTGCACGGGTTCGCGCACGGGTCGCTGAGCCACGCCACGCGCAGGGCGAACGACAGCACCGACACGACCACCAGCCCGGCGATCGGCATCCAGGGGGCCGACAGGACGCCGCGGAGTCGGAGGCCTCGCCGCATGTCGCCGCGACGCTACAGAACTGGCGTGCACCCTGGCGCTCGCGCGCGGAGCGGCGCGGGCCGCGCGGGAAGCGCCACGCCCCGCGGGAGCCGGCCGCGCCGGGCGCTCGCGCGCGGAGCGCTGGGATCGGCGCGCGGAGCGCCACGCCCCGCGGGAGCCGGGCCGCGCCGGGTTCGGCTCCTGGGGATGTCAGTGCTGTTGCGCCTCCACCATCCAGCGCTGCTTCTCGAGCGCCGCGACCGTCGTGATCAGCAGGTCCTCGGTCACGGCGTCGTACTCGGCGGCCTGCTCCATCCGCTCACGCGAGCGCGTGATCGTCTCGTCGAGCGCCTGCAGCAGCGTCGTGATCACGGCGCCGGTGCGGATCTCCCCCGGGGCGACCTCCGCGAGGCGGCTCTGGGCGCCAACCGTGCGAGCCTGCCCGTCGGGGAAGACGCCGAGTGCGCGCCCGCGTTCGGCGGTCTCATCGGCGCGCTCCTGCCACTCGGCGACGAGCTCGTCGAGATGCTCGTGAAGCGCCTGGAAGTCCGGACCGGTGAGGTTCCAGTGGAGGTGCTTGCCGAGCAGCGCGAGGTCGATCAGGTCAACCAGCTCACTCTGCATGAGGCTGCCCAGCGCTGCCCGCTCCTCGTGGCGAAGCGTCGGGTGGCCGTCGGTGACGATCAGGTTCGCGGTCATTGCGGCCGTCCTTTTGTCGGGTCGTGGAAACGCTCCCGGGGAGGTTAGCGCCCCGTGGCCGCGGGGCAGCGCGCGCGCCGCGGCTGCCGTCCCGCCCCGCACGCCGGGGCTTTGGGCGCCCGCGCGCCGCCGCGTTCAGCGCTCGGCGAGCAGCGCCAGGAATTCGTCCTGCGCGTGGCTCCCGGGCGGCGCCCCGGCGCGTGCGTCGGCCACGGCGAGCCGGCGCAGCAGCTCGTTGACCGGCGTCGGCACGCCGTGCAGGCGACCCAGCAGCACGACCTCCCCGTTGAGCTGGTCGGTCTCGATCACACCGGCGCGACGCTCGAGGCTCTGCCACGACGAGCCCCCGTGGCGCGGCGCTCCCGGAACCGGCCGCACGGTCACCAGGCGCCGGAAGCGTTCCTCGTAGATCTCGTCGTCGACATAGTCGATGCCCGCCGCGCCGAGCACGCTCACCGCCTCGGCGCGGGCGCGGCGCGCGACCTCCGGCGCGCCCGCGGCGCGGTCGAACAGGGCATCCACGGCGTTGTTCACGTTGCGCAGGAACTTGGCGTACTTCCAGCGTGAGACGTCCTCGCGCGCGACCGAGGCGAAGCCCGAGGCCTCGAAGGCCGCGGCGATCTCGCGCGCCCGCGCGTCGAGGCCGGTCGGGTACCGGCCGATGTCGAGCGCGCCGGTGATCGGCGTCGAGTGCGCGACCACGACGCCCGGGACCAGGTGCGTGGCGGGCAGCTGCACGACGACCGAGTAGGTGTCCGCGAAGCGGCGGAGCGCGAGGCGCTCGTTCTCGACGCCATTCTGCGCGCAGACCACGGCGATGTCGGGCCCCGCCGCATCCTGCAGACGCTCGAGCGCCGCCGCGGTGTCCTGCCCCTTCATCGTCGCCAGCACGATGTCGTCGGCGCGCCAGGCGATCTCCTCCGGCCCGCCGACGACCGCCACGGCGGCCACCAGCACGCCGTCCGGAGATTCGACGCGCAGCCCGTCGCGCGCGATCGCCTCACGGTGCGCGCCGCGCGCGATCGCCACGACGTCGTAGCCGTGCTCGAAAAGCCGCCCGGCGATCACCCCGCCGACCGCGCCTGCGCCGTATATCACGAAGCGCGCCACGTCAGAGGCCCACGGGTCCGCCTACTCGAACGCCGCGTGGCCGGTCAGGGCCTTGCCGAGCACCAGCGTGTGGATCTGGTGCGTGCCCTCGTAGGTCAGCACCGATTCGAGGTTGACGAGATGGCGCATCACCGGGTATTCGAGCGTGATGCCGTTCGCGCCGAGCAGCGCCCGCGCGCGGCGCGCGACGTCGGTCGCCGTCCGCACGTTGTTGAACTTGCCGTAGCTGATGTGCTCGGGCGTCGCCCGGCCGGCGTCCTTCAGGCGCCCGATCCGCGTCGCGACGAGCAGCCCGTTGTTGACCGCGACGTGCATCTCGACGAGCTCCTGCTGCACGATCTGGCGCGCTGCGATCGGTTCGCCGAACTGCACCCGGCTCGCCGTGTAGTCCAGCGCCGCCTCCAGGCACGCCCGCGCCGCGCCGACCGCTCCCCAGACGATGCCGTAGCGCGCCTCGCTCAAACAGGACAGCGGTGCGCGCAGCGAGTTGGCGCCCGGAAGCTTCGCGCCCGCCTCCAGGCGGCAGTCCTCGAAGATCAGCTCCGAGGTCGTCGAGGCGACGAGCGACAGCTTGTCGTGGACGTCGACGGTGCGGAAACCGTCGGTCCCGGCGGGCACGAGGAAGCCGGCGATGCCTTCGTCGGTTCGCGCCCAGACGACCGCGACGCCCGCGCGGCTGCCGTTGGTGATCCACATCTTCGTGCCGTTCAGCACCCAGCCGAGGCCGTCGCGGCGCGCCGTGGTGCGCATCGCGCCCGGATCGCTGCCGGCGTCGGGCTCGGTCAGGCCGAAGCAGCCGATCACCCGGCCGGCCGCCATCTCCTCCAGCCAGCGCTCCTTCTGCTCGTCGGAGCCAAACGCGTGGATCGCGAACATCGCCAGCGAGCCCTGCACGGAGACGAAGCTGCGCAACCCGCTGTCCCCAGCCTCGAGCTCGAGGCAGGCCAGCCCGTAGGCGGTCGCGCTGGTACCGGCGCAGCCGTAGCCCTCGAGGTGCATTCCGAGCAGCCCCAGCTCCCCCAGCTCGGGGCCGAGCTCCTCCGGCAGGGCGCCCGCACGCCAGGCGTCGCCGATGATCGGCAGGAAGCGGCGGCGAACCCAGTCGCGGACCGTCGAGGCGATCAGCTGCTCCTCGCCGGTCAGCTCGCCGGCAAGCTCGAACGGGTCATCGACCGGGTAGCTCGTCATCGCATCTCCCTCGCGCTCGCGGCGGCGATCGTTTGCCTCACCGGGCGACCATATTGAATCGTGTGCGTCGCCGGGCGCGGAGCGCTGCAGCGGCCTCGGCCGAAAGGGCGCGCTCGCCGGACGGCGGCGAACGCGGTGGAGCGTGCGGGTCCGGGCCGGCGGGAGAGCGCGCGCGGCGGCGAAGGCGGTGGAGCGTCCGGG
>CAZABN010000008.1:33747-39565 GCA_964483345.1 uncultured Solirubrobacteraceae bacterium
GCCGGCTCAGCCGGGCATCCGATCGTCGCCGCGCAGCCAGGCGCGAACGGCGACGTCGTCGGCGCCGAGCGCGGGCGGGATCCGCCGGTAGGCGGGCGGCGTGGCGTCGAGTGCGATCGGGCTTGCGACCTGGCGCGCGCCCTGCGCCATCTCGACGATCGACGGCAGCCCGAGCGAGGCGGCGAGGGCGAACGCGCCGCGAAGATCGTTGACCGGGCCGCACGGCACCCCGGCGGCGTTCAGCGCCGCCGCCAGCGCCGCTCCCGGCCTGGCCGCGAACGCCGGCGCGAGCGCGTCCACCAGCTCCGCGTGATGCTCGACGCGCGCGGCGTTGGTGGCGAAGCGCGAGTCGTCGGCGAGCGTCGCGCAGCCGAGCTCCTGGCAGAGCGAGGCGAACTGGCGGTCGTTGCCGACGGCGACGACGAGATCGCCGTCGGCCGCGGCGAAGGACTCGTACGGCGCGATGCTCGGATGGCGGTTGCCCAGGCGCTCCGGGACCGCGCCCGCGCCGAGGAAGCCCGACGCCTGGTTGACGAGCGCCGCGAGCAGCGCGCCGAGCAGCGAGACCTCGGCCCGCTGCCCCAGGCCGCTGCGCTCGCGCTCGGCGAGCGCTGCGAGGATCGCGACGCACGCGAACAGCCCCGCGATCACGTCGACCAGCGCGACGCCGACCTTCGTCGGCGGCCCGTCCGGCTGCCCGGTGAGGCTCATCAACCCGCCGACGGCCTGGATCAGCAGGTCATAGCCGGGCAGGGTGGCGCCCTCGCCGGAGCCGAAGCCGGTCAGGCTGCACGACACCAGACGCGGGTTGGACGCACGCACCGCCTCATCGCCCAGGCCGAAGCGCTCGAGGGTCCCCGGCCGGAAGTTCTCGATCAGCACGTCGGCGCGGGCGATCAGCGCCGCGGCCAGCTCGCGGTCGCCGGCGTCGGCCAGATCCAGCACGACGCTGCGCTTGTTGCGGTTCACCGACTGGAAGTACGTGCTCGTCCCGTCCGGCGCCCACGGCGGCCCCCACGAGCGTGTGTCATCGCCCTGCGGGCGCTCGACCTTGATCACCTCGGCCCCGAGGTCGCCGAGCACCATCGCCGCCAGCGGCCCGGCCAGCACGCGCGAGAAGTCCGCGACCAGGATCCCCTCCAGCGGCTGGCGGCGTGTCGGCGAAGGCGGCGGATCGGCGGGCACGCAGCTGAATCTAGCGCCGCGGAGGACGGTGGCGGCGACCGGGGGTGCCGCGCTCTGCGTGCGCCCGCGAGCCTGCGTCCGCCGCCTGCTTGCGTCGGCCCGCGCAGCTTGCGCGCGCCCGCGCCTTGCACGCGCCGCGCCTTGCGTGCACCGCGCCTTGCGTGCACCGCGAGCCGAACCGATACTGCAGCCGGTGAGTTCGGACGACGCAAGCGCGCGGGTGGGCGGCCTGGTCCTGGCCGCGGGCGCCGGACGGCGCTTCGGCTCCCCGAAGCAGCTCGCGCCGCTCGACGGGCGGCCACTGCTCGAGCACGCGCTGGCGGCGATGGCGGCTGCCACACGCGTCGAGCGGGCCGTCGTCGTGCTCGGCTGCGGCGCCGAGGAGATCCTCGCCCGCCTCGAGCTCCACGGCGCGCGGGCCGTGATCTGCGCGGACTGGGAGGAGGGTCAGGCGGCATCGCTGAAGGCCGGCGTCGCGGCGCTGGCCGGGCAGGTGGACGCGATCGTCGTCACGCTCGGCGACCAGCCGGCGATCGACCCGCGCGCGATCGACCGCGTCGTGAACGCGCGCACCGCCGAGGCGGTCGCGCTGCGCGCGAGCTATGGCGGGCGGCCCGGCCACCCCGTGCTGCTCGAGCGCCCGCTGTTCGCCGCGGTCTCCGGGCTGCACGGCGACGAGGGCGCCCGCGGCCTGCTGTCCGCCGTCACGGCGCCGCTGATCGACTGTGACGGGCTCGGCAGCGACGCCGACGTCGATACCGTCGAGCAACTGCGGGCGCGCGCTGCAGAAGCGGGCCCCGGCGGGTGATCGGGCGGCGCCGCGGACCGCCGGCGGGGAGCGCGCGGGCACGCGGCCGCGCGCGCCGCGGACCGCCGGCGGGGAGCGCGCGGGCACGCGGCCGCGCGCGCGCCCCGCGGGCGAACCCGGCCCCGCACGCCGACCGGCCGCCGCGCCTATCGCCCGCGGCTCAGCCGCGAGGGCGGATCGAGCTCTCGGTGCTGACCAGCGAGTCCCCCGCCCGCCCCGAGCGCGCGGCGATCACCTCCGCCATGATCGAGATCGCCACCTCCTCGGGGGTCGCCGCGCCGATGTCGAGGCCGCACGGGGAGTGGACGCGCGCCAGTGCCTGCGGGTCGGCGCCGGCCGCCTCCAGGCGGGCGCTGCGATCGCGCGCGGTCCGCCGGCTGCCGAGCGCCCCGATGTAGCCGGCGCCGCTGCGGAGCGCCGCGAGGATCGCCGGCTCGTCGAACTTCGGGTCGTGACTGAAGACGATCACCGCGTCGCGCGGCCCCAGTTCGCGCGAATCGATCGCCGGAGCCGGCCAGCCGACGTGCACGGTCGCCACTCGCGAGAAGCGCTCGGACCTGGCGAAGGCCTCGCGCGCGTCCGCGATCACGACCTGATAGCCGGCCGCGGAGGCGAGCGCGGCGACCGCCGCCGAGTAGTCGATCGCGCCGACCAGCACGAGCGTCGGCGGCGTCCGGAAGGCCTGCAGGTGGACGCTCAGGCCGCTCCCGAGCGCCTCGCCCCGCGGCCCGTAGTGGCGCAGGGCGCTGGTCCCGCGCTCGCTCAGCGCGGTCAGGTCGCGTGTCACGCTGTGGTCGAGCAGCTCTGGCCCGCGCAGGCCTCCGATCACCGCCGCGCCGGCGACGGCGAGCTTGGCCCCGGGAGCGTCGCCGTCGAGGAGCGTCGCGATCCCGGCGGGCAGTCCGCGCGCGGCGGCGTCGAAGGCCTCGGCGCAGACCGTGCGGGCCTCCCCGGCCAGCTCGTGCACGAACACCACGACCGTTCCACCGCACATCAGGCCAACCTCGTGCGCCGCCTCGTCGGAGACCCCGTAGCGCAGCGTGCGGGGCGCGCCGTCGCCGGCGAGCAGCTCCAGCGCGTTGACCACCACGTCGCTCTCCACACAGCCGCCGGTGATCGAGCCCTCGATCGCACCGTCCGCGTCGATCAGCATGAATGCTCCCGGCGCGAACGGCGAGGACCCCTCGGCGTCGATCAGCAGCGCACAGACGACGCGCCGCTCCTCCGCCAGCCAGCGCAGGCCCACGGACAGCTGCTCGGCGACGACGCTCACGGCCTCAGTGCTCGCTCGGCGCCCCGGCGATCAGCGCCAACGCGTGCGGCAGCGCATCGGCGATCGCCGCGCCGACCTGGTCGATCGCGCGCGGCGACCCGGGGAAGTTGATGATCAGCGTCTCGCCGCGGATCCCGGCGAGGGCGCGCGAGAGCAGCCAGTGCCTGGTGTGCGCGCGTGAGGCGTCGCGCATCGCCTCGCCGATACCGGGAACCTCGCGCTCGATCACGGCGCGAGTCGCCTCGGGCGTGACATCGCGTGGCGCGACGCCCGTGCCTCCCGTCGTCAGCACCAGTGCGCAGTGGTCGACGTCGCTCAGGTGTCGCAGCCGCGCCTCGATCAGCTCCAGCTCGTCGCTGACGACCTCGCGCGCCGCGATCTCGCCGCCGATCCCGAGCGCGAACTGCTCGAGCCGGTCGCCACCCTCATCGGAGGCGGCGCCCGCGGCGCGCGACGTGCTCACGGTGATGACCGCGACCCGCACGCTCAGCCACCCGCGTCGGCTCGCCGGTCGCTTCGCCCGCCGGTCTTCTCGAGCAGCACGACCTGTTCGATGGCGATCCCGGGCTCGAGCGCCTTGACCATGTCGTAAACCGTCAGCGCGGCAACGCTGCAGGCCACCAGCGCCTCCATCTCGACGCCCGTCTGCGCGGCGACGGCGACCTCGGAGACGATCTCCACGAGCCCGGCCTCGACATCCACGCTCGCCTGCAGGTCGACGAAGCTCAGCGCGATCGGGTGCGCCAGCGGGATCAGCGTCGCGGTCTGCTTGGCCGCCAGGACCCCGGCGAGCCGCGCGGTGCCGAGCACCTCCCCCTTCGGCACGTCGCCGGCGACGATCGCCGCCGCCGTCTTCGGCGACATCCGCACCCGCGCCGCCGCCCGCGCCCGCCGTTCGCTGACCGCCTTGCCGGACACGTCGACCATCCGCGCGCGCCCCGCGCTGTCGAGATGCGTGAGGCCCGATTCGCTCATCTGCTCACGCCGTCCACGCCGTCTGCCGGGTCGCTCACCGCGGCGCCGGCGACCCAGCGCGACAAACCGCCATCCAGCTCCTTCTTCCAGATCGGCGCCTCGGCCTTGATCCGGTCGATCAGCTCGCGCGCCCCCGCGAAGGCGGCGTCACGGTGGCCGGCGGAGACCGCGACGACCACCCCCGGCTCACCCAGCGCAACGGCGCCGACACGGTGCTCGGCGGCGGCAGCCGCCAGGCCGTGGCGTTCGATGCACTCACCGGCGATCGCCGCCATCCGCTCCTGCGCCATCTCGAGGTAGGCCTCGTAGTGCAGGAATGCGACGTCTCGAACCGTCCCCTCGAAGGTCACGACCGCCCCGGCACCGGGCCGCCGCACCAGCTCCGTCACGCGCGCGGCGACGATCGGGTCGGCAGTCACGCGGACGTGCGGGGCGCTGCCACCACTGACCGGCGGCAGCAGCGCCAGCTCATCGCCGGCGTGCAGCGGCGCGTCATCCGCCACCACCTCGCGATTGACCGCCACCCGCACCGGCAGCCGCGCGAGCAGCTCATCGAGTGGCGGCTGCCGCGAGAGCGCGGCCAGTGCATCCGCCACCGTCGCCCCGTCGGCCAGCTCGGCCTCGATCGCGTCGGCGCCGGCGCGTTCGCGCAACTGGGCGAAGAGGCGTATTCGCACGAGCATGTTCGGCGCAGCCTACCCCTCGGCAGGCGGCGAGTCCGCCGTGCGGCGCTGTTATCGTCGCTTGATCGCACCACGCACGCAACTGCTCGACGGCCACGGCCGTGCAATCAGCGACCTGCGCCTGTCGGTCACCGACCGCTGCACCTTTCGCTGCCGCTACTGCATGCCCGCGGAGGGCATGCGCTGGCTCGACCGCGCGGAGCTGCTGAGCTTCGAGGAGCTCACGCGCCTCGTGCGCGTGCTCGTGGAGATGGGCATCCGCGACGTGCGCCTGACCGGCGGCGAGCCGCTCGTGCGCCGGGAGCTGCCGCGTCTGGCCGCGATGCTGGCCGCGATTCCCGGCCTGCACGAGCTGGCGCTGACGACCAACGGCTACCAACTGGAGCGCGACGCCCGCGCGCTGGTCGCTGCCGGCGTCAACCGCTTCAACGTCTCCGTGGACTCGCTCCAGCGCGAGCGCTTCAGCGAGATGACGCGCCGCGACGTGCTGGACAAGGTCCTGCGCGGCCTCGCGACGCTCGCCACCTTCCCGGAGGCCCACCCGATCAAGGTCAACGCGGTGGCGATGCGCGGCTTCACCGAGAGCGAGGTGATCCCCTTCGCGCGCTTCGCCCGCGAGCACCCCTACGAGGTCCGCTTCATCGAGTTCATGCCGCTCGACGCCGATCACGCGTGGACACCCGACGACGTGCTGAGCGGCGAGGAGATCCGCGCGGCGATCCACGCGGTCTTCCCGCTCGAGCCCGAGCCCCGCGCCCCCGGCTCCACGGCGCGCACCTTCCGCTTCGCCGACGGCCGCGGCCGCATCGGCTTCATCAACCCGGTGTCCGAGCCGTTCTGCGCCGACTGCAACCGGATCCGCGTGACCGCCGACGGCCAGCTGCGCACCTGCCT
>CAZABN010000009.1:0-1582 GCA_964483345.1 uncultured Solirubrobacteraceae bacterium
CGGCTACTTGACCGTCAGCGTGCCGAACATGCCCGCGGCACGGTGGCCGGGGACCTGGCAGAAGAACGTATAGGTGCCGGGCTTGAGGTTCAGCGTGATCGAGTGGGTGCCGCTCGAGGTGATCGGCGTGGCGGCGATCACCGAGCCGTTCGGGCTCGTGCCTGCCTGGATCGCCAGGTTGTGATCGACACCGGACATGTTGGTCATCGAGATCGTGATCGGGCCGGCGGTCGCGGTCGCCGCCTTGACCGTGTAGAGCAGCTGCCCGGAGGGGTTGGCGGAGATCGCCAGCTTGCCGTCCTTCTCCACCGCCGGCGGGCCGACCTTGGAGCTGCCGACGCTGGCGAGCAGGCCGGTGTCCTGGCCGGGCCGGGCAGCCGCGTAGGCAACATAGTTGGCGATGTCGGCGGCCTGGCGGGTGCTCAGCGGCAGCTTCGGCATCCGCCCCGCCGTGCTCGGATACTCGATCTGCTGCTCGACGATGCCCTCGATCACGTTGCGGCCAAAGCCCTGCTGCAGGGCCTCCACGAACGCGTCGTCGAGGTCGGGCCCGATCACTCCCTTCGCGTTGGCGCGAGCGAGCGTGTGGCACTGGGCGCAGTTCTTGATGAACAGCGTCTTGCCCTCGATCAGGCTGACGTTCTGGCCGCCCTTCAGCGCGCATCCGCCGAGTGCCATCGCCAGGACCGCGACGGCGGCCACCCCAGCCAGCTTCCTTCCTCCGGACTTGCGTTCCGCCATCGCGGCGCGAACTCTATCCGAGCCCGCGGCGCCGATGCGACCCCGCCGGGGTCGGTAGCATCCCCTTCGAATGAGCGACCGCGACCGCTATCGCATGCGCACGCCATCGACCGGCCGAGAGGTGATCGTCGAGGCCGATCCGACTCGCATCTACACCGACAGCGAGACCGGCGAGCGGCTTGAGGCGGTCGGCAGGCTGCTGCCGCTCGCGCCGTCGCAGTCGAAGCTTCCCTGGGCGGTCGAGAACCTCCGCCTCTGTCCCTGGTGCGAGCAGCTGGCCCAGCGCGACCTCAACGACTGCCCGACCTGCGGGCGTCGCATGGGGCCGCTCGGAGGCTGAGGGCGTGACGCGCGCGACGCGATCCGTGGGTCTGCTCGGCGCCGCCCTGAGCGTCGTGGCGCTGGGCGCCTGCGGTGGCTCGACGGTCAGCGACAGCGTGCCGACGAACAGGCCGCAACTGCAACCCGTGCTGACCAACCGCGCACTCGACAACTCGCCCGACTCCGCGAGCAACTCCAATACCGGAACGGGCACGACGGGCGCAACGTCCGGCACCTCGGGCGTAACCACGACGCCGGTGACGACGACGCCTGTCACCACGACGCCGGTCACGAGCACGGCCACCACCGGCACCACCGACGGCGGCACGGCGACGGGCACGACCAGCGGAGCCGGCACGACGAGCGCAACCGGCACCACGAGCGGGGCGGGGACGACCAGCGCCGCGGGCGCCACCAGCTCGGGCGGCGTGATCGCGCCGAGCGGCTCGACCTAGGCTGGATCGCGCCCAGTGGCGGCGGCCACTATGCGCGGCGCCAAACCACCACCCCCGCGCGGGGG
>CAZABN010000009.1:1682-39343 GCA_964483345.1 uncultured Solirubrobacteraceae bacterium
GCCCAGTGGCGGCGGCCACTATGCGCGGCGCCAAACCACCACCCCCGCGCGGGGGGCCCAAGCAATCGCGCGCGCCCCGCGCGACCCCTACGGCGTCGAGACCAGCGTGGCTGTGTAGAGCAGGCGCGCGGTTTGATACAGGCAGGAGTACTCGACCGCGGAGCCGGCGGTGGTCTGCGAGGTCTGGGTCGAGGACTCGGTCGTGCTCAGGCAGGTGTTCTTCGGGCGGCTGGCGCGCCAGGAGGTGGTTGCGCCGAGCTTGACCGCCAGCGCCGGCGCCCAGGTGGGCACGGTCAGCGCGACGCGCTCGCCCTTCTGCACCGGGATCGTCGTGGCGAGCGGGAACTGAGCCGTCTCGCCGAAATAGGGCTGCAGCTGGACCAACGGGCTCTGGGCGACGAGCTGGTAGGTCAGGCCCTTGGTCTGCTTGATGATCGCGATGCCAGCCTCGGCCGGCCCGCCCTCGTGCAGGTCGAAGAACGCGATCTGGTCCGCGGTGGGCAGGCTCAGGCGGATCGTCCAGGCGACGATCGTGCCGTTGCGCGGGATCGTCATCGGCGTGTTGGTGCTGCCGACCTTGACCTGCATCCCGGTCGTCTCGCTGACCACCTCGCACGGCGCCCCCGGGCAACTCGCGAGCGGTCCCGTGATCGTGCCGTTGGCGGTGGCGCCGCCGGTCGTGCCCGTGGTGCCGGTCGTGCCAATCGTGCCGGTGGTGCCGGTCGAGCCGGTCTTGCCGCTGGTGCCGGTCTTGCCGCTCGTCCCGGTCTTGCCGCTGGTGCCGGTCTTGCCGCCGGTCCCGGTCTTGCCGGTCTTGCCGGTCGCTCCTGTCTTGCCCGTCTTGCCGGTCGGGCCGGTCACGGAGGTGCTGCCGACGCCGAAGCCGACGGCCCCGATCTCGGTCAGCGTGCCGGTCGCCAGAGCGGGGATCGCGAGCATCACAACGATCGTGACAACCACCACAAGCTTGATCTTCATCACCCTATTCAACACCAAGTCGACCCGCACGTAGCGCAGTAGGAAAAAACTTGCAGGGCGGCTGAAGCCGCCGCGGACCCCGCGGTGGCGCCCGCGACGCGCGCTACCCGGCCTCCAGCGCAGCGGCCGCCGCGGCGATTTCGCCCGGCTCGCCGGGCGCCGGTACCCATGGCAGCACGAGCGGGTCGCCGGCGTAGCGGGGGATCACGTGGATGTGGAAGTGAAAGACGGTCTGCCACGCCGCCCGCCCGGCCGAGTGCAGCAGGTTCACGCCCTCCGCACCCAGCGTGCGGCGCGCGCGCCGGGCGATCTGCTGCGCCAGCGCGATGCACGCGCCCAGGTCCTCGGCGCCGATGTCGTCGACGTCGGTCGAGTGCGTGCGCGGGATCACCAGCACATGGCCGCGCGTGGCCGGGTTGATGTCCATCAGGGCGAGCGCCCGGTCGTCGGAGGCGATCACGGTCGCCGGCAGCTCGCCGGCGACGATCATGCAGAAGATGCAGTCGGACGCCATCCGCCGAAGCCTACGCAATCCGCGAGGCTGCGAAGGCGACCGCGTCCTCGGGGCTGCGCAGCTCGCCGGCGAACGCCTCCTCGGCGATCGCGGCCAGCAGCTCGCCGAGCAGCGGCCCGGGCTCCACGCCGAGCGCGGCCGCCAGCTGGTCGCCGCGCACGAGCGCCGGCGGGCGACCGTGGGACTGCCATGCGAGCGCCTCGCCGAGCACCGAGCGCGCCAGTTCGAGGTGGCGCTCGATCGCCTGTTCGGCGCGCGCGCCGCGTGTCGCGAGCCGATCCGCGACCGACAGCAGCGTCACGTCGACCCACACCGGATCGCAGGCATCGAGGTAGCGATACAGCTCGCGGCGCTCGAGCGGGGCGTGCGGCACGAGGAAGCCGAGCCGCAGGTGGTTGAGCGTCAACGCGGCGACATGGGCGCGCATCGGCTCGGCGGCCCGCAGCCGCGTGAGGATGGCTCGCGCGACCTTCGCGCCGAGCCGGTCGTGGCCGGGGAAGCCGACCCGCCCATCGGGCGCCACCGTCCGTGTCTGCGGCTTGGCGATGTCGTGCACGAGCGCGCCGAAGCGCAGCGCATCGCCGCGCGTCAGCTCGTCCGCCAGCGGCAGGGCGAGCAGCCTGCGCACCTCGTCGGCGTGCTGCGCCCCGAGGAACGCCCCGGGATCGCGCTGCAGCGCCACGACGCGGTCGAGCACCGCGAGCGTGTGTTCGAGCACGTCGAGATGGTGGTAGTGGCTCTGCTGCACGCCGCGCAGCAGCTCGAGCTCGGGCAGCACGACCGCGCACAGTCCCAGCTCGAGCGCGAGCCGCATCCCCGCGACGGCCTGTTCGCTCGCGATCACCCGCCGCAGCTCCGCGTAGATGCGCTCGCTCGAGATCCGCGCCAGGCCGCCCGCCGCGGCGCGCGCCGCGGCGCGAGCCTCGCGATCGGCGACCAGCTCCAGCTCGCAGGCGAAGCGCACGAGGCGCAGCGCACGCAGCGGGTCGTCGCTCAGCGCGTCCGGCGCCACGATCCGCAGGCGCCCGGCGGCCAGGTCGGCAGCCCCGCCCAGCGGGTCGATCAGCTCGCCGCCCTCGAGCGGCCGTGCGATCGCGTTGATCGTGAAGTCGCGCGCCAGCAGATCCGCGGACAGCGAGTCGCCGCGCAGCGGGTTGAGGTCCGCCTGCCAGCCGCGTGCCCGCGCCACCACGCGCCAGGCGCCGAAGTCATCGGAGAGCGAGAACGCCTTCGCGCCGGCGGCGCGCGCCAGCGCCCGCGCCGCCGGCGCCACCTCGCCCGCGAGCACGAGGTCGAGGTCGGTGCTCGGCGCGGCGCCGAGCAGCTCGTCGCGCACCGCGCCCCCGACCACCCAGCACGCGGAACCGCGCAGCACGTCGCGCGCGAGCTCGAGCGCGCTCGCGCGCTCGCTCACGGGTGCTCGCCGTCGCGGTGGTAGTCGCGCGGCACGCGCGGGCTGACGGCGCAGGTGATCTCGTAGTTGATCGTTCCCTCGTGCGCCGCGATCTCCTCGGCGCCGATCCGCTCGCCGCCGTCCGCGCCGAGCAGGATCACGGGCTCCCCGACCGCGACGCCGCTCCCGAGCCCCAGCTCGACCGTCACGTTGTCCATGCTGACCGTGCCGACGAGCGCCCGGCGGCGCCCGCCGATCAGCACCTCGGCGTTGTTCGAGAGCACCCGTCGCAGCCCGTCGCCGTAGCCGATCGGGACGACCGCCAGCTCGGTCGGCTCGGCGGCGACGAAACGCCGTCCGTAGCCGGCGCTGTCGCCGGCCTCGCAGCGCTTCACCGCCGCCACCCATGAACGCAGCTCCAGCGCCGGCTCGAGGCCCCAGTTGGCAGGGTCGGCGCCGTAGGGATCGAGCCCGTAGAGCGCGCCGCCGCAGCGCGCCATGTCGAACCGCGCCCGACCCGCGCCGAGCAGCGCGGCGCTGTTCTCAGCGTGCACGACCAGATCGCGGTGGCGCTCGCGCAGCGGCGCGGCCCAACTCGAGAAGCGCGCGAGCTGCGCCTGCATGAACGCCTGGTCGGGCTCCTCCGCGGTCGCCAGGTGCGTCATCGCGCCGGCCAGCTCGAGCTCGGCGGAGCCGGCGATGCGTGCCGCCAGCGCGTCGGCCAGCTGCTCGTCGCGGGTGCCGAGGCGCCCCATCCCGCTGTCCAGCTTGACGTGCACCCGCCCGCCGCCGAGCGCGAGCAGCCAGTCGACGAACTCGTCGCTCCAGGCGACGACGTCCGCGTCGGCCGCCAGCGCCAGCTCGAGCTCGGCACGCGTGAGCGCCCCCATCACGAGGATCCGCGCGCTGATGGAGGCGTCGCGGAGCTCCCGCGCCTCGGTCGCGGCGGCGACCGCGAGCCACGATGCGCCGCCCGCCAGCGCCGCCCGCGAGCACTCGACGGCGCCGTGGCCGTACGCGTTCGCCTTGACGACCGCGCAGAGCAGCGGCGTCATGCCCTCCAGGCGCGCACTGTTGCGCTCGATCGCCGCGAGGTTGATCGCGGCGACCGCCCGCGCCGCGGGCGCTGCGCCCGGGCCGCCCCGGCCCGCCAGCGACGTACCGCCGCCACCCACTACCCACGCACCGCCGCGAGCGACTCGACGACGTCGGAGGCGACGACGCCCTCGCCGCCGTGACGGACCGCCGCGTGGACGCCGGCGAGCGCGTGCAGCCGCACCGCCGCGCAGGCCGCGGTGAACGGGTCAAGGCCCTTCGCCAGCAGCGCCCCCACGACACCCGCCAGCACGTCGCCGGTCCCGGCGGTGGCGAGCGCCGGCGTGGCGCCTCGGCTGACCGCCACGGTCGCGTCGGGCGCCGCGACGAGCGTGTCGTCGCCCTTCAGCACGACGACCGCGCCGGAGCGCGCAGCCGCGTCGCGGGCGTGGCGCAGCCGTGCCGCCGCGACGTCCGGCGCGCCGACGCCGAGCAGCCGCCCGAGCTCGCCCTCGTGCGGGGTCAGCACGGCCGCCCGCCCGCGCAGCGACTCGGGCTCGCCGGCGAAGGCGTTCAGGCCGTCGGCGTCGAGCACGACCGGCAGCGAAAGCGCGCCGAGCAGCGCGCGTGCGAAGGCGACGGCCGAGTCCCCCCGACCGAGTCCCGGTCCGAGCACCAGCGCGCCGCCGTGCCCGCCCGCGGCGGCCGCGGCCAGCGCCGCGACGCCGGCCGGGGTGTGCTCGCCGTGCTCGTCGGGCAGCGCGATCGTCATCGCCTCGAGCAGCCGCGTCTCGAAGATCAGCGAGAGCGACGCGGGCACGCAGACCGTCACGTAGCCCGCGCCGGCGCGGGCGGCGGCCAGCGCCGCCAACGAAGGTGCGCCGGTCAGCCCCGGCGAGCCGCCGGCCACCAGCACCCGCCCGCTGGTGAACTTGGTCGAATGGACGCCGCGGCGCGGGATCAGCTCGAGCACCTGGTCGCCGATCAGGCCGATCTCGGCCTCGACGGGCGCGCCGTCCGGGATGCCGATGTCGAGCACGCTGACCCGTCCGGCGCAGCCACGGCCCGGCTCGATCCACAGCCCGGGCTTGGCGGCGTGGAAGGTCGCGGTCGCGTTCGCCACGACGGCAACGCCTGCGGTCTCGCCGCTCGACGCGTCGACGCCGCTCGGCACGTCCGCGGCGAGCACGGCGACGCCGCTGGCCCGGACCGCCTCGATTGCCTCCGCGACGCGCCCGCGCGGCGCCCCCGTCGCACCGGTGCCGAGCAGCGCGTCGATCACGAGCGTCGCGTCGGCCGCGATCCCCGCGGCCGCCCCCGCGGCCGAGTCGCCGAGCTCGAGCGGCGCCGGTTCGCCGAGGCGCGCAAGCACTGCCGCGGCGTCGCCGGAGAAGCTGTCCGAGCCGCCGGCGAGCAGCACGTCGACTTCACGGCCGCCGGCGCGCAGCAGGCGCGCGGCGACCAGCCCGTCGCCGCCGTTGTTGCCCTTGCCGGCCACCACGACGATCCGCCCCTCGGGCGCCATCGCCGCCGCCATCCCGGCGAGCCCCTCGCCCGCGGCCTCCATCAGCGCGAGCGACGGGACGCCCGCGACATCGGTCGCCCAGCTGTCGATCGCGCGCATCTGCGACGCCGCGAACAGCGGCTCGAGCCAGTTGTGGGCGCTCATCGCAGGACGGCCACCGCCGCCGCCATCCCGCGTGTGTGTGTCAGCGAGACGTCCACCTGCACGCCGAGCTCCTCCGCGCGTGCGCGCGCGGCTCCGTGCAGCGCGAGGCCGACCGCCTCGCCGCCGCCCAGCACCTCGATGTCGTGCGGCGCGAAGACGCGCAGGCCGAGCGCCTTGGAGACCGCCTCCTTGGCGCAGAAGCGGGCCGCCAAATGCTGCGCGGCGCGCCCGCGCGTGCCCGCGTAGGCAAGCTCGCCGGGGCGAAACAGGCGCAGCGCGAGGGCTGGGCGGCGCTCGAGCGCGCGTTCCATCCGCTCGATCTCGAGCAGATCCAGTCCGATCCCCTGGGAGGCGATCTCAACACCCCCCACGCACGCCCGGCGGCTTCCGGCGAGGTCCCGTCACTCGACGGTGACCGTCTTCGCCAGGTTGCGCGGCTGGTCGACGTTGAGGCCGCGACGGCGGGCGATCGTGTAGGCGAGCAGCTGCAGCGGGATCACGGCGAGCAGCGGCGCGAACATCGGGTCGGTCGCCGGCACCGGGATCGTCCACTCCACGTGGCGGGCGACCTCCTCGTCGCCGTCGCTGGTGATCGCGAGCACCTTCGCCCCGCGCGCGCGGACCGTCTCGACGTTGTCGAGCACCCGCCCGAGCACCGGCGAGGCGGTCGCCACGCAGATCACGGGGGTGCGGTCGTCGAGCATCGCGATCGGGCCGTGCTTCATCTCCCCTGCCGCGTAGGCGTCGGTGGAGATGTAGGCGATCTCCTTCAGCTTGAGCGCCCCCTCGAGCGCGATCGGCAGCCCCGCCTGGCGGCCGATGTAGAGGAAGAAGTCGGCGTCCCAGCAGGACTCCGCGACCGCCTCCACAGCCGGCGTGACGCGGTCGAGCAGCTCGTCGACGAGCGTAGGCAGCCGCCGAAGCTCCGCCACCAGCTCGGCGATGCGGGCCGGCGGCAGCGTCCCGCGGAGTTCCGCGAGGCGCAGCGCGAGCAGGTACACGGCGCCGATCTGGCAGACGAACGTCTTGGTCGCCGCGACCCCCATCTCGAGCCCGGCACGCGTGTAGAGCACGCCGTCGCACTCGCGCGTGGCCTGCGAGCCCATCGTGTTGGTCAGCGCCATCACCCGCGCGCCGCGTTCGCGCGCGAGGCGCATCGCCGCGAGCGTGTCGGCCGTCTCGCCGGATTGGGAGATGCCGACCACCAGGTCGCCGGGCGAGACGATCGGGTTGCGGTAGCGGTACTCCGACGCGACGTCCACCTCGGCGGGGATCCGCGCCCACTCCTCGAGCGCGTGGCGGCCGAGCAGGCCGGCGTGGTAGGCGGTCCCGCAGGCGACGAAGGTGATCCGCTGCACGCCGCGCAGGATGTCCTCGTCGAAGACGCCCGGATCGGCGAGGTCGACGCCCGTGCCGCGCGCGGTGCGGTCGGCGATCGTCTCCGCGAGCGCCTGCGCCTGCTCGTCGATCTCCTTGCGCATGAAGGTGTCGTAGCCGCCCTTCTCGGCGGTCTCCTCGTCCCAGTCGAGCGTCTCGATCGCCCGCTCGCGCGGCACGCCCGCGGCGTCGCAGATCTCGACGCTGTCGGCGCGGAGGATCACGATCTCGCCGTTCTCGACGTACTGGACCTGATTCGTGTGCGCCAGGAACGCCGGCACCGCGGAGGCGATGAAGGACTCCCCGGCGCCGCGCCCGACGACCAGGGGGCACTCGCGTCGCGCGCCGACCAGCACGTCGGGCTCGTCGAGCGCCATCGCGACGAACGCGAAGTACCCGTCCAGCTGCGCGAGGGTGCCGATCACCGCCTGGGCGAGGTCCTCGTGGTAGTTCGCGGCGATCAGGTGCGCGATGACCTCGGCGTCGGTGTCGGTCGAGAACGTGGTCCCCTCCGCGACGAGGCGGTCCTTGAGCGTCATGTAGTTGCCGACGATCCCGTTGACGACGACGTGGATGCGGCTGGCGCCGTCGACCAGCGGATGCGCGTTGCGCTCACTCACGCAGCCGTGGGTCGCCCAGCGCGTGTGACCGATGCCGACGGTGGCGGGGCGCACGAGCGTGGCCGTCGCGCCGGCCGGCCGGCCGGCGAGCGCCGCCTCCAGGCGGTCGAGGTTCCCGACGGCACGGACCGAGTGGATCTCGCCATCGGCGAGCAGCGAGATGCCGGCGCTGTCGTAGCCGCGGTATTCGAGCCTGCGCAGTCCGCCGAGAATGATCTCCTGCGCCGGGCGCGAACCGATGTATCCGACGATTCCGCACATCCTTCGAGACTACCCCAGTAGCTCCTGGACGACCGCAACGAGACGTGCGCAGACAGCCTCGGTCTCCTCGGTGCTCGGCGCTTCGACCATCACCCGCACGAGCGGCTCGGTGCCGCTGCGGCGCACCAGCACGCGGCCGCGGCCGTCGAGGCCCGCCGACTCGGCCGCGACCGCCTCCTCCACGGCGGCGGCGTCGACGAGCTCGTCGCGGTCGCGCAGACGGACGTTGACGAGGCGCTGCGGCAGTTTCGCCATCGCCGCGCGCTCGTGCAGGCCGGCGCCGCCGAGCGCCTCGAGCACCAGCAGCGCCGAGGCGATCCCGTCGCCGGAGGGCGCGAAGCCCATCTCGATGATGTGGCCCGACTGCTCGCCCCCGAGCGTCCAGCCGCGCGCGCGCAGCGCCTCCAGCACGTGGCGGTCCCCGACCGCGGTGGTGGCGACCTCGATCCCGGCCTGCGCCATGGCGGTGTGGAAGCCGTAGTTCGTCATCACGGTCACCGCGACGCCCCCACCGGCGAGCCGGCCGGTGTCGCGCAGGTGGATCGCCGCGAGCGCGAGCAGCTCGTCGCCGTCGACGGGGGTGCCGTGGCGGTCGACGGCGAGCATGCGGTCGCCGTCGCCGTCGAAGGCGAAGCCGATGTCGTGACCGCCGTCGCGCACCGCCGCGGCGAGCACCTCCAGGTGCGTCGACCCGCAGCCGTCGTTGATGTTGCGCCCGTCGGGCCTCACGGCGAGCGCCGTGACGCGTGCGCCGAGGCGTTCGAAGATCGCCGGCGCGACCTCAAAGGTGGCGCCGTTGGCGCAGTCCAGCACCACGTCGACGGCCTCCAGCGACAGGCCCACGAAGCGCGTCGCAAGCGCGTCCAGGTAGTCCTCGGCGGTCCCGGGCGTCGCGGCGATCCGTCCGATCGCGGCACCGCCGCCGGCGGCGTCCTCGGCGATGTGACGCTCGATCTCCTGCTCGGTCTGGTCGCTCAGCTTGAAACCGTCCGAGCCGAAGAACTTGATCCCGTTGTCGCCGTAGGGGTTGTGGGAGGCGGAGATCACGACCGCGAGATCGAAGGCGTGGCGGGCGATCAGCAGCGGCGCGGCGGGGGTCGGCAGCACGCCGCCGAGCGCGACCTCACCGCCGGCCGAGGCGATCCCGGCGGCCAGCGCCGCCTCGAGCATCTCGCCCGATTCACGCGTGTCGCGGATCACGAGCGCCCGCGGTGCGGGGCGGTCGCTGTGCAGCACGAGCGCGCGGCCCAGCGCGAGCGCGAGCTGCGCGGTGATCTCCACGCCGGCGACGCCGCGGACACCGTCGGTTCCAAAGAGCCTTCGACCCATCAGAGGTTCCGCGGAGGTTGAGCGCCGGCGCGCGGTCGGTGAACCTAGCGCTTCGAGAACTGCGGCCGCTTGCGGGCCTTCTTCAAGCCGGCCTTCTTGCGCTCCTTGGCGCGCGCGTCGCGCGTCAGGAAACCGCGCCGCTTCAACTCACCGCGAAGATTGGGGTCCGCCTCGAGCAGCGCGCGCGAGATGCCGTGGCGCAGCGCCCCGGCCTGCGAGGAGACACCGCCGCCGTGCATGCGAGCGACGACGTCCATGCGTTCCTCGTAGCCGACCGTCTCGAGCGGCTGGCGGATGTTGCGCTGCAGCGTTTCGCGCGGGAAGTACTCGGCGAGCGTGCGGCCGTTGATCAGGTAGCTGCCGCTGCCGGGGCGCAGCGTCACGCGGGCGATCGCGCTCTTGCGCTTGCCCGTCGCGCTGTAGCGAGCGCCCGCCGCCAGGTCGATCGCGACGGCCTCGATCGGCGCGGCGACGACCACGTCCTCGAGCTCCTCCTCGGCCGCCGGCTCATCCTGGTCGTACTCCGCGTAGGGGTCGATGCTCGCCGCGGCGAGCGGGTCGACTCCCTCCGGCACGATGTCGACCTCGAGGTCGGCGCCGGGCACCGCCGGCTTCTCGCGCGGAGCGCGCTCCTCCACGTATTCGACCTCGGCCTCGACCACCGGCTCGGTCTCGACCACGACCTCGACCTCCGGCTCAGGCGCCTCGAGCACCGGGTCAGGCGCCGGCTCGGGCGCGGGCTCCTGCTCAACCGCGTCCGCCTCCGGCGAGTCGATGGCCTCCGCGGTCTCGGCCCGCTCGATGGCCTCCGGGCTCTCGCCCTCCGGCAGGGCCGCCTCCGGGCTCTCGCCCTCCGGCAGCGCTTCGACTCCCTCGGTCTCGGGCGTGTCCGGCTCGTCGGCCATCAGGCTCGCAGCTCCATCTCGGCGGGGCGCTGGGCGACGTGCGGATGCTCCGGGCCGGCGTAGACCTTCAGCTTCGTCAGCTGCTTGCGGGCGAGCCGGTTGCGCGGCATCATCCCCTTGACGGCGATCCGGATCACCTCCTCCGGGCGGCGCGTGATCATCTGCTCGAAGGTGCGTGTGCGCAGGCCGCCCGGGTAGCCCGAGTGGCGGTGGTAGAGCTTGTCCGCGCGCTTGTTCCCGGTCACCGCGATCTTCTCCGCGTTGACGACGATCACGAAGTCGCCGGTGTCGATGTGCGGCGTGTAGGTCGGCTTGCGCTTGCCGCGCAGCACATCCGCGATCTGCGTCGCCAGGCGGCCCAGCGTCTTGCCCTGGGCGTCGACGACGTACCAGTTGCGCTGGCGGTCGGAGGGCTTGGCGACAAAGGTCTTCATGCGCACAAAAAACTGGCCACGCACCCGCGCGGCCGGCCGCGAATCATAGCCCACCCGCCGCGAACGCGCCGAGCCGCGCGGTCGCGCAACACACCGGCGACGTCCGTAGAGGATCGCCCGAAGGGGCGATCCTCTACTCCCATTCGATCGTCCCGGGCGGCTTGCTCGTGATGTCGAGCACGACGCGGTTGACGTCGTGCAGCTCCCCCATCATTCGCGAGGCGATCTGCTCGAGCAGGTCGTAGGGCAGGCGCGCCCAGTCGGCGGTCATCGCGTCATCGGAGGTCACGGCGCGGATCACGATCACGCTGCCGTAGGTGCGCTCGTCGCCCTGCACGCCGACGGTGCGGATGTCGGGCAGCACGCAGAAGGACTGCCACAGCTCGCGGTAGAGGCCGGCCTTGCGGATCTCGTCCTGCAGGATGTGGTCGGCGTCGCGCAGCAGGTCGAGCCGCGCCTTGGTCGCCTCGCCGCCGACGATGCGGATCGCGAGGCCGGGTCCCGGGAACGGCTGGCGCCAGACCAGGCGCTCGGGCAGCCCGAGCTCCGCGCCGACCGCCCGCACCTCGTCCTTGAACAGCATCCGCAGCGGCTCGACCAGCTCGAAGCTGAGATCGTCGGGCAGGCCGCCGACGTTGTGGTGCGACTTGATCGTCGCCGAGCCACGCCGGCCGCCCGATTCGATCACGTCGGAGTAGAGCGTGCCCTGGACGAGGTAGTGCGCGCCGGCGAGCTTCGCCGCCTCCTCCTCGAAGACGCGGATGAATTCGGCGCCGATCACCTTGCGCTTGGCCTCGGGGTCGGTCACCCCGGCGAGGCGCGCGAGGAAGCGCTCCTCCGCGTCGACCGCGACCAGCGGCACCCTGAAGGTGTCGCGGAAGGCGGCGACGACCTGCTCGCCCTCGCCCTTGCGCATCAGGCCGTGATCGACGAACACGCAGGTCAGCTGGTCGCCGATCGCGCGGTGCACGAGCAGCGCCGCGACGGAGGAGTCGACGCCGCCGGAGAGGCCGCAGATCGCGTGCCCGTCGCCGACCTGGGCGCGGATCCGGGCGATCTGCTCATCGACGATCGAGGCGGGGCTCCAGCCGCGGTCGGCGCCGCAGATCTGCTCGAGGAAGGTCGTCAGGATCTGCTGCCCGAACGGCGTGTGGGCGACCTCCGGGTGGAACTGGATCGCATAGATCCCGCGCTCCGGCGACTCGAAGGCGGCGACCGGCGAGGCGGTCGAGGAGGCGAGCTCGGTGAAGCCGGCGGGCGCGCGGCGGACGGTGTCGCGGTGCGACATCCAGCAGGCCTGCGCGTGCGGGAGGCCCCGCAGCAGGCGGCCCTCCTCGCGCACGGTCAGCTCGGAGCGGCCGAACTCGCCGACCTCGGCGCGCTCGACGAGGCCCCCGAGCGCGTGCGCGAGCAGCTGCATGCCGTAGCAGATGCCGAGCACCGGGACGCCCAGCTCGAGCAGCGCCGGGTCGAGCGCGGGGGCGCCCTCGGCGTACACCGACGCCGGCCCGCCGGAGAGGATCAGCCCCTTCGGCGCGCGCCGCGCGACCTCCTCGGCGCTGACGTCACACGACAACAGTTCCGAGAACACGCCGCATTCGCGCACGCGGCGCGCGATCAGCTGCGAGTACTGGCCGCCGAAGTCGATCACCAGCACCTCGTCGCCCGCCCTGCCCGCAGCCTGCTCGCGCGCAGGCTCCGCGGCGGTGACGAGGGTCTCGTTCACGCGCGCGGCACCATCCGGCGTCCAGCGGTATCAGGCATTGACGAGCGCCGAACCCTTCCCGCTCGAGCCCATCCCGACGCCCTGGTCGCGCTGCAGCTGCTTGCCCTCGGTCTGCAGCGCCGGGGCGACCATCAGCTCGGCGCGGTTGAACTCCGCGAGGTCCTTGTAGCCGCAGGTCGCCATCGACGTGCGCAGCCCGCCGAACAGGTTGAGCGTGCCGTCGTTCTCGTGCGCGGGGCCGATCAGGATCTCCTCGAGCGTGGCGTTCTGGTGCGTCGCGACACGGGCGCCGCGGGGCAGCGTCGGATGGAACGTCGCCATGCCCCAGTGGTAGCCGCGGCCGGGCGCCTCGAACGCGCGCGCCAGCGGCGAGCCGATCATCACGGCGTCGGCGCCGCAGGCGATCGCCTTCGAGACGTCGCCGCCGGTGCGCATGCCGCCGTCGGCGATCACCATCACGTATTCGCCGGTCTCCTTCATGTGCGTCGAGCGCGCGTCCGCGACGTCGGCGATCGCCGTCGCCTGGGGCACGCCGATGCCGAGCACGCCGCGCGTGGTGCAAGCCGCGCCGGGTCCGACGCCGACCAGCACGCCGGCGGCGCCGGTGCGCATCAGGTGCAGGCCCGTGTGGTAGGAGGCGCAGCCGCCGACGATCACCGGCACGTCGAGCTGCGGGATGAACTCCTTGAGGTTGAGCGGCTCGCTGGTCGTGGAGACGTGCTCGCCGGAGACCACGGTGCCCTGGATCACGAGGATGTCGAGCCCGGCCTCGAGCGCGATCTCGTAGTAGCGCGAGACGCGCTGGGGCGTCAGCGCCGCGGCGCAGACCACGCCCTCGGCCTTGATCTCGCGGATCCGCTGGGCGATCAGCTCCTCCTTGACCGGCTCGCGGTAGATCTCCTGCATCTCGCTGGTCGCCTCTTCCTTGCCGAGCGCGGCGATCCGCTCGAGCTGCTCGTCGGCGTCCTCGTAGCGCGTGAAGATGCCCTCGAGGTTCAGCACCGCGAGCCCGCCGAGGCGGCCGATCGCGCCGGCGGTGGCCGGCGAGACGACGCCGTCCATCGCGCTTGCGAGCAGTGGCAGCTCGAAGCGGTAGTCGCCGAGCTTCCAGCTGATGTCGATGTCGTCGGGGTCGCGCGTACGCCGGGACGGCACTATCGCGATGTCGTCGAAGCCGTATGCGCGCCGCGCCTTCTTGCCACGGCCGATCTCTACTTCCATTGCACGATCCTAGGTCTCGAGGCGGACGAACGGCGGAACGCGAGCGCGTGCGCCGGCGGCGGAAAACCACCTCCCGCGAGCATACCCTCTACCCAACGCCGGCGGGCGCGACGACCTCGCTCGCAGCGACCTCGCCGAGCAGCCGGTCAACCTCGTGCACGTCGATCAGCCCGGCGCCGAGGCGCCCGGTCGACTCCGCGCCGCAGGCGACGCCGAAGCGCAGGCACTCCGCGGCGGGCGAGCCGCGATAGTGCGCGGCGACGAAGCCGGCGAGGAAGGCGTCGCCGGAGCCGACCGTCGCGACCGACGCCTGCTCCGGCACCGTCACGCGGTAGACGCGCGGCGCGCCGTCGACGAGCACCTGGGCGAGGCAGCCGTCGGGCATCGTCATGATCGCCGAGCGCGCCCCCAGCGAGACGATCTCGCGCACCGCGCCGGCGCGGTCGTCGTCGTCGTTGAACTCGTGCCCGACCAGCTCCTCGGCCTCGACGACGTTGGGCGAGACGACGTCGGGCTCGGCGCGCACGGCGTTGCGCAGCGCCTCGCCGTCGGTGTCGACGACGGTCATCACGTCCAGCTTGTGCATCTCGCGCACGAGCTGCGCGTAGAAGTCGGGCTCGAGCCCGCGCGGCAGCGAGCCGGCGAAGACGACGATCGCCGCGCCGCGGGCGAGATACAGGAGCTTCTCGCGGAACTGCTCGATCTCGTCGGGCTCGACCCGCGGCCCCTGCTCGTTGATCTCGGTCTGCTCACCGGTCGTCGGGTCGAGCACCGAGGTGTTCGTGCGCGACTCCTCGCGGATGCGGACGAAGTCGTGCAGGATCGACTCCTCGCCGAGCTGGGCGACGATCTGGGTCCCGGTCGGACCGCCCTGGAAGCCCGTCGCGATCACCGGCGCCCCGAGCGTCTTCAGCATCCGCGCGACGTTCACGCCCTTGCCTCCGGCCAGCGCGCGGCGCTCCACGGTGCGGTGGCGCCGCCCGAGCCGGAAGCTCGGCACCGACAGCGACTTGTCGATCGCGGCGTTGAGGGTGACGGTGATGATCATCGTTGCATCCTCCGGGCGCACAGCATGCGGCGTGCGCGCACCACCGGCAGGCTACACCCCGGCGCCGCCGGGTCGCCGGCGCCCGCGCCCGCGGGGCGCACGAGCCGCCGCGAGCGGTGCGCGACGAGCAGCTGCGGGGGCGGCGCCGGGACCGCCGCGGCGGTGACGAGCGCCAGGGTCGCGACCGTGCGCCCGTTCTCCGTCACCTCGATCGAGCCCTCCACCGTGCCCGCCGGGATCGGCCCGACCAGCCGGCTCGGGACGACCAGCGCGGCGTGCAGCGTCGCCGTGCGCGCCAGCACGACGCCGAAGGAGCGCGCCGCCACCAGGCGCGCGCGCAGCGTGCGCCCCTCGACCGGGACGCTCGCGTAGACCCGCCCGGCCGCCGTCACCCGGGCGCTGCGGTAGAGGCCGAGGCCGTAGCGCAGCAGGGCGAGCGTGTCGTCGTCGCGCGCCGCCTCACTCGGCGAGCCCAGCACGACGCTGATCAGCCGCACGCCGTTGCTCCTCGCCGCGCCGACCAGGCACTCGCCGGCGTCGGCCGTGTTGCCGGTCTTGACGCCCACGACCCAGGGGTAGGCGCCGAGCAGGTCGTTGCGGTTGTCGACGACGATCCCGTCGGCGAGCCGGGCGCTGCTCTCGTCGACGATCTCACGGAACAGCGGCCGGCGCATCAGCACCCGCGCCAGCCGCGCCAGGTCGGTCGCCGTCGAGTAGTTGTCGCCCGGCGTGTCCAGCCCGATCGGCGTCGTGTAGTGGGTGCGCCCGAGGTGCAGCTTCGCGGCCGCCGCGTTCATCATCGCGACGAAGTTGCTCTCCGTGCCGCCGACGTCGATCGACAGCGAGTAGGCGACGTTGTTGCCGCTCGGCAGCAGCATCGCGCGCAGCATGTCCGCCACGCTCAGCACCGCGCCCGCCGGCACCGGCGCGAGCGACTCGTCGGCGCCCGCCGCGTAGGGCTGCTCGACCAGGCGCGCGTCGAGCGGTTCGCGCTCGAGCGTGACGTAGGCGGTCATCAGCTTCGTCGTGCTCGCGATCGCCAGCTCCGCGTTGGCGTTGCGCGCGTAGACGATCGCGCCGCTGCTCTGCAGCATCAGCACCGTCGCGGCGGCGGGCAGCGCGGAGAGCTGCGCCGGCGTCTCGGCCGCGCTCGCCCCGCCGGCGCCGAGCAACCCGACGCTCCCCGCGAGCGCCACCCAGCGGATCGCTCGTCGGGCAACCATCAGCGGCGCAAGGCTACCGTCCGGCCCCTACGGAGTTCCTAAATTCTGCTGTTCGGGTTGGCGCATGCGCCAACCCGCCGGGGGGTGCATGCACCCCCCGGCAGCTGGGTGCATGCACCCAGCTGGAAAAGCCCGTCGGAGGGCGGAGTAAGCTCGGCTTCATGTTCGAGCGCTTCGAGCGTCCGGTGCGCTGCAGCGCCGGTCACCTGTTCACGACGATCTGGATGCCGCTCGCGTCGCTGAAGGCGGTGCGGCTCGGCAACCGCCGCTACCAGCGCTGCCCCGTCGGCCACCACTGGGCCACCGTCGTGCCGCTCGACCGCGATTCCGCGAGCGCCGAGGATCTCGCGGCGGCCGCGGCGGTGCACGACATCCGCGTCCCCTGAGCGCCGCCTCAGCCGCGGTGGCAGCCGGCGAGCGCGGCGGCGTAGAAGCGCAGGTAGTCGCCCCAGTGGCTGTCCCAGTAGGAGATCTCGTGCGACCCCGGCCAGATGTGGAACTGGACGGCCTGGCCGTCGGCGCGAAGCTCGCCCGCGAGCGTCGTGTCAGCGGCCCGGAACGGGTCGAGCGTGCCGGCGTCCAGCCAGACCGCCATCCCCCGGTAGGGGTCGCCGGTGCGGGCCGCGCCGATGATGTCGTTGCGGGCGAAATCCTCGGCGTCGTCGAAGGCGCCGGGCGCGCTGTCGCCGCCGCTGACCCAGAGCGCCGCGGAGTGGCCGCCGACGGCGCAGAAGCGGCCCGGGTGAAGGCGCGCGATGTCGAGCGCGCCGAAGCCGCCCATCGAGACGCCGCCGATCGCGACCGCGCTCGGATCGGCGTGCAGGCGGCTGATCGCCTGCGGGATCACCTCCGTGTAGACGTAGGAGCCCCAGGCGCCGTCGGCGCGGTCGTGCCAGTAGGAGTCGGCGCCGCCGTAGGGGAAGACGACGTCGGGCGCGCGCGCGCCGAGGCTCGCGAGCGCGGCGAACAGCTGGCTCGAGAGACTCGAGTTCTGGTCGCCCCCCTTGCCGTGCAGGAACACGAGCAGCGGCCGGCGTTCGCCGCCGGAGCCGGCGGGGATCACCGCCGTCACCGGCATCGTCTGGTGCACGAGCGGGCTGTCGATCGTGAAGCGCACGATCTGCGCGCCCCGCGTCGCGACCGCGGCCGGTGTGCGAACGACGATCAGCGCGACCGCGGCCGCGGCGACCGCGAGCGCCGCGAGCACCGCCATGCGGCGGCGGCGGCTCGCCCGCGGGGCGGCCCGCGCGCGCCGCGCCGGGCGCGCCACGCCAACCCCGAGGCCGCGGTTCACTCCCATCGCGCCGCCGAGTATCGCAGCGCGGGGCCGGCGCTCCTATCCTCCCGATGATGACCGCAACGTGCTCCGCAGGGGCGGCCTGCCGGGGCGCGCGGGCCGCCCCGCGCAGGCGTGGCGCAAGCGTCCTCGTGGTCGCTTCGTGCATCGCCGCGCTCCTGGGGCTCGGCGCGTGCGGCGGCGCATCGAAGGGGTCGAGCTCGACCTCGTCGCGGACCGCGAGCCAATCCTCGCCGGCCGCCACGCTCGAGCCGGTCGCGCCCTCGGCGGCCGTCACGCAGCTTCGCTGGGTGCTCGGCGAGCTCGACGCCAGCAGGGTCCCGGACGCCGCAGAGCTTCACGCGCACTTCTCCGGCGCGTTCCTGGCGGTCGCTCCGCCGAAGACGCTGGTCGCCGCGCTCACCCCGCTCGCCGGGCAGGGGCTCGCGCTCGCCGGCGCCTTCGCGGGTCAGAGCGCCCTCGCACTCCAGGCCGAGCTGGTCGGCTCCGGCGCCACCTTCCGCGTGACGATTTCGGTCTCGGCGACGGCGCCGCACCTGATCGAGGGGCTGCTGTTCACACCGATCGCGGGCGCGATCGACAGCTGGAGCGGGGTCGATGCGGCGCTGCGGCGGCTCGCCCCGCACGCCTCGCTCTACGCCGGCGCTGCCGATGGTGGCGCGGTGCACGAGCTGAACGCCGACGAGCCGGGCGCGATCGGCTCGGCCTTCAAGCTCTACGTGCTGGGCGCGCTGGCGAACGCCGTGGCGCACGGCAGGGTGAGCTGGACGACGCCGCTGGCGATCCGCAACAGCTGGAAGAGCCTCCCCGGCGGCGACATGCGCCTGGCGCCGGCGGGCACCACCTTCACGCTCCTGCACTACGCGCAGCAGATGATCTCGGTCAGCGACAATACCGCCGCCGATCACCTGATCGGCCGGCTCGGACGCGCGGCCGTGGAGGCGCAGCTCACCGCGCTCGGCAACCGCCACGCCGCGCTGGACGAGCCGTTCCTTACGACGCGCGAGTTCTTCGCGCTCAAGCTGGCCGCGCCGCCGTCGCTGACCGGCGCGTACGCGGCCGCCGGCGACGCGGAGCGCGGCCGCCTGCTCGCCCAGGTCGACCGCCTCACGCCGACGCTCGCGCAGGCGGCGAAATGGACCGCGCCCAGGTTCATCGACACGATCGAGTGGTTCGCCTCCCCCGCCGATCTGGCCCGCGCGATCAGCGCGCTGGTCGCGGCATCGGCGCGGCCGGGCCTGGCTCCGCTGCGCCAGATCCTCTCGATCAACCCGGGCATCGCCTTCGACCACGCGACGTGGCCCTACGTCGCCTTCAAGGGCGGCTCCGAGCCGGGCGTGATCAGCACGACCTGGTATCTGCAGCGCCGCGACGGCCGGGCGTTCGTGCTCTCGATCGTGCTCAACGACCCCAGGCGGGCCGTGAGCACGCTGGCGGAGGTGTCGGTCGCGGAGGCGGCGGCCGCGCTGCTGGCGAAGGCCTGACCCGTCAGCTCGCGAAGTGGCGACGCAGCTCGTTGGCGTAGGCGAGCCCGACCGAGTCGCGGTGCTCGTCGAGCCAGCGGCTGAAGGCGATCGTCCCGAGCGGCGGCTCGCGCGACACGAGCAGGCCGGACATCAGCCCCCGGATCTCCTCCGGCGTGAGCACGACGTCGCGCACCAGCAGGCCCAGCCCGCGGGCCAGCGCGGCCATCAGCGGCGGCGGTATGCGGATGATCGGCGAGCGCGAGCCGACCGCGCTTCGAACCAGGGCGACGAGGTCGCGGAAGGCCATCGTCTCCGGTCCCGCCGCGTCGAGCGTCACATCGTCGTCGCGGGCCGCGGCGTCGAGCGCGATTCGCGCGAGGTCGTCGACGTGGACCGGCTGGACGGCGTAGGCGCCGTTGCCGGGCAGCGCGAACACCGGCATGCGGCGCAGGATCCAGGCGATGTTGTTGGCGAGGATGTCGCGCTCGCCGCCGAAGATCCAGGTCGGCCGCACGATCGAGTGCGGCACGCCCGACTCGGCGAGGGCCTGCTCGACCAGCGCCTTGCCGGCGAAGTAGGGCAGCGGCGAATCGATCGACGGGTTGGTGATGCTGACGTGCACGATGCGGCGCACGCCGGCCTGGCGGGCGGCGAGGAAGAGCGCACGCGAGTTCTCGATCGCGTTCGCGAAGCTCGCCCGCCCGTGGTCGAAGCGGACCCAGTAGGTGTTGTAGAGCGTGCTCACCCCCGCAAGGCTGTGGGCGAGCGCCGCCGGGTCGTCGAAGCGGTAGGCGAAGCTCTCGACGCTGGCCGCCAGCGCGTGCGGGCGCTCGGGGTGATTGGTCAGCGTCCGCACGCCGTGCCCCGCCTCCAGCAGCCGCGCGGCGATCACGCTGCCCGAGTAGCTGAACGCCCCGGTGACCAGATCGAGTGACGGCGCGTCGCTCAACGCTGTGCCTGTTCGGCGGCGAGACCCCAGGCGATCTCGCGCAGGCGCTCGGCCTCGGCGCGGGCCGCGTGCGCCGGCTCGGCGCCGCCCTCACGGTGGGCGTCCGCGATCGAACGCGAGGCGGACGGGAGCCCGCCGGCGCGCCCGGGCGCAAACGCCGGCGCGAGGCGCTCGACCTCGCCGCCCTGGGCGCCGATCCCCGGCAACAGGAAGATCGCGTTCGGCATCAGCTCGCGGGCGCGGGGCAGGTGCGTGTGGGCCGTCGCTCCGATCACGGCGCCGACGTCGCGCAGCCCGCACGGGCGCAGCTCCCCCAGCTCGTTGACGAGCCGCGCGAGACTCTCCCACACCAGCCCCCCGCTCGCCAGCTCGAGATCCTGAAAGTCGGCGGCGCCGGGATTCGACGTGCGCACCAGCACGAACACGCCCGCCTCGCTCGCGACGAACGGGGCCAGCGAGTCGGCACCGAGCAGCGGGTTGACGGTGTAGGCGTCGGCGCCGAGGCCCGCGACCTCCCCGGCGAGCGTCGGCGTCGTGCCGGCGAGGGCCTGGGCGTAGGCCGCGGCGGTCGGCGGGAAGTCGCCACGCTTGCCGTCGGCGATCACGAGCAGACCCGCGCCCTGCGCGAGCGCCACCACCTGCGCGAGCGCCGTCCAGCCCGGCGCACCGAGCCGCTCGAAGCAGGCGAGCTGCGGCTTGACCGCGACGCACGCCGGTCCCGCCGCCTCGATCAGCAGCCGGCAGTGCTCGGTCACGGCGCGCGCCGCGCGCTCCGCCGGGGCGCCCGGGCCGTCGGCGGCCGCCGCGGCGGCGGGCCACAGCCGCGCCGGGTCGGGGTCGAGGCCCAGCACGACCTGGGATTCGCGCGTGGCGACCGCGGCGCTCAGGCGCTCGGCGAACGAGCCGCTCACCGAACCGCCCGCTTCAGCCGCACCCCCGGCGTGAAGCGCGCCAGCGCCGTGCTCGCCACCTCGATCCGCTCCCCGGTCCGCGGGTTGACCCCGCGGCGCCCGGTGTAGCGGGCGACGTGAAAGCGCCCGAAGCCGGTCAGCCGCACCTCCTCGCCGCGCTGCAGCGACTGCTCGATCGCCTCGAGCGCCGCGTCGAGCGCGCGTGCCGCCGCCGGTCGCGGCAACTCCGCCGCCAGGGCGACGCGATCGATCAGCTCGTGGCGGTTCATGGTTTGGCGGCCGGGCGCGCACGGCGCCTGGCGAAGCGCCAAGATACACCCGTGTCGCTCTCCCGCCTCGGCTGGCTGCTGACCGTGATCGCCTGCCTGATCACGGCGGGGGCAATGCTGCTCGAGCATTACCGCGGCTACCCCGCCGTCGCGCTCGCGGTCGGGATCGCCGCGGCGATCAACCTGCGCTGAATCTGCGGCGATGAGCGACACGCGAGCCAAACTGCAGCGCTGGGAGGACGTGCCCAGGGAGGCGCTGACGCCGCTGCTCGCGCGGCGCGTGATCACCGGCGAGCGGATGATGGTCGCGCAGCTCTACCTCGAGCAGGGTGCGGTCGTGCCGAAGCACGCGCACGAGAACGAGCAGCTGACCTACGTGCTGGAGGGCCACATGCGCTTCTGGCTGGGCGAGGACGAGTCCCAGGTCGTGGACATCCGGGCCGGCGAGGTCCTGCAGATCCCCTCCTGGCTGCCGCACCGGGTCCTCGCAGTCGAGCGCACACTCGACATCGACGTCTTCTGCCCGCCGCGCCAGGACTGGCTCGACGGCAGCGACGCCTACCTGCGCGAGGGGTAGAACTCGTCGCCCGGCTCGACGCGCTCGTGGGGCTCGACGTGAACGAGGATGTCGGCGCCGGCGAGGCGCTCGCGGATCACCGCGGTCAGCTCGTGCGCGGTCTCGTGTGCCGCCTCGAGCGTCGTGCCGGCGGCGAACTGCAGATGCACGTCGACGTAGCGGCGCGTCCCGGCGCGGCGGGCGCGCAGCTTGTGGAAGCCGACGACGCCGCGCTCGGCGCCCAGCTCGCGAATCGTGGCGCGGATCCAGGCCAGCTCCTCCTCCGGCAGCGCCTCGTCGACCAGCGTCCGCGATGAGCGCAGCAGGATCCGCACGCCGGCGACGGCGACGCCCGCGGCGACCAGCAGCGCGACCGCGGGGTCGATCCACTCGGCGTGGGTGAACGCGACCAGCACGAGGCCGGCCAGCACCGCCAGCGACGACGCCACGTCGGCGCTCAGGTGCAGCGCGTCGGCCTCCAGCGCGACCGACGCCGTCTGCGTCGCGCGGCGCGCGATGATCCGCGAGACGACCAGGTTGACGACCGCCGAGACGACGATCACGGCGATGCCGACGCCGATCGTGTGAACGTGACCGCCCTTCACGAGCCGCACCAGCGCCTCGTAGGTGATGATCGCGGCGCCGAACAGGATCAGCGTGCCCTCGATCGCGCCCGCCAGGTTCTCCAGCTTCTGGTGCCCGTAGGGGTGGCCGGCGTCGGCCGGCTCGTCGGCCTTGCGCACGGAGACGAAGGCGACGATCGACGCGATCAGGTCCATGCCCGAGTGCGCCGCCTCGGTCAGCACGGCAACCGACCCCGTCGCGATGCCGGCGATCACCTTCAGGCTGATCAGGGTCGCGTTGGAGGCGACCGAGAGCGCCGCCGCACGCTGCTTCGGCACGCTCGACTGCGCGCTCGCCGCCGGCTGGCTCGGTGCGCCTGGGTGCTCGGTGCTCATCGCCGCACGCCGCTGCGGCGCGCCGGCGCGCCGGCGCTCATGGCCGGCCGGCCGCCAGCCACGCCGCGAGCGCCCGGACCGCCGCTCCGCGGTGGCTGATCGCGTCCTTCTCCGCGTCGTCGAGCTCCGCCATCGTGCGTCCGTCGGCGATCTCGAAGATGGGGTCGTAGCCGAAGCCGCCGCCGCCGCGCCGCCTCGCCGCCATGCGCCCCTCGCAGCGCCCCTCGAAGATCCGCTCCAGCCCACTCTGAGGATCGACGTAGGCCAGCGCGCAGACATAGCTCAGCCGGCCGCCGGCCGGCACGCGCGCGACCAGCAGCTCGAGGTTCTGCTCGTCGCTGGCCTGCTCGCCGGCGAAGCGCGCGGAGCGAACGCCGGGACCGCCGTCGAGCGCCTCGGCGGCGATCCCCGAGTCGTCGGCGATCGACGCGACAGCGGTCGCCCGCGCCGCGGTGCGCGCCTTCTCGAGCGCGTTGTCGGCAAAGGTCTCACCGAGCTCGGGCCCCAGTTCCACGGCGTCCGGCAGCGGCTCGAGCCGGTCGTCGCCGAGCAGGCGGCGGAACTCGCGCAGCTTGTGCGGATTGCGGGTCGCGAGGATCATTCTGCGCTGTGGCGGGAGGGTCAGTCGGCCTCGATCGCCGCCGCCTGGACCGCCTGCAGCCCGGCGATGCCCGTGGCGGCGAGCGCCAGCAGATCGTCGAGGTGGGCACGCGACAGCGGCGTGCGCTCGGCCGTGGCCTGCACCTCGATCAGGCCCCCGGCCCCGGTCATCACGACGTTGGCGTCGACCTCCGCGACCGAGTCCTCGCTGTAGTCGAGGTCGAGCAGCGCCACCCCGTCGACGATGCCGCACGAGATCGCGGCCACGCTGCCCGTCAACGGCGAGCGCTCGAGCACCCCCTCCGCGAGCAGGCGCCGCATCGCGCGCGCGAACGCCACGTAGGCGCCGGTGATCGCCGCGCAACGGGTGCCGCCGTCGGCGACCAGCACGTCACAGTCGAGGTGGACGGTGCGCTCGCCGAGTGCGGCGAAATCAACTATGCCGCGCAGAGCGCGGCCAATAAGTCTTTGAATCTCAACGGTCCGCCCGTCGGGGTGAAGCCGCGTGGTGTCCCGCGGCTTGCGCGAACCGGTCGAGGCGGGCAGCATGCCGTACTCGGCGGTGACCCAGCCGCGGCCGGAGCCCGACATCCAGCGCGGCACGCCGGCCTCCACGCTCGCGGTGCAGATGACCTGCGTGGCGCCGATCGTGATCAGCGCGGAACCGGTCGCCGGCGGCACGAAGTCGCCGACGCAGGAGGCCGGCCGCGCCTGGTCGGGGGCGCGATCGTAGGAGCGCGTCACGCCGCCTCCGCGAGCGGCAGCTCGACGTGCTCGACCTGCTCGATCGGCAGCTGCAGGAAGCGCGAGCCGATCGTGCGGAAGGCCTCCACGTCGCCGGTGCAAAGGAACCGGTAGTCGCCCTCCTGGCGTCGCGCCGCGCCGAGCCCGGAGTCCTGGAGTGACCGCGCGACCGAGACCGCCAGCGCGCGCCCGGAGGTGACCATCTGCACGCCGGGCCCGAGCATGCGCTGGAGCATCGGCGCGATCAGCGGGTAGTGCGTGCAGCCGAGGATCACCGTGTCCACGCCGGCCTCGCGCAGCGGCGCGCAGTAGCCGCGAACCGTTTCGACGACGCGGCCGTCCAGCGGGAAGCCCTGCTGGATGATCGGCGCGAGATCGGGGCAGGCCACCGCGACCAGCTCGGCGTCGGGCGCATGGGCGGCCAGCGCCCGCGCGTAGGCGCCGCTGCGGACCGTCGCGGTCGTCGCGAGCAGTCCGATCCGGCGGTTCTGGCTGGCACTCGCGGCCTGCCGCGACTCGGGCTCGATCACGCCGGTCACGTGCACGCCGAGGGTCGTCGAGAGCATCCGCTCGCGCAGCGCTTCCAGCGCGGCCGCGCTGGCGGCGTTGCAGGCGACCACGAGCAGCTTGGCGCGGCGCGCCAGCAGCACCTCGCCGATCTCGAGCGCGAACGCCTCGAGCTCCTGCGCGCTGCGCTCGCCGTAGGGGAAGCGCGCGGTGTCGCCGAGATAGACGAAGTCCTCGTGCGGCAATTCGACCAGCAGCTCCTGCAACACGGTGAGGCCGCCGACACCCGAGTCGAACACGGCGATCGGACGCTCGTTGGGCGCGGGCGGCGGCGTGGACACCGCAGCCATGATCCCAGATGGTCTACCGCTATCGTGCGCCCGTGCGTGCGCTGGTGGTGTCGAACATGGCGGCCTCGCGCGAAAACCCGGCGCGGGGTGTCTTCGTCCGCGATCAGGTCGCCGCGCTGCGGCACATCGGCGACGTCGAGGTCGAGCTGTTCGAGTTCCTCCCGGGCACCCTCTCCTACCCGGTCGCGGCCGCCGCGCTGCGCCGGCGCTTCGACCGTGCGCGGTTCGACCTCGTCCACGCCCACTTCGGCCTGACCGCCTGGCCGACGCTCGCGCTGCGCGGCCCGCGCCACGCGGTCACGCTGCACGGCACCGACGTGCGCCACTGGCGCACGCGGCGGCTGACGCTCGCCGTGCTCCCCCACATGGATCTCGTCGCGACGGTGTCGCAGTCGCTGGCGCTGGAGCTCGGCCCGGTCACCCCGCCGCCAGTGGTGCTGCCGTGCGGGGTCGCGCTCGAGCGCTTCCGCCCGATCCCGCGTGAGGCGGCGCGGATGGCGCTCGGCCTCGACCGTGACGCGCCGTGCCTGCTGTTCCCGTTCGACCCGCAGCGGCAGTCGAAGCGCTTCGACCGCGCCCACGAGCTCGCCGGCGGGGTGCGCCTGATGACGCTCGGCGCGACCGCCCCCGACCACGTGACACTCGCGATCAATGCGGCCAACGCCGTGCTCGTGCCCTCCGACGCCGAGGGCTTCGGCCTCGCGGTGCTCGAGGCGCTGGCCTGCGACGTGCCCGTGCTGGCGACGCCGGTCGGCGTTCACGCGCAGGCGCTGGCCGGGATCGCGGGCACGCTCTGCGCGCCCTACGACCGGCGGGTGTGGGCGGCGGCGCTCGCCCCGGCGCTCGCCGATCCCGACCCGCGCGTACAGGGGCGCGCCCGCGCCGAGGAGTTCTCATCGGAGCGGATGGCGGAGCTTGTGGCGGCAGCCTGGCGCTCGCTCCTGTCCGGCGATCCGCGTCGCGCGAAGGTCCACTAGCATCGGCGTCGTGGCGGAGATCGGATCGGCGCAGGCCGACCCTGTCGAGGGTTCGGGGACGGTCAACGGTGCGCCCGGGGCGACGGGATTCCTGCAGCGCGCGGTGATTCGCCGGCGCGTGCGCTTCCTGCGCCGCCGGCGCGAACTGGCGTTGCACGATCTCGGCGGCTTCGCCTTCGAGTCCCACCGCCTCGGGCAGTCCCGCGACGACCTGCTCGCCGAGAAGCTCGCCGCGCTGAGCGCGCTCGACGACGAGCTCGCCACGCTCCAGCGCGCACTGGATCTGCGTGAGGAGGTGGCCGTGCTGCACGAGCCCGGCATCGCCTCCTGCCCGCAGTGCTCGACGATCCACGACAGCGCGGCCAACTACTGCCCGGGCTGCGGCCGCGCCACCGCCGGCGGGTCGCCCGCGCTCGAGCCGCGGCTCGAGGCCGTTGCGACAGAGGCAGGCAACGGCGGCGGGGCGCCCGCGATTGACGAACCGGCGGGCGTAGGCGCGGTGGGGTCGCAGGCGGCTGGCGAGCCGGTCGCGGCCGGCGGGGCGCTCGGGGCCGGCGAGCCGCTCGCGGTCGGCGAGGCGCGCGCGTCGGGCGAGCCGCTCGCGGCGGGCGAGCCGCTCGCGTCGGGCGAGCCGCTCGCGTCGGGCGAGCCGCTCGCGGCCGGCGTGACCCCCGCCCCCGGCGAACCGGAGTGAGCGAAGCGCCGGGACGCCGGTGCGAGATCTGCGGCAGCGAGCTGAGCGACCGCCAGCGGTGGTGTCTCCAGTGCGGCAGCGGGCAGCTCACGCGCATCGCCGCGACGGCGCACTGGCGCTCGACCGGCGCTGTGGCGGTGCTCGTCGCGCTGCTCGCGCTGGCCGGCGTCGGCTACGCCGCGGCGACGCTGCTGTCGTCGTGAACGGCCTGGTGGTCCACGGCGCCCGGTTGCCGCGCCGCTACTGGCCGCCCGTGCTCAGCGCCTGCAGCGTCACGCCGACGGAGCGGGCGAGCGCACCAAGCTCGTAGCCGCCCTCGAGCACGACGCCGACCGGCGCCTCCAGCTCCTCTCCCAGCCGGCGCATCGCGGTGGTCATCGTGGCGTATCCGGTCTCGGTGACCAGGCAGTCGGCGAGCGGATCCTCGGCGTGCGCGTCGTATCCGGCCGAGATCAAGATCAGCTGGGGGCGGTACTCGCGCGCGAGCGGGATCACCCGCGCGTGCACCAGTTCGCAGAAGACGTCGTCACCGGAGAACGCCGCCACCGGCAGATTCAGCGTGAACCCCTCGCCCGCGCCACTGCCGCGGTCGCCGGCCGACCCGGTGCCGGGATACAGCGGGGACTCGTGGATCGACATGTAGAAGACCTCCGCCGTGGAATGGAAGAGATCGTTGGTGCCGTTGCCGTGGTGGACGTCCCAGTCGAGGATCAGCACCCGCTCGAGCGAGTGCGCCGTGAGCGCCTGGATCGCGGCGACGGCGACGTTGTTGAACAGGCAGAACCCGCCCGCGCGCGCGCGCAGCGCGTGATGCCCGGGTGGGCGGCCGGCCGAGAACGCCGCGACAGCCTCGCCGGAGAGCAGCACATCCACCACGGCGACGGCGCCGCCGACGGCCCGCATCGCGGCCTCCCAAGACCCCTGGCTGACCAGCGTGTCGTCGTCGATCTGCCCGCCCCCGACCGCACACAGTCGCTCCAGGGCCGCCACGTAGCCGGCGTCGTGGCAGCTCTCGAGCAGCTCGCGCTCGACGCGCGGAGCCTCGCGGCGCTCGAAGCCGTGCCAGCCGGTCTGCTCGAGATGGCGTTCGATCGCGAAGATCCGCTCACGGCGCTCCGGGTGCGGCCCCGTATCGTGCTCGGCGGACGCCGGATGGCTGAAGAAGACGCAGGACGCCATCGCTGTACGGTACCCCCGAATGTCGGATGCCCCCCAGATCGACGCCGAGCTCGCCGTCGTCGGCGCCGGAGCGGCCGGCCTTTACGTCGCGCTGTGCGCCGCCCAGGAGGGTGCGAGCGTCGCCCTGGTCTCGGCGACCACGCTGGCGCAGACGGCCAGCTACTGGGCACAGGGCGGTCTCGCCGCCGCGATTGGGCCCGACGACAGCGCGCAGCTCCACGAGCTGGACACCGAACGCGCGGGACGGGGACTGGTTCGCCGCTCCGCCGCCGCGGTGCTCTGCGCCGAGGCGCCGGAGCGCGTGCGCGACCTCGAGCGCCTCGGGGTCAACTTCGACACCGACCGCGGCGGCGCGCTCTCGCTCAGCCTCGAGGGCGGCCACTCGCTGCGCCGCGTCGTGCACTCCGGCGGCAGCGCGACCGGCCGCCGCCTGGTCCGCCAGCTCTCGGCGCTGGCGGCGCAGGAACCGCTGGTGGAGGTGCTCGAACACGCTCGCGCGGACACGCTGCTGCTCGCCGACGGGCGCTGCGTCGGCCTGGCCTGCGACGACGGCCGCAGCGTGCGGGCGCGCGCGGTCGTCGTGTGCGCGGGCGGCGCGGCGGCGCTGTGGGCGCGGACGACGAACCCGCCCGGGTCACTCGGAAGCGGGATGCTGCTCGCCCACCACGCCGGCGCCCGGCTCGCCGACCTCGAGTTCCTGCAGTTCCATCCGACCGCGGTGATCGGCGTCGCGGGACGCGAGGGGTTCCTCGTGACGGAGGCGATCCGTGGCGAGGGGGCGCGCCTGCTGGACGCGGACGGCGAACGCTTCGTGGATGAGCTCGCGCCGCGCGACGAGGTCTCGGCGGCGATCGATCGGCTGCTCGAGCGCACCGGGGCGAGATCGGTCTCGCTGGACATGCGCGAGGTCGATCCGACGCTGTTCCCGAACGTCGTCGACGCGCTCGCCGAGGCCGGGATCGACGTGACCACGGACCTGATCCCCGTCGCTCCGGCGGCCCATTTCATGATGGGCGGGATCACCACCGACCTGCACGCCCGCTCGACGCTCGCGGGGCTCTACGCCGTCGGCGAATCGGCGTGCACGGGCCTGCACGGCGCCAACCGGCTCGCCTCCAACTCGCTGAGCGAGTGCTTCGTCTTCGGTGGACGCGCGGCGCGCGCCGCGCTCGAGGAGCCGGCCGTGCCGAGGGAGATCACGCCGACCGCCGTCGAGCTGCTCGGCGAGGTGACGCAGGCCACCCGCGCGGCGCTCTGGGAGTACGCCGGGCTGCGGCGAACGCGAGCGGGGCTGCAGCGGCTGCTCGAAGACCCCCACCCGCTGGCCCGGCTGATCGCGGCCTGCGCGCTCGCGCGCGAGGAGAGCAGGGGCGCCCATTTTCGTGAGGACCATCCGCGGATCGATCCGCGCCTCGACGCCACGCACACGATCGTCGCGGCCGACGGCACGGTCGGCTTCGAGCGCTGGGACTGACCGCCCGGCGGGCCGGCGGAAGCGCTCAGAAGACGTCGTGGGGCGCGGGGCCCGGCGCCTGCGCGCGGGTCGGTGGACACCCCGTGGGCGTGCGAGACGGCGGCCGCGCGCGGCTCGGTGGACACCCGTGGGGCGTGCGAGACGGCGGCTGCGCGCGGGTCGGTGGGGGTCGGTGGACACCCCGTGGGCGTGCGAGACGGCGGCCGCGCGCGCCTCGGTAGAAACCCCGCAGGGCACGCGAACTCGGGCCTGCGCGCGCTTAAGCCGCGCGTAACATCAGGCTCGATTGCGCTTCACATGCCGGGTCCATACTGGCGCTCGTCGACACTCAGATGACTGCGTGTCTGCTGCTCTTGCAACTCGAGCGAAACGGGCGGGCCATGTACCAGTTCAGTCGCGGCATCTACAGGGAGCTCTCGCCACTGGTGGACCGGGGCCCGGGCGCGCGCAATACGTTCGAGGCGCGCCAGGCGCTGCTGCGCGCCTGTGAGGCGTCGGTCGAGCGTCTCGCCACCGACCGCCACTACTTCGCCCGGCCGGCCCGCACCCTGTTCAGCGACATCCGCTGCTACTTCGCCGTCTGCCGGCAGGAGCAGGTCTACCAGGTGGTCGAGCGCTACATGGCGCTCGCCGACGAGTTCGTCACGACACTGCCGCGCAACGGCGTCGACCCGCAGGGCAACCCGCTGCAGTGCCGCGCGGTGACGCGCAAGGGAACCGCATGCCAGCGCGCACCGCTGCCGATCAACGGCTACTGCCCCTCGCACCAGCACCTCGCCGAAACCGAGGACTGCGAAGTCGCGTCGCTTGCCGCGTAGCGGCCTCGGGGCGGACGACGCCCTGCCGGCATAGGTAAGGTGGCCGCGTGCCGGCGACCCGCATCGGCTTCATCGGGCTCGGGATCATGGGCTCGCGCATGGCGGCCAACCTGCGCCGGGCCGGCTTCGAGGTGGCGGTCTACAACCGCACGGCGCAGACCGCGCGCGACTGGGCCGCCGAGCACGGCGGACACGCCGCGCCCACGCCGGCGGCGCTTGCCGCCGAGGTCGATCTGCTCTTCACGATGGTCGTCGACGGGCCACAGGTGCACGAGCTCCTGCTCGGCGCCGACGGCGCGGCCGAGGGCGCCAAGGAAGGCCTGCTGTGCGTCGACTGCTCGACGATCGGCCAGGCCGCGGCGGTGGCGATCGGCGCCGAGCTTGCGGCACGCGGGCTGCGCCTGCTCGACGCGCCGGTCACCGGCTCGCTGCCGGGCGCCCGCGACGGAACGCTGCTGATCATGGTGGGCGGCGAGGCCGGCGACCTCGACGAGGCCCGTCCGGCGCTCGAAGCGATGAGCAAGACGATCGTGCACGTCGGTCCGCTAGGCGCCGGGCAGGCGATCAAGGTGATCAACAACTCGGTCGCCGCCGCCAACGCGGCGACGGTTGCGGAAGCGCTGATCGCGGGGCGCGCCGCCGGCGTGGACCTCGACGCGCTGGTGGCGGTGATGGAGGGCGGCTCGGCCGGCTCGCTGATGCTGACGCTGAAGCAGGGGCCGATGCGCAGCCACGACTTCACGCCGCTGTTTCGCCTGGCGCACATGATCAAGGACGTCGAGCTCTGCGTCCAGGCGACCGGCGTGCCGTTCGAGAGCGCCGCGCGCGCGCTCGCGGACATGCGCGCCGCCGATCTCGCGGGTCACGGCGGTGAGGACTTCGCGGCCCTGGTCACGGCGGTCGAGCAGCGCACCGGCGTGAAGCTCGCGTAGTGGTCGCCGTCGGGACGGCGCGCCGGCGTTCGGGCCGCCTTTGGACGACCCGCGCGGCGCGCCCGACGGGCGCCGTCATCCGCTGCTAGCCTCGCCCACGCCATGACCCGCGTCGTCCACTTCGAGATCCACGCCGACGACCCGGACCGTGCCGAGCGCTTCTACGGCGAGGTGTTCGGCTGGACGATCACCCGCTGGCAGGGCCCGGTGGACTACCGGCTGGTGAGCACCGGCGAGGGCGCCGGCATCGACGGCGCGATCATGGCCCGCAGCGAACCGCTCGCCGACGAGGGGGTCGGCGGCTACGTCTGCACGATCTCCGTGGAGGACATCGGCGCCACCGAACGGCGCGTGCTGAGCGCCGGCGGCCAGCGGGTTCGCGACCGCCAGTCGATCCCCGGGATCGGACTGCACGCCTACTTCCGTGACACCGAGGGCAACATCTTCGGCGCGCTGCAGCCGGCTGCGCGGCGCCCCGATCCGCCGCCCGACTGAGCGGCGCTCGGCGCGCCGGCATCGCCGCCGCCGCCGCTTCCGCGCCCTGAAAGCTGCGTGTGAAGTACCGAATATTGCAGGGATATTTGGAGATTTCGAGAGTCTTGCGTATCCTTGGTGGGTCGCCCGCTCCGCTCTGACGCGACCGAGCGGCGACGGACGTAGTCCTGACCGAAGGTTCATCCAATGCCGATCGCATTCAAAGAATGGGCTGTGACCGTACGAGCGCTTGCCGAGGGCGAGCAGCTCGTGACCCTGCGCAAGGGCGGCATCCGCGAGCCCAACAAGCACTTCGAGGTCGAGCACGAGCGCTTCTTCCTCTACCCGACGTTCGACCATCAGCGCACCGACCTGGTGCGCGAGTCACATCGCCCCGAGCTGCGGCGCGCGCTCGAGGAGGGTGTCTGGGCGGACGGCGAGCCGGTGATGGCACACGCGCGCAACGGACTCGCGCTGCTGCCCCCTGACCGGGTCCGCATCCGCGCCTGGGCGGAGGTCGCCGCGCAGTACACGGTCACCGATCCGCGCATCGTTGACGCGCTCTCGCCCTTCTACGTCTGGACCTCCGACTACGCCGAGAAGCGCCTGGAGTGGAAGCGCCGCCACCCGCTGCATGTGCTGCTGCTGCGCACGTACCGCATTCCGCGTCCGGTGACCGTCAAGGTCAAGGACGAGTACGCGGGCTGCCGCTCGTGGCTCGAGCTTTCGCGCGAACTGCCGTTCGAGGGCACCCCGGTGCTCGCCGACGAGGAGTTCGAACGCGCCGCCGAGGAGATCGAGTCGATCGCGCTCGGCTCCCGCCAGCCGGTCTTCGCCTAAGCAGCCGCCTCAGCAGGCTCCGCGTGGGGCCGGCGAGCGCCGGATGGAGTGACGACGGTGCCCTGGACTGAGTCGAACTCGCCTCACTTCGAGGCCCGCCACGAGGACTCGGACGAACGCGGCACCGCCGCGGTGCTCGAACTGCTCGAGACGACGCGCGAGTCGCTCGGACGGATCTTCCCCCAGGTCCCGGAGGAGGTCACGGTGGTGATGCACGCGACCGCCTTTCGGCTCTGTCTCGCCGCGCCGGCGCTGCCGCTGGCTTGGCTGGCGAGCCGGCCACCGGCGCGCCGCTACCTCGCCGGCTGGTGCGCGACCCGCACGCTGCACCTGCTCGCCCCGGCGGCGCTGGAACAGCGCGCGTCCGCCGTGCCCGACTCGCGCGACATGCTGATGATGACCCCGGCCGCGCTCTACGCGCAGCTCGTGATCGCCGCCAACAACCGCAGCCTCCCGCCGCCGCTGCGTCCGCGCCACGCGCACTGGGCGTGGCTGATCTGGGGCGCCGCATCGCACTTCTCGGGCCAGAACGTGTTCGCGCGCCCGGCGATCGCCCGCCGCCTGCGCGACGACCCAGCGCCGCGGTTTCCGCCCGTCCTGCGCGACGCCGCGCTGCTCGGCGGCACGATCTTCGACCTGCTCGAACGCGAGCGCGGCGCGAATGCCGCGATCAACCTCGCCTTCACGCACCCGACGGGATCGCCCGCGCGCGCGCTGGAACAGGCCTTCGCCGGCCGTCCGCTGGTGCACAGCCAGGGGGTCTGGCGCGCGCATCTCGCGCGACTGGCCGCACCGTAGGCGGGCGGCGAGGCCGCGCGCCGCGGCTGTTCCCACGCCACGCCGCGCCACGCCGCGCCGCGCCGCGCCGCTCGCTCGCCGCGCCGCGCCGCGCCCCCGGCCCCACGCGCGCACCGCACGCGCACCACCCCGCCGCGCCCCGCGCCCCGCGCCGCGCCCCGCGCCGACCCTCCGCCCCCGCCCCCGCGCGCTCAGTCCCAGACGTGGGTGGCCATGAACAGCACGACCGCCAGGACCGCGACGCCGAGCAGCAGCGCCGCCAGCACGCGCGTCGCGCGCGGCGAGCTCACGCGCACGGGCGCCGCGGCGGCGATGTCGTTCTGCAGCAGCACGTCACGAGCTGCCTCGAGCCCCGAGCTCGCGACCAGCAGCTCGCGCGGGCCGGCCGCCATGAAGTCGGGCACGTCGAAGCCCGCCGGACGGCGCATCAGGCTGGGGATCCCCTCCGCCAGCAGCATGCCCTCGATCAGCTCGGCCTCGGCCTGGTTCCGCGTCCAGGCGACGCGCACGAGACGCCCCTGCGCGTACTGCGGCTTGATCTTGCGCGCCCGCTCCTGACGTTCGCTCAGCCGCGCCTCGTGGCCCCCGGGATACACCAGCGGCATGCCGCACCGCACGCAGAACCGCTCGCCGCCGCCATGCTCCGCCGCGCAACTCGGGCAGACGAGCGGGACGTCCATCACAGCACGCTCAGGACGACCTCTTCAGGCGTTTCCGACTCGATCCGCCACGCCCGCACCTCGGGCTCCTCGCCGGCGACGCCGACGATGATGTAGATCGAGCCCGGCCAGACCGGTCCGAACTGCGGGATGAAGGCGAGGTTGATGTCGGTCTGCGAGGGGTACGGCGCGCTGCGCGTGTGGGAGTGGTAGATCGCGCCGTAGTCCCAGCGCTGAGCGTCGATCTCCTCCTGAATCCGAATCTGATCGCCCGCCTCCATCACGTAGCGCAGCGGGCTGGCCGCGGCGTTGCGCGCGGGGAACACCCGCACCGCCTCCCCGTCGACCGATGCCACGATCCCGCAGCACTCGTTCGGCGCCTCGGCCAGCGCGTGCGCGACCATCTCCTCGTAGTGCGCGCGGCCGATCTTCAAGACGGGCCTCGGCCAACCGGGCGCGCCGCGAGTGGATGATTCGGCAGAGGCCGAATCATCACCACCAGAGCGTGCTCTCGAGGTTCTGGATCTGATCCGGCGGCAGCGTGTAGAGGCCGCTCGAGAGGTACTTCCAGCCGTCGTCGGCGACGATGAAGACGACGTTTCCCTCGTCCAGTTCGCCGGCGATCCGCACCGCCACGCGGGCGATCGCGCCCGAGGAGACGCCGGCGAAGATGCCCTCCTCGTCGAGCAGCTTGCGCGTCCACGTGATCGCGTCGCCGTTGGTCACGAAGATCTTGCGGTCGAGCAGCGCGAGATCGATGATCGGCGGGATGAAGCCGTCGTCGAGCGAGCGCAGGCCCTGCACCGGCTCGCCCTGCATCGGCTCGGCCGCGACGATCTTGACGTTGTCGCCGAATGCCTCCTTCAGCCGGCGCCCGTTGCCCATCAGCGTGCCGCCGGTGCCGAGTCCGGCGACGAAGGCCGCGACGTCGTCCAGCTCCTCGAGGATCTCGACGGCGGTGCCGTTGTAGTGGGCGAGCGGGTTGGCCGCGTTGCCGTACTGGTAGGGCATGTAGTAGCGGGCGTCCGCGGCCGCCATCTCGAGCGCCAGCTCGACGGCGCCGTTGGAGCCCTTGGTGCCGTCGGAGTAGACGATCTCGGCGCCGTACATCTTCAGCAGCTGCGTACGCTCGGGGGTGACGTTGTCGGGCATCACGACCTTCACGCCGTAGCCCTTGTAGGCGCAGATCATCGCCAGCGAGATGCCGGTGTTGCCGGAGGTCGGCTCGAGGATCGTCTGGCCGGGCACGATCGCGCCCTTCTCCTCCGCGTCCTCGATCATCGCCCGCGCGACGCGGTCCTTCACCGATCCCGTCGGGTTGCGCGACTCGAGCTTCGCCCAGATGCGCACGCCCGGCTTGGGCGAGAGGCGCTTCAGCTCGACCAGCGGCGTGTTGCCGATCGACTGGACCACATCGCCGTAGCGTCCCCCGCAGGGCCGGTTCTTGAGTTCGGGAAGGCTCATGGTGTCAATCGAGGATAGCGAGGTGCCTGCGGCGCACTCAACGGCCGCCGGCCATCGCCGGCAGGATGACGAGCACGTCGCCCGCGCCCACCACCGTGTCGAGGCCGTCGAGCACCCGCACGTCCTCGTCGTTGAGGTAGACGTTGACGTAGCGGTTGAGCTGGCCCTCGGCGTCGAACAGCTGCGTGGCGTTCGCCGGGTGGGCCGCCACGAGCGAGCGCAGCAGCTCGCCAACACTGTCCCCCTCGGCGCTCACCTCGCGCTCGCCGCCGACCGAGGCGCGCAGCACCGGTGGGATCTTGATCGTCGCCATGGCCGCGCGCACCCTACCCGGCGGCGGCGCAGAACGCCTCGTAGTCGGGGAACACGCCCATCTCCTCGTCGCGGATCGAGTCCGGCGCCCGCGAGCACACGGCGCACGCGGGGTCTCGGCGGACCTTGACCTCGGTGAGCGTCGCCGCCAGCGCGTCGTAGAGCAGCAGCCGGCCGATCGCCGGCTCGCCCGCGCCCACGATCAGCTTGACGACCTCGGTCGCCTGCAGCAGCCCCATCGTGCCGGGCAGCACGCCGAGCACGCCGTTCGCGCCACACGACGGCGCCAGCTCGGCGGGCGGCGGAACCGGGAACAGGCAGCGGTAGCAGGGGCCGTCGTAGGGCTTGAAGACCGAGAGCTGGCCGTCGAAGCCGAGGATCGATGCCGAGACGACCGGGATCTGCAGCCGCACGGAGGCGTCATTGAGCAGGTAGCGGGTCGGGAAGTTGTCGACGCCGTCGACGATGATGTCCCAGCCGGCGATGATCTCCATGATGTTCGAGGCGTCCAGGCGGGTCTGGTACTTGACGACCTCGACGTCGGGGTTGAGCGCCTTGATCGACTGTTCGGCGGAGTCCACCTTGGCCACGCCGATCCGCTCGGTGGTGTGGATCACCTGCCGCTGGAGGTTGGAGAGATCGACGACGTCGTTGTCGACCAGGCCGATCGTGCCGACGCCGGCGGCGGCGAGGTAGAGCGCGGTCGGCGAACCGAGCCCGCCCGCGCCGAGCAGCAGCACCCTCGCCTCGAGCAGCTTGCGCTGCCCGCTCTCGCCGATCTCGGGGATCAGGATGTGGCGGGAGTAGCGCTCGCGTTGCTCGGCGCTCAGCGTCTTGGGCACCTCGACCTCGTAGCCACGGTCCTTCCACAGCGTGATCCCGCCGGTCATCGACTCGACGCGCTCGTAGCCCAGGTCGTGGGTGAGCGTGTGTGCCGCGAGCGCGCTGCGGGTGCCGGAGGCGCAGTAGAGGATCACGCGCTGCGCGCGGTCGGGGACGACGCCCTCGATCCGTGACTCGAGGTACCCGCGCGGGAGGTGCCGGGCGCCGGGCAGGTGCCCGGTCGCGAACTCCTCGGTCTCGCGCACGTCGACGATCGCGACCCCGTTGCCGACCAGCTCATGCACGGCGCCGGGGTCGATCTCGGCGACCTCGGTCTTGATCTGGCGGATGAATTCGGCGCCCGACGGGCTCATTTGCAAACTCCTGAACTCTTGTCTGGTTTCGTAGCTTTACAAAGTATAGCGACTCGAGCAATGGTCGTCCACGTAATCTTTGCGAAAGTGGCGCCCCGTCTCCGCCTCGCCCTCACAGTCGCCGTGGCATGCGCCGCGGTGATGGTCGCGATCGTCACGATCGCCGCGAGCAGCGGCGAGACGACGACCGGCGGCGCGGCGCCGGTCAAGCAGAACGGCTTCTACGGGGCGCTCGTGCCGGCGACCTTCCCGGCGGTCGACTTCGCGCTGCCCGACCAGCACCACAGGATCGTCCGCCTGAGCGCCTACGCCGGCCAGGTCGTGGCCGCCGTCTTCATCTACTCGACCTGCCAGAACACCTGCCCGATCGTCGTGCAGCAGCTCTCCCAGGCGATCGACGAGCTGCCGCACCCGATCGCGGCGCTGGCGATCAGCGTCGACCCCAAGCAGGACACGCCGGCCAACGTGCAGGCCTTCCTGATCAAGGAGGACGTCTACACGCAGTTGCTCTACCTCGTCGCCAAGCGCAGCGTGCTCGAGCCGATCTGGAAGAAGTTCGGAATCCAGCCGCAGCTGAAGATCAACTCGTCGAAGTCCGACCACACCGTCGATCTGGTGCTCTTCGACAAGACCGGCCGCGCCAGGGTCGGCTACCAGGACCTCAGCACGATGGACCCGGACGCGATCGCCGCCGACATCCGCACGCTGCAGGCGGAGCCGTTGCCGAAGGTGCTTCCCAAGCGGGTCGACCTCTGAGCTCCCACCGCGCATGACGATGCCCGACCACCCACCGAACGTCTTCGACCCGCACTTCGATGAGCCGCGGGAGCACCCCGGCTTCAGCGTGAGCCGGGCGCGGGTCGGACGTCAGGCTGGCAGCGTGCGACTCGGCGCGAGCGTCTGGGAGCTGCCCGCCGGCGCGGCCGCCTACCCCTACCACGCGCACCTTGGCGAGGAGGAGGTGATCGTCGTGCTGGCCGGACACCCCAGCCTGCGCACGCCCGAAGGCCGGCGTGAGCTCGAGCCGGGCGAGGTCGTGGCGTTCGTCCGAGGCGAGCCGGGCGCGCACCAGTTCGCCAACCGAACCGCGCAGACGGTTACCTTCCTCGCGCTCTCCACCAATGGCGAGCCCGACATCGTGCTCTATCCGGACGCCGGCAAGGTCGGAGCCATCGAGCGCCGGCCCGACGGCGGCGGCTTCGCCGCCTTCTTCTTCACCGACGACGCGGTCGACTACTGGGACGGCGTCGACGCCTGATACCCTAGCTCTCAGGTAGGCTTTCAGCGCGATGATCTTCTCCACCAAGGCCGAGTACGGCGTACGCGTGATGGTCGAGCTGGCCAGGCGCGGCTGCGCCCAGCCGGTCGAGCAGCCCGTCGCGCTGACCGAGATCGCTGAGCACGAGGGCCTGCCGCTCGCCTACCTCGAGCACCTCGTCGCTCGTCTACGCCGCGCCGGCCTGATCGAGAGCCGCCGCGGCGCGCACGGCGGCTACCTGCTGG
>CAZABN010000010.1:0-37348 GCA_964483345.1 uncultured Solirubrobacteraceae bacterium
TGGCGCTCGAGGTCCATCTCGACCGCCGCCGCGGCGGCGCGCCGCTGGTCTGGTTCGCCGTGCTCTGTCCGGCCGCGCTCGCGCACCAGGTGCAGGCCGCGCTGCGTTGCAGCTACCCGAACGTGCGCCTGCGCGCGCTGCGCTCGACGCCGGTCGCGCCGGCGGTCGCGCTCGCCCTGCGCCGACGCACGCCGCCGCGCGCCGACGAGCCGCCGCTCGAGCCGGCTCCGCGGATCGAGCAGGTCCTGCGAGCGATGGCGGCCGCCGGTGCGCCGGCGACGCTGCGGCTGATCCTGCGCCCCGCCGCCAGCGCGATCGAGCGCCTTCACCCGGTGGCCGAGCAGGAGATCGGGCCGCTGCTGTGGGCGCTCCCGCTCGTGCTCGCCCGCGACGCGGTCGGGGCACGCGCGATCGCCAGCGCGCTCTGCGGTGGCACGCCGCGGCTGGTGGCGCGGCGCGCCGCGCGGATCGACGCCCTGCGCGTGCCGCGCTCGCCGCGCCGTCTCTACCGCCCCGCGGAACTGGCCGGCCTCTGGTGCCTGCCGGCGCCGGAGTTCGGCGCCCTGCCGTGCGTGCGGCGGGCGGTGCCGCTGGCGCCGGCGCCGCCCGGGATCCACCGCCCGCGCGAGGGCGCCGGCCTGCTGCGCGACGAGCACGGGCCGGTCACGATCGCCGCCGAGCAGCGCCGCCAGCACACCGCGGTCGTCGGCGCCGTGGACCAGGGCAAGACATCGCTGCTCGTGGCCAGCACGAGGGATGATCTGCGGCGCGAGAACTGCGCCGTGATCGTGCTCGACCCCAAGGGCGACGCGGCCGCGGCGGTGCTCAGCATCGTGCCCACCACGCGGGTCTGCACGGTGCTGGACATGGCGGCGCCGCGCGCCGGCTTCAACCCGCTGGCGGTCGACGCGCCGCCCGACGCGATCGCCGATCAGGTCGTGGCGGCGCTGCGCGGACTGTTCGGCGACGGCGAGGTGCGCGGCAGCTCCGATCGCTATCTGCGCAACGCGGTGATCGCCGTGCTCGCATGCGAGCCGACCGCAACGCTGTGGGACGTCGCGCGCCTGCTTGAGGTGGGAGAGGCCGGCGGCGCGTTCCGGGCGCAGGTCGCCGAGCGCCTGGTCGAGCTCCCGCGTTACGCGGAGCTCGCGACCTTCCTCGCGCACGAGTTGCCGGCGCAGCTCGCGGACGCGCGGTCGGCGACGACGGCGAAGCTCGACGCGCCCGCCAACAAGCTGGCCCGTGTGCTCAACTCGCCGGCCGTCAAGCGGGTCCTGCTGAACGACTCGCTGCGGATCGACTTCGACCAGCTGATCGAGCGCCGCGAGGTCCTGATCGTGCGCGGCGCGCTCGGCGAGATCGGGGCCGGCAACGTCGCGGTGCTGATGCAGCTGCTGCTCGGGATGCTGGACGCCGCGCTGAGCCGCGTGCAGGACCGCCGCGCGAGCGCCGAGCGCCGCGCCGTGGCGTTGAAGGTCGACGAGGCGCCGCTGGTGATCAACGCGGCGTTTGCGCAGACGCTCGCGCTCAAGCGCTCGGCCGGTCTCGAGACGCTCGCCTGCTGGCAGACCGACGCGCAGTGGGAGCCGGAGCTGCGCGACCAGCTCGACGCGCTGTTCGCCCACCGCGTGCTGTTCGCGACCGCGTCGGCGAGCGATGCCCGCAACGCCTCGGCGCTGCTGATGTCGGAGTTCTCCGACCAGATCCGGGGCGGCGACGAGCAGCTGGCGAGGCTCTTCTCGCCCGACGTCAGGCTGCATCTGCCGCGCCACACCGCGCTCGTCAGCTGGACCACGCCGGGCGGCCGCGAGCGGCCGTTCATCGCGAGGACGATCCCGCTCGCGCTCGACGGCGAGCGAATCAACTGGCACACGCGGGCGCAGGAGGAGCGCGGCGGGCGCGAGCTGGCCGATCCGGCGCCGCCGCCCGATCCGTTCGCGCGGGCGCCATCGCGCGTCGCGCCGCAGTCGCCCCCCGCCAGCACGCCGGCGCCCCTGCAGTCGCCCTCGCAGCCGGCGCCGGCGAGCCATGCCGAGCTTCAGCAGCTCGACGGGGCGACGCGCATGCGCGTGCTGGCCGGGGCGACGCCGTCGCCCTCCAGACGGCTGTCGGCGGCGGATCGGGAGCTGCTCGCCTGGCTCGCCGGGGCGCGCTGCGCGCTCAGCAGCCAGATCCACCGGCGCTTCAACCCGGCGCGCTCGCTGACCGTCACCCAGCGCCAGCTCAAGCGGCTGGCGGACGGCGGCCTGATCGCGCGCTTCCAGCTGCACCGCGACGACGGCGGCGGCACGCCGCTGTGCTGCACCGTCACCGCCGGGGCGATCGAGCGGCTCGCGATCACCTCCCGGAGCGCGCCGGAGCTGAGCGAGCAGGCGCTCGAGGGACTGCGCGGAGACCTGCATCTGGTCGGCTGGCTGCTCGCGCTCGAGGCGTGCGCCGGCGACGCGCTGGTCGAGGTGCTCGGACCCGGCCGGGCCGCGATCGTGCCCGGCGTGCGCGAGGCGGCGGCGCTCGAGCTCGGCGGCGCGCTGCGCGCCCGCGACTTCCTCGCCGGCGGGCCGGACGGCACGCGGGCCCCGGTCGAGCGCTTCGCCGCGGTTCGCCCGAGCGCGGTCGCCAGCCTGCGACGCTCCGATCAGAGGCCGATCGACCTGCTCGTCGTGGCGGACGCCGGCGAGCGCGCGGCGTCGCTTGAGGCCTACGACCACCTGCTCGCAGGCTGGTGGCGGACTGTCGAGCGCTACCGGCGCGCCGGCGGCCCGCCGGTCGTCGTGGTCGTCTGCCGCGACCGCGCGCAGGCGCTGGCGCGCCTCGGCGCGGCCGACGCGGTGCTGACCGCCACCCTCGCGCAGATCGGCGTGCCGCCGTCGCAGTGGCAGCGGGGCGGCCGCGCGGGGATCCATTTCGCCGCCGAGGAGGACCTCCACCGAGGCCTGCTGAGCGCCTGGCGCGTGCCTGCGCTGCCGCCGGCGCTGCGGGCCGATCGCGAGTGCGAGCCGTTGCCGGGGCCGTTCGTGCAGTTGCCCGCGGACGCGAGCGCGGGCGCCGCGAAGCCCCCCTGGCGCTGAACGCAGTCGCCTCCGCCGGCGCCGCGTCGCCGACGCCCCGGCGCGCTAGCGTCAGCCGCTCCTTCCTCCTCATCTTCATCGCTCGCCACCCCCGCTTCACCGTCCCTCAACACGCGCCGCCGGCGCATCCCACCGCACCCCTCCGCCAGCTCGCCCCTCGGTCCCATCTCGCCCCGCCCGTCGGTCAAGGCAACACAACGCAGTCGAGCTGACTGGAGGGGAACGCGAGATGACGACCACCGCCTGCGGCCGCTACCTGGCCGACGACGGGCCACGTGAGCTGGTGATCCTCGACGGCGCCGGCGGATCGCGCCTCCTGGTCGACCGGCGCGAGGCCGACGGGGCCGACGCACGGCTGCTCGCCCACCTCGCCAGCGACGAACCCGACGCCAACGCGTGGCTCGTCTGCAGCGAGTTCCTCGCCGACACCCGTCGCGGGGCGCGCCGCCTGCGGGCAGACGACTTCGGCGCGCACGCCGAGGGTGACCGCGACCCGTCGGCCGGCGAGCGCTTCCAGCCCGCGGTGCTGACCGACGCGGCCGGACGCCGCTACTTCCTGCGCGCGAGCGGTTCGCCGGCGGAGCTGCGCTGGCACCGCGAGACCCGCGGCAGGGGCGGGGGTGCGCTGATGCTGAGCGCCCGTGACGTGGTCGGTGCACTCGAGGCCTACGAGCCGGTCTGCGCGATCACCCGCGCGGCCGTTTCCCGCTACCGCCGCGACCGCGGCGTGTCCGTCTCAGCCCTGGCGGTCGAGCTGCGGCGAATCGAGGCGAGCCCGATCGTGCTGAACCGGGGTCTGCGCGAGGCGGTGCTCGAGGCGGTTCGCGAACAGGGCCGAAGCCTCAGCGCGATCGCGATGTCCTGCGGGCGCGTCAAGCGTGACCGCCGCGGCAACGGCTCCGGCGAGACGAGCTGGCTCGCCCGCCGTGTCGGGCTGCTGCCGTCGAGCCCGGGCGCCCGGCCCAACCCGTGGGTGCACAGCGACACGCTCGCGCTGATCGCGCGGGAGGGACTCGGCATCGCGCCCCGTGAGGTCGAGCTGCCCTGAGGGCCGACGCCGGTGGAGCGGGTGATCGTCACCCGCGACCTGCGCGGCCTGGCGGCCCTGCGCGCCGCCAACCCCGGCGCGGGTGTCGTGATCGTCGCCCTGCGGCGGGCCGAGGTCGCCTCCGCGCTCGACGCCGGCGCTGACGTCGCGCTCGCGGGGCGGCTGCGACCCGCCGAGCTGAACGCCCGCATCCGCGCGCTGCAGCGGCGCATCGACGCCCGCTGGACGCTCGGCCCCCTCGTGCTCGACCGCGCCGGCGGCACAGTGGCGCTCGACGGCGCCGCGCTGAGGCTGTCGCGCCACGAGCTGGCGCTGCTGCGCTGTCTCGCATCGGCGCCCGGTCGCGTGTTCACCAAGGCGGAGCTGCTCGCGAGCTGCTGGGACGCCGGTTCGCGCGCGCCGCGAAGCCGGGCGCTCGAGCGCCACGCGGCGCGGCTGCGCCGGCGGCTCGGGTCTCACGGCGCGATGCTCGTGACCGTCTGGGGGGTCGGCTACCGGCTCGACGCGCCCGCCTGAACCTGCACCTGCGGTGGCCTCTGCGCCACCGCGTCCATCCCCGCGGCGGAGCCGCGGCATAAAGAAAGAAAGGAGCCATCGTGCTCGCCTACTGGAGTGCGCCCGCTTGCGGGCTCGCAGTGCTGACGTACCTGCGCCTCGGGCGCGTTTGCTGGACGGCTGGACTCGGCGTGGCGGCGCTCGTGCTGCCGTTCGCGCTCTGGCCCGCGCTCGGCTGCGCGGTCGCCTCGCTCGTCGTATGGCGATGGGGACCGCGGCCGCGCGCTCGCGCCGGGGCGATCGTGATCGGCGCCGACAGGAGCCGGCGCGCGGTGGCGATCCCGCTCGGCGGCGCCAGCGGCAGCCACACGATGATCGTCGGAGCGACCGGGTCGGGCAAGACCGTCACCGAGACGCTGATCGTCAGCCGCGCGATCGAGCAGGGGCTCGGCGCGGTGATCGTCGACCCCAAGGGCGACCCGCTGCTGCGCGAGCACGCGCACGCCGCGGCGGAGCGCGCCGGCCGCGCGTTCCTCGAATGGACGCCGTCGGGGCCGAGCACCTACAACCCGTACGGCCACGGCAGCGCCGGCGAGATCGCGGACAAGGCGCTCGCCGGCGAGCGCTACACCGAGCCGCACTACCTGCGCCAGGCGCAGCGCTACCTCGCGCACGCGGTGCGCGCGCTCGAGGCGGCCGGCGAATCCGCGACGCCGGCGCGGCTGGTCGAGCTGATGGACCCGCGCCGGCTGGAGCTCCTGGCGCGCAGCGTTCCCGACGAGGCTCACGCGCGGGTGCTGTTCGCCTACCTCGACACGCTCGACGCGCGTCAGCGCAGCGGGCTCAACGGCACGCGCGACCGGCTCGCGATCCTCGCCGAATCCGAGATCGGGCGCTGGCTGGCGCCTGCCGATGACGCTCCGGCGCTCGATCTGCTCGACGCCGTGCGGGCGCGGGCAGTCAGCTACTTCCGTCTCGAGTCCGACCGGCTGCCGTTGCTCTCGGCGATGCTGGCGGCGGCGATCGTGGGGGACCTGCTGACGGTGGCGGCGAGCTGCCAGGCGGCGCCGGTCGCGACGCTCGTGGCGATCGACGAGTTCTCGGCGATCGCGCCGGACGGCGTCGCCCGCCTGTTCGGCCGTGCACGTGCAGCCGGCTTCAGCCTGCTGCTCGCGACGCAGGAGCTCGCCGACCTGCGCTCCGCGGCGCCGGCGCTGCTCGAGCAGGTGCTCGGCAACGTCGAGACCGTCGTGGCGCACCGCCAGAGCGTTCCCGACTCCGCGGAGCTGGTCGCGCGGATCGCGGGCACGAGGCCGGCCTGGAGCTCGACCGAGCAGCTCGAACACGCGGTCCCGACCGGCCGCGGCTCGCGCAGCCGCTCGCGCGAGTTCGCGATCCACCCCGACGTCATCCGCACGCTCGCGCGCGGATGCGCCGCGGTCACCGTGGCGAGCGCTGGGCGCTGCGCGGTCACCGCGATCACACACCCCGCAGAGCGAAAGGAGACGAAGCGATGAACGACAGACAACCGAAGGTGTGCGGCACGGCCGTGGGCGGCGACGCCGCGACCGCCTCGATCCTGGCCTGGCTCGCCCGGATCGGCGCGGGCTCGGCCGAGCAGCTGGCCGCCGGCTGCGGGCTGAAGCCGCGCGTCACGGCGGTCCGGCTGCGCGCGCTCGAGCACGCCGGTGCGGTGCGCTCGCAGCGCCTGCTGCACACGGCGCCGGTGCTGCACACGCTGACCCGTCGCGGGCTGCGTGCAGCCGGGCGCCCGGAGCTCGACCCGGTCGCCGTCAGCGTCTCGGGCTTCGCGCACCTGCTGGCGGTCGGGCGGGTCGCGGTGGCGCTCGAGCGGGAGGGCCGCCAGGTCGGGGGGGAGCGCGAGCTGCGCGCCTTCGAGCGGCTCGAGGGCCGGTCGCTGGCGAGCGCGGAGGTCGGCCTGGCGCACGACGGGACGGTCGCCCTGCACCGTCCGGACCTCGTCTGCTGGGAGGGCGAGCGCCCCGTCGCGATCGAGGTGGAGCTGACGGTCAAGGCGCCGGCGCGGCTCGCGACGATCGTGCGCGGGTGGGCGCGCAGCCGGCTCGTCGGCGGCGTCGTCTACCACGCGACCCCGTCCGCCGCGCGTGCGCTCGCGCGGGCGATCCGCGACGAGAGCGCGGGCGAGCGCGTCGCCGTCGTGCCGCTGGCGCCGTGGACGGCCGGCGAGCCGGTGGAGCTTCGGTCGACGAGTTCCATCCCAAGTTCGCCGTAGCGTCGCCGCCCGCACCATCAACACCGATCAGGAGGACCTCATGGCCACGATCAATCGCGTAGTGCTTGTCGGCAACCTCACGCGCGACCCGGAGCTGCGTTCGACGGCGAATGGGACGAGCGTGTGCCGCATGCGTATCGCGTGCAGCACCGCCCGGCGCAACAAGCAGACCGGCGAACTGGATGAGCGGCCCAACTACTTCGACGTGTCCGTGTTCGGCGCGAGCGGAGAGGCGTGTGCGCGCTTCCTCGTGAAGGGGCGGCCCGTCGCGGTCGACGGACGGCTGGAGTGGCACGATTGGACGACTCCGGAGGGCGAGCAGCGGCAGGCCGTCGGGATCGCGGCCGACAGCGTGCAGTTCCTCGCGGCGCGCCAGCGCGGTGAGCAGGGCGACAGCGAGGCCGCGGAGCCGGCGGAGGCGGCGGAGGCGATCGCGTTCTGAGGGTCGGACCGTGACGCCGCGGGCGCGCCGAGGGGCGCCCCGCGGCGTGGCCGGCCTACGGCCGTGGGTCGTCGCGGCGCGCCTTCGCCGGTCGTCGCGAGCGCGCCGTCGCATCCCTGCCCCGCGCCGCCGCGGCGCCCGTTATCCTGTTTCACACTGGCGGGCCGGGCAGGTTCAGCTGCCGCATGGACACGGACAGGTCGAAGGTGACTGTTGTAGCGAAGGGTGTAGAGGAGCGGGAGCGGGTCATCGTGCGGTTCGCCGGGGATTCCGGCGACGGCATGCAGCTCGTCGGCGGGCGCTTCACGGACGCGACGGCCACGCTGGGCAACGATTTGGCGACGCTGCCGAACTTCCCGGCCGAGATCCGCGCCCCGGCCGGCACGCTCGCCGGCGTCTCGAGCTTCCAGATCCACTTCGCCTCGCGCGACATCGTCACGCCCGGCGACACGCCGAACGTGCTGATCGCGATGAACCCCGCCGCGCTGAAGGCCAACATCGGCGATCTCGAGCGCGGCGCGACGATCATCGCCAACGAGGACGCCTTCACCACGCGCAACCTGCAGAAGGCGGGCTACGACGCCAACCCGCTCGACGACGGGTCGCTCGAGGCCTTCGTCGTGCGGCGGATCCCGATGAACACGCTCAGCCAGCGGGCCGTCGAGGGGATGGCTGACGTCTCCGCGCGTGACGCGCTGCGGGCCAAGAACCTGTTCGCGCTCGGACTCGTGTCGTGGCTGTACGAGCGGCCGACCTCGGTAACCGAGGGCTGGATCGAGAAGCGATTCGCCGCCCGCAAGGCGGTGCTCGAGGCGAACCTCGCCGCTTTCCGAGCCGGTTGGGCGTTCGGCGAGACGACCGAGCTGATCGACATCCAGTTCCGCGTGCCGGCGGCCCTCGACATGCCGGCGGGGACCTACCGCACCGTCAACGGCACCACCGCGACGTCGCTCGGCCTGGTCGCCGCGAGCGTGCGCAGCGGCCTGCAACTGGTGTTCGCCTCCTACCCGATCACGCCGGCGTCGGAGCTCCTGCACGAACTGGCCCGCCACCGCGACGCGGGCGTGCGCACGATTCAGGCCGAGGACGAGATCGCGGCCGCCGGGATGGCGCTCGGCGCCGCCTTCGGGGGCGCGCTCGGCGTCACGGCGACGAGCGGACCCGGGATGGACCTGAAGGCCGAGACGATCGGGCTCGCGGTGATGCTCGAGCTGCCGATGGTGATCATCGACGTCCAGCGGGCCGGACCCTCGACCGGCATGCCGACGAAGACCGAGCAGTCCGACCTGCTGATGGCGCTCTACGGCCGCCACGGCGAATCGCCGCTGCCGATTGTCTGCGCCTGCACGCCGGCTCAGTGCTTCGATGCGGCGCTCGAGGCCGTGCGGATCGCCGTGCGCTACCGCACCCCGGTGATCCTGCTGAGCGACCTGTTCCTCGCCAACTCCTCGGAGCCGTGGCGGATCCCCGAGGTCGACTCGCTGCCGACGATCGACCCGGCATTCGCCGCGGCGAACGGCCAGCCGTTCGAGGCCTACGCCCGCAACGCCGACCGGGCACGGCCCTGGGCGGTGCCCGGCACGCCGGGCCTCGAGCATCGGATCGGCGGGATCGAAAAGTCACAGCCGGGCGGCGGGATCTCCTACGAGCCCGAGAACCACCAGTTCATGACCGACCAGCGGCGCGAGCGGATCGCGGGGATCGAGGTGCCGCCGCTCGCCGTCGACGCCGACCCGGGCGCCGAGCTGCTGGTGCTCGGCTGGGGCTCGAGCTGGGGCACGCTGCGCGCCGCGGTGCGCCGGCTGCGCGACGCCGGCCACCCGATCGCGCACGCCCACTTCCGCAACCTCAACCCGCTGCCGGCGAACACGGGCGAGGTGCTCGCCGGCTTCAAGCGGGTGCTCGTGGCCGAGATGAACGACGGCCAGCTCGTGCGGGTGCTGCGGGCGGAGTTCGTGCGCGAGATCGACAGCTACGCCATCACCCAGGGCCGCCCGCTGCTGGCCGCGGAGATGGAACGGGAGCTGCTGAACCGGCTATGAGCCAGCGGAGGCCTCGAATGCGCGTCACAGATCCAGCGACAGGTTCCGGAGCCGCGCGATGAGCGCCGCCGGCACGACCAACGGGGCGCGGGAGCTCACCAAGGCGGACTTCCAGTCGCCGGCCGAGACGCGCTGGTGCCCGGGCTGCGGCGACTACGCGATCCTCGCCGCGGTGCAGGGCTTCCTGCCCGAGCTGGGCATCGCGCCCGAACGGACCGTGTTCGTCTCCGGGATCGGCTGCGCGGGGCGCTTCTCCTATTACATGAACACCTACGGGATGCACGGCATCCATGGCCGCGCGCCCGCGCTCGCGACGGGACTCGCCGCCGCGCGGCCCGACCTCGCCGTCTGGATCGTGTCCGGCGACGGCGACGCGCTGTCGATCGGAGGCAACCACCTGATCCACGCGCTGCGGCGCGACGTGCCGGTCAAGATCCTGCTGTTCAACAACCGGATCTACGGGCTGACGAAGGGTCAGGCGTCGCCGACCAGCGAGCTCGGCAAGGTCACGAAGTCGACCCCGTTCGGGTCCACGGACGCACCGTTCAACCCCGTCTCGCTGGCGCTCGGGGCCGGCGCGACGTTCGTCGCGCGCACGCTCGACACCGACAAGCAGCACCTGCCCGCGATGCTGCGGGCCGCGGCGGCACACCCCGGCGCGGCGCTGATCGAGATCTACCAGAACTGCCCGGTCTTCAACGACGGCGCCTTCGACGCGCTGAGCGACAAGCAGACACGCGACGCGAACGTGATCGCGCTCGAACACGGAGCGCCGATCCGCTTCGGCGCCGAGCGGGAGCTGGGCGTGGTGCGCGGCGCCGACGGCAGTCTGGCGGTCGCGGCGGTGGCGAGCGTTGGCGAGGACGCGCTGCTCGTGCACGACGCCCACCGCGAGGATCCGAGCCTCGCCTTCGCGCTGAGCCGGCTGGCGGACCTCGAGGGCGGCGCGACGCCGATCGGGATCTTCCGCGCGGCTCCGAAGCAGGCGCCGGCGGCCGGGCTCGCGGACGAGCTGCAGGCGGCGCGGGCGAGCTTCGGCACCGCCGGCCTCGAGCGTCTGCTGAACGCCGGCGACACCTGGTCGGTCGGCGGCTAGCGGCCGGCGCCGATGGCGCTCGACACGCAGGCGCTCGGCCGCGCCTTCGAGCCGCACACCTACGCCGTCGGGCGGGAGCAGATCCGCGAATACGCGCTCGCCGTCGGCGAGACCAATCCGATCCACATCGACAGCGACGCGGCACGCGCCGCCGGGCACCCGGACCTCGTCGCGCCGCCGATGTTCGCCGTCGTCTACTGCTGCGCGGCGATCGAGCAGGCGCTGCGCGACCCCGCGGTCGGAATCGACTTTGCGATGCTGGTGCACGGCGGACAGGAGTTCGAGTGGGGACCGCTCGTGTTCGCCGGCGACGAGATCACGACACAGGTCACCGTCGCCGACATCCACGAGCGCGTCGGCATGGGCTTCTACGCGTTCGCGTCGCGATCGCACAACCAGCGCGGCGAGCAGGTCTGCAGCGGAACCTGGACGCAGATCGTGAGGCCGCGCACGTGAGCGCGCTCGAGCCCGGCCCGTGGACGCAGATTGTGAGGCCGCGCACGTGAGCGCGCTCGAGCCGGGAACCGAGCTGGCGCCGTTGTGCGTGACACCGGAACGCGAGGTCACCGCGCGCTACGCCGCCGCCTCGGGTGACTTCAACCCGATCCATCTCGACGACGAGTTCGCGCGCTCGGTCGGCCTGCCGGGACGGATCCTGCACGGCCTCTACACGATGGCGCTGCTCGCGCGCGCGCAGACCGAGGCGGCCGGTGGGCCTGAGCACCTGCGGCGGATCGCGGTCCAGTTCCGCGGCATCGCCGTGCCCGAGCAGGAGATCGTGATCTCCTCGGTCGTACGCGAACGCGACGGCAACCGCGTGGTGATCGCCGCCACGGCCACCCAGCAGGGCAGGGCGGTGATTCGCGCAGCGATCGTCGAGCTGGACGGGATCGACGCCTAGCAGCCGTCGCCCGCTTCGTAGAATCGGATCATGACGACGCTCACCCCGCGCCAAGAGATCATCCTGCGCAAGGTGGCTGAGAGCTACGCCGCGACCGGCCAGCCGGTTGCGTCGAAGGCACTCGCCGCCGACCCGAGCGTGGACTGCGGCCCATCGACGATCCGCTACGAGCTGTCACTGCTCGAGTCGCGCGGGCTGCTCGCCCACCCGCACACCTCGGCCGGACGCCTGCCGACCGACGCCGGCCAGCGCTACCTCGTCGATCGCCTGCTGGCCGCGCCGGAGCAACGCGCCAGCGTCGCGACGCTGGATCTGACCAACGTCCGCCGCGAACTGGACGACGCGCTGCGCGTGACGACCGAGACGCTGTCGGAGATCAGCAACCTGCTGGCGGTCGCCACCGCCCCGGCGCTCGACAGCGCCACGATCCGCCACATCGAGGTGCTCACGCTGCAGCCGAGCGTGGTGATGGTCGTGATCATCACCTCTTCCGGCGCCGTCTCCAAGTTCGTCGGAGCATTCGAGACGGCGATCGACTCCGGGCTGATCGCCTGGGCCGGCGAGTACCTCAATGAACGGGTCGGCGGCCTGCCGCTCGGCGCGCGGATGCTGCTCGGCCGGCTCGCCGATCCCGAGCTGAGCGCGCGCGAGCGAGCCTTCATCGACCGGCTCGCACCCGCCTTCACCGAGCTGGCGGGCGGCGCCGAGGACGTGCTTTACGTGGACGGGACCTCGCGTCTGCTGGGTGCTCATCGCTTCGTCGCTCCGGCCGAGGCCGGCGAGCTGCTCGCCCTGCTCGAGCAGCGTGTCGCGCTGCTCGAGATGCTGCGGCGCGCCCTGCACCAGCCCGGCGTCTACGTTCGGATCGGCGCCGAGAACGACGTCCCCGGCCTGCGCTCGCTGTCGGTCGTCGCAAGCGGCTACGGCCTCGCCCAGCGCAAGCTCGGCACGATCTCGCTGATCGGGCCCGTGCAGATGGACTACGCCGCCGCGATCGACATCGTCCGCGCTGGAGCGCGCGAGCTGTCCCGCTTCGCGCAGGACGTCTACTGATGGCGCGCCCGGCAACCCCGCGCGATCCCTACGAGGTGCTCGGCGTGTCACGCGCCGCCGATGACGCGCAGATCAAGAAGGCGTTCCGCTCGCTCGCGCGCGAGCTGCATCCCGACGTCAACACGGAGGACCCGCAGGCCGAGGAGAAGTTCAAGGAGGCGGCCGAGGCCTACGAGATCCTGTCGGACCCGGAGCGCCGCGCCACCTACGACCGCTTCGGCCACGAGGGGCTGCGGTCAGGCGGCTACCAGCCGAACTTCGACCAGTTCGGCTCGCTCGGCGATCTTTTCGAGGCCTTCTTCGGCGCCGGCGGCGGGATCTTCGGAGGCGCAGGGCGTGGCGGCCCCGCGCCGGGCGGCGACGTTAGTGCCGAGCTCGAGCTCGACCTCGCGCAGGCCGCCGCCGGAGGCGCGTTCGCGGTCACCTACGAGGCTGTCGACCGCTGCGAGCACTGCCGCGGCAACGGCGCCGAGCCGGGGACGCCGATCGAGACCTGCGAGCACTGCGGCGGCGCCGGACACCGCCAGGCGGTCACGCGGACGCCGTTCGGGCAGGTCATGCGCACCGTCGTCTGCGAACACTGCGGCGGCGACGGGCGCCTCGCGGCGCAGCCGTGCGCCACCTGCCGCGGCCAGGGAGCGGTGATGGCCCGGCGCACCGTCACGGTCGAGGTGCCGGCCGGCATCGCGGACGGCCAGCGGGTGAGGATCGGCGGCCGCGGCTCGGTCGGCGCGCCCGGCGCGCCAGCGGGCGACCTCTATGTCCTGATCGCGGTGCGCGAGGACGAGCGTTTCGTGCGCGACGGCGACGACCTGGTCACCGCGCTCGACGTGCCGGCGCCGCTCGCCGCGCTCGGAGCCAGCCTGGAGGTACCCACGCTCGCTGCGCCCGCGACCGTCGAGATCGCGCCCGGAACCCAGCCGGGCGAGGTGATCACGCTGCGCGGCCAGGGCATGCCGCGCCTGCAGCGCCACGGCCGCGGCGACCTGCGCGTCGTCGTCAACGTGCAGATCCCACGCCGCCTCAGCGACGAACAACGCTCCCTGCTCGAGCAGCTGAGTGCGACCATCACGGAGGACAACCTGCGGGCCGACGAGTCGATGTTCGCCAGGCTGCGCCGCTCACTGCACCTCCACCACCATCGATGATCCGCCTCGCCGTGCGGGTCGCCCGCGCGGATGCCGCGAACGCGCTCGGCGAGCTGCTCGCGTTCTCCCCGGCCGGCGTCGAGGAGGTCGACCGCGAGGACGGCACGATCGAATATGTGCTCTACGGCGCGCCCGGCGAGCTACCCAGCCACCACCTGCTGAGCGCCAGCGTCGGCGACGCGCTCGTCGAGGTCTCGACCAGCGAGATCGCCGACGACTGGTCCACGCGCTGGCGCTCCTTCCACGTGCCGGTTGAGATCGCGGGCACGCTCTACGTTCGCCCGCCGTGGCATCCCCGGTCGGCCGACCCCCGTCTGATCGACGTCGTGATCGAACCGGGACAGGCGTTCGGCACGGGCTCGCACGCGACGACGCGCCTGTGCCTGGAGCTGCTGGTGGAGCTGTCGCGCGACGGCGCGGCCCGCGGGGCGCTCCTGGATCTCGGGACGGGCTCCGGGGTCCTGGCGATCGCGGCCGCCAAGCTCGGCTTTTCGCCGGTCGCGGGCGTGGACCACGAGCGCGCGGCGGTCGCGGCGGCGCGCGAGAATGCGGCGGCAAACGGGGTCAGCGTCGGCTGCTCGCAGCTCGACCTGCGACTCGACGAGCTGCCGTACGCTCCGACGGTCACCGCCAACCTCCTGCGGCCGCTGCTGCTCGAGCTGGCGACACGCCTGGAGCGCCCGCCGGCGCTGCTTGTGGCCTCCGGACTGCTGACCGATCAGCTGGACGAGGTGGCGGAAGCGTTCGCCGAGCGCCAGGGCATGCGCGAGCGGGCTCGCCGCGATGACGGGGAGTGGTCGGCGCTGCTGCTGGAGGCGCCGGCAGGCGGGCGTATCCTTAGCCCGAGATGAGCGTCGTCGACACCGTCAAGAGCGACCTCGTGGTCGCGATGAAAGCGGGCGAGCGGGAGCGCGTCGCGGCGTTGCGGCTGCTCCTGTCCGAGTTGCAGAAGGCCGCCAAGGACGGCTCCGACGATGAGCTGGCGGTACTGCGCCGCGAGCGCAAGCGGCGGCTCGAGGCGGAGCGCGCGTTTCGCGACGGCGGGCGCGACGAGCTCGCCGACGGTGAGGCTGCCGAAGCGTTGATCATCGCCGCCTACCTGCCCGTGGAACTTGACGATGCGCAGCTGCAGGAGATGGTCGCCCGCGCCGTCGAGCGCTCCGGCGCCACGTCGGTCAAGGATCTCGGCACCGTGATGGGGATCGTGATGGCGGAGGTCGCCGGTCGCGCCGACGGAAAACGCGTCTCCGAGCAGGTGCGAGCGGCGCTCGCGGTCGCGTGAGACGGCAGTTCGAGCTGTCGAACGACCTCGCGGCCGGCCTTGCGGGCGAACACGACGCGATGCTGCGGGCGCTCGAGGAACGACTGCAGGCGCGCGTCTTCCTGCGTGGCAACCTGCTGACGCTCGACGGCGAGCCCGCCGCGCTCGAGACCGGCGCGCGCGTGATCGCCGAGCTCGGCATGCTCGCCCCCTCCGGGCATCCGCTCGACGAGGCGACGCTGTCGGCGGTCATCGGCGTGCTGAACGCCGACCACACACCGACGGCGGTGCTCGACGATGTCGTATGGCGCCACCGTGCGATGCGCGTCGCCCCGCGCACCGTTGGGCAGAAGCGCTACGTCGACTCGATCCGCGAGCACACGATCACCTTCGGGATCGGCCCGGCCGGCACCGGCAAGACGTTCCTCGCCGTCGCGCTCGCGGCGGCCGCGCTCAGCCGCAAGGAGGTCAACCGGATCATCCTCACCCGCCCCGCGGTCGAGGCCGGCGAGCGGCTTGGTTTCCTGCCCGGCGATCTGATGGCGAAGATCGACCCCTACCTGCGGCCGCTCTTCGACGCGCTGCACGACATGATCGACCCCGAGAAGGTCTCGCAGCATCTCGAGCGCGGGGTGATCGAGGTCGCTCCGCTCGCCTTCATGCGCGGACGCACGCTGAACGACTCGTTCGTGATCCTCGACGAGGCGCAGAACACGACGCCTGAGCAGATGAAGATGTTTCTCACACGGCTCGGGTTCGGATCGAAGATGGTCGTCACCGGCGACGTCACGCAGGTCGATCTCCCGCGCGAGCAGCAGTCTGGCCTCGTCGTCGTGGCCGACATCATCGGCGACGTCGAGGGTGTCGAGTTCGTGCGGCTCGGCGGCGAGGACGTCGTGCGCCACCGGCTGGTGCAGCGGATCGTCGAGGCCTACGAGGATCACGCCCAGCGTGCCGCGCCGGAGATCGCGTCCGCGAAGCAGGCGCGCAAGGCCTGATGCTCGAACTCGACATCGTCGGCGAGGCGCCGCTCGCGGCGACCGAGATCGAGCGGCTCGCGGCGCTCGCGGCGGCCAGCGCCGGGGTCTCCGAGGGGCACCTCGCGATCGAGTTCGTCGGTCCGGCGCGGATCCGCGAGCTCAACCGCGAGCACCGCGCACACGACGCCGCGACGGATGTGCTCTCGTTCCCGATCGACGGCGCGGTCGGCGACCCGCGCGGTCCGCGCGAACTGGGGGATGTGATCATCTGCCCTGAGCACACGCTCGAGCTGCGCGAGGCCGTCGTCCACGGCGTCCTGCACCTGCTCGGCATGGACCACGAGCGCGACGAGGGCGAGATGCTGGCCCTCCAGCGCGAGCTTCTGAGCTGGTGACGCGCGCCGGCTTCGTCGCCCTTGCCGGCCGGCCGAACGTGGGCAAGTCGACGCTGACGAACGCGATCGTCGGGGTGAAGGTGGCGATCGTCTCCGACCGCCCGCAGACGACCCGACGGGCGGTGCGCGGTGTCGCGACCGGCCCCGACTGGCAGCTCGTGCTGATCGACCTGCCGGGCGTGCAGCGGCCGCGCGACGCGCTCACCGCGCGGATGGCGCGCCGCGTCACGCTCGAGCTGGCCGACGCCGACGCGGCGCTGATGCTGCTCAACGGGGAGGAGGCGATCGGGCCCGGCGACCGCTTCATCGCCGCCGCGCTGGCGCAGGCGGCGGGGCCGGTGACGGTCGCCGTGAACAAGGTCGACCGCCTCAGCAAGGAGCGCCAGGCGCAGGCGCTGCTGGCCGCCGCCGAGATCGCGCCCCCCGCGGCCGAGGTGTTTCCGATCTCCGCCCGCAGCGGCCAGGGCGTGGCCGCGCTCGTCGAGCACCTCGTCGCCCAGCTGCCCGAGAGCCCGTTCCTTTACGCGGCAGAGCAACGCTCGGACATGGCACAGGCGGAGCTGCTCGCCGAGCTGATTCGCGAGCAGGTGCTGAGGCGAACCTTCCAGGAGCTGCCGCATGCGATCGGCGTCGTGATCGAGGAGATCGCCGCCGACGAGCACGACCCCGCAGCATCGGGGGCAGGCGGCGAGCTGACGCGGATCGACGCGCTGATCTGGGTCGAGACCGAGTCGCAGAAGGCGATCGTCGTCGGCCACGGCGGGCGGATGATCAAGGCGATCGGCACGGCCGCGCGCCGCGAGCTCGAGCGCGAGCTGGGCGGCCGCGTGCATCTCTCGCTCGTCGTGCGCGTGCGTCGGCACTGGCGCGCCGACGACGGCCTGCTCGACCGCCTGGGGATCGAATAGCGGCGGCGCGGCGGCGGGAGCGCGTCCTGCACCGCCTCGCCTGAGACAATCAGCGGACGATGGACGCCGAGATCGCCTACGACGAGCGCGGGCTGGTGCCCTGCGTGGTGCAGGACTGGGCCACGGGCGAGGTGCTGACGCTCGCCTACATGAACGCCGTGGCGCTGGAGCGCACGCGTGCCACCGGCGAGCTGCACCTCTGGAGCCGCTCGCGCGGTGAGCTCTGGCACAAGGGAGCGACCTCCGGCAACACGCAGGCGCTGCGGGCGCTGCGGCTGGACTGCGACGGTGACGCGGTGCTCGCGCTGGTGGAGCCGGTCGGCCCGGCCTGCCATACCGGCGAGCGCAGCTGCTTTCATCGCGGCGAGCTCGAACCGCCGGCGCCGCACGAGGCGCTGCCGGCGCTCGAACGAACGCTCGACGCGCGTGCGCGCGAGCGACCCGCCGGGTCCTACACCGTCGAACTGCTCGAGGACCCGCCGCGGATCGGCGAGAAGGTGATGGAGGAGGCCGAGGAGGTCGCTCGCGCAGCCCGCGAGGAGAGCGACGAGCGTGTCGACGAGGAGGCCGCCGACGTGCTCTACCACCTGCTCGTGCTGCTGCACAGCCGCGGCCGGCGCCTCGCCGACGTTGAGCGGGCGCTCGATGCACGTCGACGTTAGCCCCACGCTCGAGGAGGTGGTCGCGCTCGCCGCCGACCACAACCTGATTCCGCTGCGTCACGAGTTCGTCGCGGACTGCGAGACGCCGGTCTCGGCCTTCCTCAAGCTGCGCGGAGAGGGTCCGGCATTCCTGCTCGAGTCGGCCGAGCAGGGCAAGCGGTTCGGGCGCTACTCGTTCATCGGCTTCCATCCCCGCGAGGTGATCCGCTGGCAACTCGCCGACGGCGGCGACCCGTACGCGATCGCCGCGGCGGCCGTCGCGCGCTACTCACAGGCGCCGCTGGAGGGCCTGCCGCCGTTCTCCGGCGGCGCGGTCGGCTTCTTCGGGTACGACCTCGTGCGGACCGTCGAGCCGCTCGGCGAGCCAGGCCCGGACGAGTTGGGGCTACCGGACATGGCGCTGATGCTGAGCGACCTGCTCGTCGTGTTCGACAACCTCAAGCACACGGTGACGATCCTCGCGAACGTGTACGCCGACGAGGATCCGCGCGGCGCCTACGCGCACGCGCACCAGGCGATCGAGGAGGTCCGCACGCGGCTGGCCGGCCCGCTGCCGGCGGTCGCGCCGCGGCCGCCGCGGGCGAGCGCCGACTTCCGCTCGAACATGACGCGCGAGCGCTTCGAGTCGATCGTCGCGCGGATCGTCGAATACATCCACGCCGGCGACGCCTTCCAGGTCGTGCCCTCGCAGCGCTGGTCGGCGCCGGTCGAGGTCGACGCGTTCTCGATCTACCGCGGACTGCGGGCCGTCAACCCGAGCCCGTACATGTACTTCCTCGACTTCGGCGACTTCCAGGTCGCCGGGGCGAGCCCGGAGCCGCTGATCACGGTATCGGCCGGCGAGGTGACCACCCGGCCGATCGCCGGCACCCGGCCACGCGGCTCCAACCCGCTCGAGGACGCGCGCCTGCAGGCGGAGCTGCTCGCCGACGAGAAGGAGCGCGCCGAGCACATGATGCTGGTCGACCTGGGGCGCAACGACCTCGGCCGGGTCTGCGAGTACGGCAGCGTGCACGTGCAGACGCTGATGGCGGTCGAGCAGTACTCGCACGTGATGCACCTCGTCAGCGCCGTCTCGGGCCGGCTGCGCGAAGGCGTCGGAGCGATGGACGCGCTCCGCGCCACGCTGCCCGCAGGCACCCTGTCGGGCGCGCCGAAGGTGCGCGCGATGCAGATCATCGACGAGCTGGAGCCGGTCAAGCGCGGCGGCTACGGGGGCGCGATCGGCTATCTGAGCTACACCGGTGAGCTCGACACCGCGATCCACATCCGCACGGTCGTGGTCAAGGACGGCGTCGCCCACCTGCAGGCCGGCGGCGGCACCGTGGCCGACGCGCTGCCGGAGCGCGAGTTCCTCGAGTCGGAGTCGAAGGCCAAGGCTGTGCTGCGGGCGATCGAGCTGGCCGGCCAGCAGAGCGACTGGGAGTAGCAGCGTCCGCGATGCGGCTTCGCGCGCGCGAAGCGACGCGCGGCCGTGACGCCTCGCTACGCTCGTTGCGTGCGCGTACTAGTGATCGACAACTACGACTCCTTCACCTACAACCTCGTCCAGTACCTCGGCGAGCTGGGCGCGGAGCTGGAGGTCGTGCGCAACGACCAGGCGAGCGTCGAGGCGCTGCTGAGCAGCGCGCCCGACCGCGTCGTCGTCTCACCCGGTCCGTGCACGCCCGACCACGCCGGGATCACGCTCGAGGTGGTGCGGCGCTTCCCCGAGGCCGGGATCCCGACACTCGGCGTCTGCCTGGGCCACCAGGCGCTGGCCCAGGCGTTCGGGGGCGAGGTGATCCGTCACCTGCCCGTGCACGGCAAGACGGGCGTGATCGAGCACGACGGGCGGACCGTCTATCGCGGGCTGTCGAACCCCTTGACGGTCGGTCGCTACCACTCGCTGATCGTCTCGGAGGAGCTGCCGGACTGCCTGGAGGTCAGCGCCCGCGGCGATGGCGTGGTGATGGGAATCCGCCATCGCGAACTGCCGGCCGAGGGTGTCCAGTTCCACCCGGAGTCGGTCCTGACCGAGCAGGGGATGAAGCTGCTCGCGAACTTCCTGGACGGCGGTAGCGCGTGACCGAGCAGCCCAACGACCTCGTCACCGCGGCGCTCGACGCCGTCGCCTCAGGCGATGACCTGAGCGCCGAGCAGACCGCCGCGGTGCTCGGCGAGATCATGGCCGGCGGCGTCTCGCAAACGCAGATCGCGGGCTTCCTGATGGCCCTGCGGACCAAGGGCGAGACGGTCGACGAACTGACCGGGCTGGCCCGCGCGATGCGCGGACTGGCGCTCCGGGTCCACGCCCGCGCCGAGAACCTGCTCGACACCGCCGGCACCGGCGGCGGGCGCCGCAGCTTCAACGTTTCAACGACGGCGGCGCTGATCGCCGCGGGCGCCGGCTGCTTCGTCGCCAAGCACGGCAACCGCTCCGCGACCAGCCTGTCCGGGTCGGCGGATCTGCTCGAGGCGCTCGGCGCGCGCATCGACCTCGATCCCGACGCCGTCGCACGCTGCATCGACGAGGCCGGCTTCGGCTTCATGTTCGCCCCCGCGCATCACCGCGCGACACGCCAGGTGGTGGGCGTACGGCAGGAGCTCGCGGTGCGCACGATCTTCAACTTCCTGGGTCCCCTCACCAACCCGGCCGGTGCGAGCCGCCAGCTGATCGGCGTCTCGGACGAGCGCTACCTCGAGCGGATGGCCGGCGCGCTCGCGCGTCTCGGCGTCGACCGCGCGCTGGTCGTCGCCGCCGAGGACGGTCTCGACGAGATCTCGGCCAGCTCCCCGACGCGGATCGTCGAGGTCAACGGAGAGGAGATCGTCGCCTACACCGTCACGCCCGAGGAGCTCGGCGTCTCGGGAAGCGACGGCGACCTCGCCCCGGGCGGCACACCTGCGGAGAACGCGGCGCTCGCGCGGGCCGTGCTGGACGGCCAGGCCGGCGGGGCCCGCGATCTCGCGCTGATCAACGCCGGCGCGGCGATCTATGCCGCCGGCGCCACCGACTCGATCCTCGATGGCGTCGCGCTGGCGCGCGAAACGGTTGACGACGGACGGGCGAAGCTGGCGCTCGAGCGGTTCATCGCCGCGACGCTCGAGCCGTGAGCGTCCTCGACGAGATCCTCGAGAGCACCCGGGCTGACCTCGAGCGGCGGCGGCGCGCGGTGGCGCAGGCCAGCCTGACGCCCGCCGGCGGCCGGGCGCCGCACGCCTTTCGCGATGCGCTCGCCGGGCCGGGGCTCGCGATCATCGCCGAGCACAAGCGCCGCTCGCCCTCGGCGGGCGTGATCCGCCCCGGCTCGAGCGTCGCCGAGATCGCCCGCGCCTACGAGCGCGGCGGCGCGGCGGCGATTTCGGTGCTCACCGAGGAGCGGCACTTCGACGGATCGCTCGAGGACCTGCGCGAGGCGCGCGCCGCATGCACGCTGCCGCTGCTGCGCAAGGACTTCATCGTCGACTCCTACCAGCTGGCCGAGGCCGCGTGGGCGGGAGCCTCGGCGGTGCTGCTGATCGTCGCCGCGCTCGAGCCGGCGGCGCTTGAAGCGCTCCACGCCGAGGCCGGTGAGCGCGGCCTCGACGTGCTCGTCGAGGTGCACGACCGCGCCGAGCTGGAGGTCGCGCTCGGGCTGGGCGCGCGGATCATCGGCATCAACAACCGCGATCTGCGCGACTTCAGCGTGGACATCGAGCGCACCTTCGAGCTGCTCGACGCAATCGGCCCGCCGACGATCGTCGTCGCGGAGTCCGGCATCGCGTCCGCGGAGCAGCTCGCGCGGCTGCGCGACCGCGGGGTGCAGGCGGCGCTGATCGGCGAGCGGCTGATGCGTGAGGAGGACCCGGCGTCGGCGCTGCAGGCGCTGCTCGCCGGCTGCGCCGCCGCGGCGGAACCCCTTTAGGAGCAGTTGAGCCCAGGGGATCACACTGCAGCGCTGCTGATGCGAAAGATCCTCTCCTCACCCTTCTTCGCCGCGCTGGTGGGCGGTGCGATCGTCGCCGTCGCGATGCTGATCGCGGGCGTCGGCAACACCACCAACAGGACGATCGTCGAGCCGGCGGCGCTCGGCGCGAACGCCGGTGCGACGACGAGCGGCCAGCCGCCGTGGGGCGAGATCTACCAGCACGACGCGCCGGGCGTCGTCTACGTCACGGCGACCGTCGTGCAGCAGACGTACTCGCCGTTCGACCTCTTTCCGAGCACGACCCAGGGAACCGACACCGGGTCCGGGTTCGTGATCAACCGCGACGGCGTGATCCTCACCAACAACCACGTGATCGCGGGCGCGGTGAAGATCACCGTCGCGTTCGCCGACAACCAGACCGTCACCGCGAAGGTGATCGGCAAGGATCCCGACGACGACCTTGCGCTGCTGAAGGTGAACCCCGACGGCCTCCATCTCGTCCCGCTCCCGCTGGGCAACTCCGACACCGTCGCGGTCGGCGATCCGACGGCCGCGATCGGCAACCCCTTCGGCCTTCCACGTTCGCTGACCACGGGCGTCGTCTCCGCGCTCCAGCGCGAGATCCAGGCGCCGAACAGCTTCGAGATCGACAACGTGATCCAGACCGACGCGCCGATCAATCCCGGCAACTCGGGCGGCCCGCTGCTGAACGCGCAGGGCCAGGTGATCGGGATCAACTCGCAGATCGAGACCGGCGGCGGCTCCGGCAGCGGCAGCGTCGGGATTGGATTCGCGATCCCGATCAACACCGCCGAGGCGGTGATCCCGCAGATCGAGAAGACCGGCAAGGTGATCCAGGGGTTCCTCGGGATCACGACGACGACGGTCGACCCGGCGCTGGCGCCGCTGCACCTGCACGCGAGCTACGGCGCCCTGATCCAGACGGTCCAGAGCCCCTCGCCGGCTGCGCGCGCAGGTCTGCGCGCCGGCAACCTCCTCGTCACGCTGGCCGACGGCGTCACGCAGATCTACAGCGGTGGCGACATCATCGTCTCGCTCGACGGGCGGGCGATCACAAACGCGACGGCGCTCGAGAACGCAATCGTCGCCGACCGTCCCGGCCAGGTCGTCAGGCTGGGAATCGTCCGCGGCACGAAGCAACTGACCGTGATCGTCAAGCTCGGAACGCGTCCAGACGCGCTGCCGGCCTCGGGCTGAGAGCTCAGCGCGCGCCACGCGCCCGGTTCGATCGCCGGCCACGCGGCTCGGCGTGAGCCGGACGTGGGGCGAGCACACGCTACTTTGTGGGCATGACCGCCGCGCGGGTGAAGATCTGTGGCCTGACTCGCCTCGAAGACGCCGAGCTGGCCGTCCAGCTCGGGGCCTGGGCGGTGGGGATGGTGTTTGCGCCCGGCTCGCGGCGCTGCTGCACGCTGGCCGAGGCGGAGATGATCGGTGCGGCGCTGCGCCGCCGCGCGGAGCTGGCCGGCGTGTTCGTGAACGCGCCACTGGATGAGATCACGCGCGTCAGCGAGCGTGTCGGCCTCACGCTCGTGCAGCTGCACGGCGATGAGGGCCCCGCCTTCTGTGCCGAGGTCGCGCGGCGGACCGGGGCGCGAACGATCAAGGCGGCGGCGATCAGGGGGCTGTTCACCGTGCGCGGACTCGAACGCTTCCACACCGATTTTCACCTCGTTGACGGGTACGCCCCGGGATTGCGGGGCGGCACGGGCGAGAGCTTCGACTGGTCGCTGCTGTCCACGCGGCGCTCGAAGGTGCCGCTGATCGTCGGCGGCGGCCTGGACGCCGAGCGCGTGGCCGCGGCAATCGCGACAACGCATCCCTACGCCGTCGATGTCGCGAGCGGCGTCGAGACGGCCCCGGGGATCAAGGATCCTGGGCGCATGCGGGCCTTCTTCGAAGCCGCCGAGATGGTCGCGGCGTGAACGACGCGGTCGCACACCGATACGGGCCCTACGGCGGCCAGTACGTGCCCGAGACGCTGATGCCGGCGCTCGCGCAACTGGAGCAGGCCTGGATCGAGGCCCGGGCCGCGAGCGATTTCCGGGCCGAGCTGGCGCTGCTGCTGCGCGACTTCGCCGGCCGTCCCACGCCGCTGTACGAGGCCCGCCGCCTCAGCGAGCGCGCCGGGCGCCCCGTCTGGCTCAAGCGGGAGGACCTCAACCACACCGGCTCGCACAAGCTCAACAACGCGCTCGGTCAGGCGCTGCTCGCCAAGCGCATGGGCAAGCCGCGAGTCATCGCCGAAACCGGCGCGGGCCAGCATGGCGTCGCCGCCGCGACCGCGTGCGCGCTGCTCGGCCTCGAGTGCGTGGTCTACATGGGCGAGGAGGACATCAGGCGCCAGCAGCCCAACGTCCAGCGGATGGCGCTGCTCGGGGCTCGCGTGGCGCCCGTCGGCGCCGGTGCGCGCACGCTGAAGGAGGCGATCTCGGCGGCGATCCGCGACTGGGTCGAGAACGTCGCGACGACGCACTACATCATCGGCAGCGCGGTTGGGCCGGCGCCCTACCCGGAGCTGGTGCGAGAGCTGCAGCGCACGATCGGGGACGAGGCGCGCGCACAGGTGCTCGAACAGGCCGGGCGGCTGCCGTCGCGGGTGATCGCCTGCGTCGGCGGCGGCTCGAACTCGATCGGCATCTTCACGCCGTTCGTGGCGGACGCCGGCGTCGAGCTGATCGGCGTCGAGGCGGCGGGCGCCGGGATCGAGACCGGCCGCCACGGGGCGCCGCTCACCGCGGGCGGGCGCGCCGGGGTGTTGCACGGTTCGCTCTCGGCGGTGCTCGCCGACGCGGACGGGCAGATCCTCGAGGCCCACTCCGTCTCGGCGGGACTCGACTACCCGGGGTCGGGGCCCGAGCACGCCTTCCTGCGCGACAGCGGACGCGCCCGCTACGACGCGGTCACCGACGATCACGCCCTCGACGCCTTCCTCGAGGTCGCGCGCCTGGAGGGGATCATCCCGGCGCTGGAGTCCTCGCACGCGCTCGCCTGGGTGCTTGCCAACCCCGGTGGCGACCTCGACCTGGTCTGCCTCTCCGGCCGCGGCGACAAGGACCTCGCGGAGGTCCTCGCGCTCCGTCCTCTGCAATGAGCGCCGACGGGGAGCAGCGGATCGCCGCAGCGTTCGCGGCCGCCGGCAAGCGCGCCGCGCTGATGCCGTACCTGATGGGGGGCTTCCCCGACCTCGAAACCTCGCGAGCGATCGGCGAGGCTACGGCGGCCGCGGGGGCCGACATGCTCGAGCTGGGCATCCCCTTCTCCGATCCGCTCGCCGACGGTCCCGTGATTCACGACGCGGCAACCCATGCGCTCGCCGGCGGCGCCAGCGTCGCGTCGGTGCTGGAGGTCGCGGCGAAGCTGACGCCGCTGCTGCCGGTGATCGTGATGACCTACGTCAACGTCCTGATGGCGCCCGGCGTCGAGCGCTTCCTCGAGCGCGTTGCACGCAGCGGGATCAGCGGGCTGATCGTCCCCGACCTGCCGCTCGAGGAGGCGGACGAGATCGCCGGCGCGGCACAGGCCGTGGGGGTCGCGCTGGTGCCGCTCGTCGCGCCGACGACGCCCGACGATCGCCTCGCGCGGATCGGTGCGCGCGCCCAGGGCTTCGTCTACGTCGTCTCCGTCACCGGCACGACCGGCGAGCGCGCAGGCGCCGCGAGCTCGCTCGAGCCGCTGATCGCGCGCGCGCACGCCCACACCACGGTGCCGGTCGCGTTGGGCTTCGGCATCTCCACGCCGGCGCAGGCCGTCGCGGCTGCGCAGGCGGGGGCGGACGGCGTGATCGTGGGCTCACGCCTGGTCCGAGCGGCCGGCGAGGAGGCCGATCCGGCGACTGCGGTCGGCCGGCTCGTCGGAGAGTTCGCCGCCGCGCTTGCGTGAACAGCCTGTTGTCTGCAGCCGAGCGCCTGTTGGCCGCAGCCGAGGCCGAGGTGCGCGGGCCGTGGGGATGGCCTGCGCGCGTGGTCGCATAGAATCGGCGCGCATGGGACTCGTGCTCGCCACAACCGCCGGCCTGGTCATCTGGATCGTGCTCTGGGCGCTCGGTTACAGCGGGCTCGACTCGGGCCTGCTCGCCCTCGTCGTGATCCTGCTCGGAGCGGCCGGGCGAATCGCGCTGCGCTACCTCCCCGGTGGCAGTGCGCGGACACCGGGTCGTTAGAATCGCGGCCTCCCGGCGCGGTGGCCCGACGCCCGGGCAGCTGTAAAGACGACGTCTGGAACCTCGTTTGCGCAACCACCGAACGGCAGTCTGGCTCGTTTGTGCGCTCGCCGGGGTGCTCGGCGGCTGCGGCACGGCGGCCACGGTCCATACTGCGAGCGACCCCTCGTCGCCGCGGACGCCGCGGACGTTGACGATCTACAGCGACTTGGCGACCGCGGGCCCGGCCAGCTCGCTGCAGCGCAGCGCGCAGCAGCTCAGCATCGAGCGAGGCGCGCGGCTGGCGCTCGAGCAGTGGCACCAGCGGGTCAGCTACGGCCCGCGCGGGCGTGGCGGCAGCTACGAGATCCACCTGGCGACGCTCAACGACGCCGATCCGGCGACCGGCGACTACAGCGCGGGCCTGACCACGGCAAACGCCCAGACCGCGGCATCGAACCCATCGACGGTCGCCTACATCGGCGACTACGACTCGGCCGCGACCGCGCTCTCGCTGCAGGCGCTCAGCCAGAGCGGCATCCTGCAGGTCAGCCCCTGGAGCCCCTACATCGGCTTCACCGATGCGAACCCGGCCGACGGGACGGGCGATCCCGCCCGCTACTACCCGTCGAGCGGTGAACAGAGCTTTGCGCGACTCGCGCCGTCGGACCTCGTCGAGGCGGAGGCCACCGTGGATTACATGCGCTCGCTCGGAGTCATGCGCCTCTACGTGCTCGGCGACGTCTCGGTGTTCGATGCCGCGATCGCGCAGCTGGTCGCCAACGACGCGCCGAGGGCCGGGATCACCGTCGTCGGGCTGCTGCAGTCGATCGACACGCAGACCAACACCCAACCGCAGGGCTACGCGGCGATCGCGACCGGCGTGGCAGCCGGGCGCCCGGATGCGGTGCTGCTCGGGGCGACACCGGGAGTGGGGGCGATGGCGCTGTGGCGCGAGCTGCACGCGATGGTGCCGCAGGCCAAGCTGTTCGCTCCGAGCACGCTCGCGACGCCCGCGTTCCTCGCCGGTGTCGCCAGCGCCGGCGGAACCTGCACGAACGTGCAGGGCGCTGCGGTGAGGTGCCGGTCGGCGGCGGACGCGACCTACGTCACGAGCCCGATCCTCGAGCTGCGCCAGTACCCGGCACCCGCCCGCGCGGTGGCTGCCGCGTATCTGCGCCGCTTCAAGACGAGGGCGAGCGCGTACGCTCTCTACGGCTACGACGCGATGGAGGACATCCTTGAGGCGATCAAGCTGGCCGGCCGCCAGGCCACCAACCGCGCGGCCCTCCTGCGCATCTTCTTCCATCACCTCGGCGTGATCCACGGCGCGATCGGCAGCTACACGATCAACGGCTACGGCGACTCGTCGCTGCGCACCTTCGACGGCTACCGCCTCACGGCCGCCGGTGCGCTTGTGCTCAAGCGCGAGATCAGGCTGCCATGAACGGCGTCCTGCCGGCCGGTGGCGCGAGGTCCGCATGCCTGGTGCTCGCGCTCGCCGCGGTGCTCGCGGGCTGCGGCACTAGCGGCACCGTTCAGGGCGGCAACGACACCTACTCGGCGACGACGCTGACCGTCTATTCGAACCTACCGCTGCTCGGCCCCGAGGGCGCGCAGATGACCAGCATCGTCAACGGCGAGGTGCTCGCGCTCTACGACCAGGGCGGCCACGTTGGCAAGCTGCACGTGAGTCTCGACTCGCTGAACGACTACCCCGACGGGTCGGTCTCGGACCCGCTGCTCCCGGATCCGCTGCGAACGCTCGACGCACAGGTCGGCGAGTCTGCGCACACCGCTTCCTCCGACCTCAGCACGGTCGCCTACATCGGCGACTACGACTCCGACGCGACCTGGATCTCGCTGCCGCTGAACAACCAGAACGACATCCTGCAGGTCAGCCCCGGCAGCTCCTACGTCGGCTTCACCGACGCGAACCCGGCTGACCTGACCGGCGACCCGGGCGCGTTCTACGCCTACGGCGACCAGACGGTGGACGGGCAGATCGTCAAGCGCACGTTCGCGCGTCTCGATCCATCCGACCTGGCCGAGGCACACGCGACGGTCGCCTGGATGCGCTCGCTCGGCGTGCGCCGGCTCGCCGTGGTCGAGGATGCCTCGAACCCCGCCTACGACAGTGTGATCGGGAAGCTCGTCGCGGCGGCCGCGGCCTCGGCAGGGATCACCGTCGTCGCGAACGACAGCGGGGTGAACACGGCGACGCTGACGAGCCCGGCCTCCTACGCCGCGCTCGCCAAGAGCCTGGCCGGCGCACGCCCCGACGCCGTGCTGCTCGGCGGCACCGCCGACGCGGGCGCCACGGCGCTCTGGCGCGAGCTGCACAGGGTGCTGCCGGCGGCCAGGCTGTTCGCGCCGAGCACGCTCGCGACGCCCGCCTTCCTCGCCGCCCTGGGCGCGTCCGCGAACGCGACGTACGTGACGAGCCCGATCCTCGAGCCCAGCCAGTACGGGGCGCTCGCGCAGCACGTGTTCGCGCAGTACCGCAGCCTGTTCGCCGCGGCTCCGAACGGCTACGTCCTCTACGGCTACGACGCGATGCGCGACATCCTGCTCGCGATCGCGAAGGCGGGCCCGAAGGCCGCCAACCGCCCCTCGCTGCTGGCCGCCTTCTTCGCGCTCGGGCGCTCCGGCTTCACCGGCGCGCTCGGCGACTACACGATCGACGCCGACGGCGACAGCTCGCTGGCGACCTTCGACGGCTATCGCGTCAGCCGCTCGGGCGCGCTCGTGCTGGCGCGCGCGATCCCCTGAACGGCCTGCTCAGCGTGCCAGCGCTTCGGCGAGGGCGCCGTCGAGGTCCGGGCGCTCGAAGCTGTGGCCCAGCTCCAGCAGCCGCGCCGGGATGACGTTCTGCCCGCCGGTGACGATCTCGGCCATCGGGCCGTAGAGCAGTCTGAGCGCCGCCGCCGGCACCGGCAGCGCCGCGGGCCGGTGCAGCGCGCGTCCCAGTGCCCGGGAGAAGTCGGCGTTGGTCACCGGGGTCGGCGCGGTGGCATTCAGCGGCCCGTCGAAGCGGGCGTCGTCGAGCGCCGCGAGGTAGAGCTGGGCCAGGTCGCCGAGGCCGATCCAGGAGATGAACTGGCGGCCGCCGGCCACGGGTCCGCCGACGCCCATGCGAAACGGCGGAAGCATCTTCGCCAGTGCGCCGCCGTGGCGGTCGAGCACGACGCCGGTGCGCAGCACGCAGACGCGCAGGCCGAGCTCGCGCGCCGCGAGCGCCGCCTGCTCCCACGCGACGCAGACCTCGGCGACGAAGCCGTCGCCGGGCGCCGAGTCCTCGGTCAGGCGCTCATCGCCACGATCGCCGTAGAAGCCAACCGCGCTGGCGCTGACCAGCACCTGGGGGCGCTGCGGCGCAGCCTCGATGCCGGCGACGAGGTTCGCCGTCCCGCTCGTGCGGCTGGCGCGGATCGCCTCGCGCACGGCGGTGCTCCAGCGCTGCGCGATCGGCTCGCCGGCGAGGTGGATCACGCCGTCGCGACCGTCCAGGGCGTCCGCCGGCGCCGGTCCCGCGAGCGGATCCCAGCGGACCGTCGCGCCGGAGCCGGAGCGGCTGAGCACCGTCACCTCGTCGCCACGGGCCCGGAGCGCCGCGACGACGCTGGTGCCGATCAGCCCGCCGCCGCCCGTCACCGTGACTCGCATCGCAGCTGATCCTAGTGGACCTCTAGAGTCACGTCGCAGTGCCTGCGCCCGCGCCCGCGTTGTTCCTGATCGACGGCAACAGCCTCGTCTACCGCGCGTTCTTCGCCCTGCCCGAGTCGATCGCGACCTCGACCGGCGAGCCGACGAACGCGATCTTCGGCTTCGCCTCGATGCTCGTGAAACTGATCACCGAGTACGGCGCGACGCCGACGATCGTGGCCTGGGACGCCGGCACCTCCGGGCGCACCGAGGCCTATCCCGAGTACAAGGCGCAGCGACGCTCGCGCCCCGACCTGCTGCGCGAGCAGTGGCCCGCGTTCGAGCCGCTGGTCGAGGCCTTCGGCTACCGCAACGCGAGGCTGGAGGGGTTCGAGGCAGACGACGTGCTGGCGACGATCGCGCAGCGGGCGATCGAGCAGGGGATCGCGGTCTCGATCGTCACGGGCGACCGCGACGCCTTCCAGCTGATCGACGAGCAGGGGCTGGTGAGCGTGATGGCGACGGCGCGCGGGATCACCGAAACCAAGCTCTACGACCGCGCCGCGGTGATCGAGCGCTACGGCATCGCGCCCGAGCAGATCCCCGACTTCTACGGGCTGAAGGGCGACACCTCCGACAACATCCCGGGCGTCCCCGGGATCGGCGAGAAGACCGCCGCCGAGCTGCTGCAGACCTTCGGGACGCTGGAATCGCTGCTGGAGCGCACCGAGGAGGTCAGCGGCGCCAAGCGGCGCGAGAACCTGGTCACGCACCGCGAGGACGCGATCGTGTCCAAGCAGCTCGCCACGATGCAGCGCGACCTGCCGCTCGAGCTCTCGCTCGCCGACGTGCTCGCCGCCGAGCCCGACCTCACCGCGCTGCGCGAGACCTTCCGGCGCTACGAGCTGCGTGACCCGCTGCGGCGACTGGAGGAGGCGCTCGGCGGCCTGCCGGCGGCGAGCGCGCCGACGGCCGCGGCGGCCGCCGACGCGATCAGGGTGGAGGAGGTCGCGCTGGAGCGGTTCATGCTGCGCGACGTCCCCGAGGTTGCGGTCGCCGTCTGTCCGCCCGAGATCCCGGAGGGCGCGCTGTTCGGCGACGGCGGCCCGTGGCGCTTCGGCGTCGCCTGGGGCCCGCAGCTCGTGTACGTCGGCGACTGCGCCGGACCGGGGGAGCTGATCGAGGCGCTGATGGGACGTTCGATCGTCGCGCACGACGCGAAGGTGCTCGGGGTCGTCCCGGAACGGCTGTCGTTCGACACGATGGTCGCCGCCTACCTGCTCGATCCCGCGCGGCGGGGTTACCCGCTGCGCGAGCTCTGCGAGGACCGGGGCATAGACCCCGGGCAGATCGAGCGCGCGGCGTGGGAGGCGGCGGCCGTGGCGGCGCTCGCCGCGGCGCAGCGGCCGGAGCTCGGGCAGCGGGAGCTGACAGCGCTCTTCAACGACGTCGAGCTGCCGCTGGTCGGTGTGCTGCGCGCGATGGAGCGGGCGGGGATCGCGCTCGACCTCGACCGGCTTGCGGCGATCACGGCCCGCGTCAACGAGGAGGTGGCGCAGCTGGAACGCTCGATTCACGCGGCTGCCGGCGAGGAGTTCCTGATCGGCTCGCCGCAGCAGCTCGGGGCGATCCTGTTCGAGAAGCTGGCGCTCTCGCGCAAACGCCGCGGCAAGACCGGCTACTCGACCGACGCACGCGTGCTCGCGGCGATCCGCGACGAGCACGCGATCGTGCCGATGATCGAGCGCTGGCGGGAGCTCTCGACGCTCGTCAAGACCTACCTCGAGCCGCTGCCCGGCCTCGTCGACGAGCGCTCCCGGCTGCACACGACCTTCGTCCAGACGGTCGCCGCGACAGGGCGGCTGTCGTCGGTCAATCCGAACCTCCAGAACGTCCCGATCCGCACGCCGCTCGGGCGCGAGATCCGCGGCTGCTTCGTCGCCGCGCCGGGCTGCATGCTGCTCGCCGCCGACTACTCGCAGGTCGAGCTGCGCATCCTCGCGCAGCTCGCCGACGAGCCGGTGTTGAAGGAGATCTTCCGTCGCGGCGAGGACGTGCACACCGCGACCGCCTGCCAGGTGTTCGGCGTCGACGCCGGCGCGCTCGACGCCGGCATGCGCTCGAAGGCGAAGATGGTCAACTACGGAATCGTCTACGGGCTGACCGATTTCGGCCTCGCCGACCGCCTGCAGATCCCGCGCGAGGAGGCGGCCGTGTTCATCGCCACCTACTTCGAGCGCTTCCCGGCGGTGCGCGAGTTCATCGAGAAGACGATCGCCTCCGCGATCGAGCAGGGCTACGTGACCACGCTGCTCGGGCGCCGGCGCCAGATCCCGGAGTTGCGGGCGCGCAACCGCCAGCAGCACGCGCTCGGTGAGCGCCTTGCGGTCAACACGGTGATCCAGGGCACGGCCGCGGACATCATCAAGGTCGCGATGGTGCGCACGGATCGCGCGATCGCGCAGCTGCGCTCGCAGCTGATCCTGCAGATCCATGACGAGCTGCTGTTCGAGGGCCCGCCGGAGGAGATGGACGAGCTGCGCGCGCTGGTGGAGGCGGAGATGGTCGGCGCCTGGGCGCTGGACCCGCCGCTCGCCGTCGATCTCGGCGTGGGGCTGAACTGGCTCGAGGCCAAGTGACGATCGGTCGCACGCTGGCGGTCGTGCTGACGGTCTGTGCCGGGGCGCTGATGGCGACGCAGTCCAACGTCAACGGCCGGCTCGGCCGCGGCGTCGGCACACTCCAGGCGGCGACGATCAGCTTCGGCGTCGGCCTGGTCGTGATCGTGGTGCTGACGCTGGCGTTCGGGGGCGGCCTGTCGTCAATCGCGAAGGCCGGGAGCCTGCCCGGCTGGACGTTGCTGGGCGGTGCGATGGGCGCCGCGATCGTCGCGATCAGCCTGGTATCCGTGCGCGTGCTCGGCACGGGCGGGCTGACCGCCGGCCTGGTCGCCGGCCAGCTGACGCTGGCGATCGTGATCGACCGCTTCAACATCTTCGGCTTCGGCTACCACGCGCTCGATGCGACGCGCATCGCCGGCGTGCTGCTGCTGGTGGCCGGCACGTGGCTGATCCTGCGGCACTGAGCGAACTGCGGCGGCGCGATCGCGAGATAGTGCTGGAAGGCCCAGCGGCCGATCACCGGCAGGCCCGTGGCGCGAACGGCCGCGCGCAGGGCGAGCGTGGCCGTGGTCCTGCCGACCAGGTGCTGCGCGGCCAGCAGGCAGGTGTAGATCCAGGCGTGCTGCGCGCTGAAGGCGCTGTAGCGCTCGAGCGCCTGTTCGCGCGTGGCGCGGCCGGCGAGCGTGTGGCGCAGCTCGCGGCCGAGCGCGAGCGCGAAGTAGAAGGCGGGGCGAATGCCCTCCGCGGTCAGCGGCAGGCAGTGGCCGGCGGAGTCGCCGACGAAGAAGACGCCGTCCTCGGTGGCCGCTCGCAGCTTGTGCGGGATCCAGTTTCCCTGGAAACGGGTGGCGGGGACGTCGAGCTGCGTGGCCAGCGCGACGGTCGAGTCCTTGACGTGGTCGCGCGGCTCGAACGATCCGCAGCCGATCCGCAGCTCGCCCGCGGCCGGGAAGCTCCAGCTGTAGCCGGCCCGCACGAAGCGGCGATCGATCCAGATCTCGAGATCGTCGCCGGAGCCTTCGGGATGCACCTCGAGCCCGCGGGAGAGGCGTGCCTGCGGCGGTTGGATCGCCGCTGCGTTGGAGAGCACGCGCCGCCAGCCGAGCGCATCGACGACGAGCGGCGCGCGAAGCTCGCCACGGTCGGTGTGCACGACGTGGACGGGCCCGGTGTCGATTCGCTCGACGGTCGCGGTTTCGAACTCGCTCGACGGCGAGCCCTCGCGAAGCAGGCCGCACAGCGAGCGGTAATCGAAGGTCGAGAAGGTGAAGGGCAGCGGCCAGCGCACCGTGCTCCAGGCCGTGTGCACGACGAGCTCGCCGAAGCTCTGGCGGATCGACTCGCGCAGGTCGAGCCGCTCGAGCCATTCGGTCGGCGCGGCACAGGCCGAGGTGGAACGTTCGCCGACGTCGTAGCGGTCGACGACCAGCACGTGGGCGCCCGTGTCCTCCAGCTCGCGAGCGAGCGTCAGACCGGCGAAGCTGGCGCCGCAGATCAGCACGTCGCAATCGCGCGCCAGCGGGGTGCGCTGCGCGCCGCGCTTGGTGGCGCGGGTGGGCATCAGCGCCGATCATACGCGTGTGGAGCGCGGTCCGACTGCGGTGCTGCGCTACGCTTTCGCGCGGTGAGCACCCTGATGGAGAACCCCACAGCCAAGATCGTCGAGGGCTCGAATGGGCTTCTGCTCGAGATCGACGGGCAGATAGTCCCGAACTACGACGCGACGATGCGCCCCTTCGAGGAGGGCGAGGTCGTCACGGGGCACGTCGTGCGCATCGACCACGACGAGGTGCTCGTCGACATCGGCTACAAGTCCGAGGGCGTCATCCCGGCCAACGAGCTGTCGATCCGCAAGGCGGTCGACCCGCACGACGAGGTGACGCTCGGCGAGGAGGTCGACGCGCTGGTCCTGACCAAGGAGGACCAGGACGGCCGCCTGATCATGTCCAAGAAGCGCGCCCGCTTCGAGAAGGCGTGGCGGCGGATCGAGGCGGCGGCGGAATCCGGCGAGCCGGTCGAGGGCACCGTGATCGAGGTCGTCAAGGGCGGGCTGATCATCGATCTCGGGGTGCGCGGCTTCCTGCCCGCCTCGCTCGTCGACATCCGCCGCGTCCCCAACCTCGACGAGTACATGGGCACGCAGATCGAGTGCAAGGTGATCGAGCTGAACCGCTCGCGCAACAACGTCGTGCTGTCGCGTCGCGCGGTGCTCGAGGAGGAGCGCAAGGAGGTCCGCCAGCAGATCCTCGACCGCCTCGCTCCGGGGCTCGTCGTCGAGGGGCAGATCTCCAACATCGTCGACTTCGGCGCGTTCGTGGACCTCGACGGGATCGACGGGCTGATCCACATCTCCGAGCTTTCGTGGTCGCACGTCAACCACCCGAGCGAGATCCTCGAGATCGGCGACACGGTGCAGGTGAAGGTGCTCGACATCGACCGCGACCGTCAGCGCATCTCGCTGGGTCTCAAGCAGACGCAGGAGGATCCGTGGCAGCGGATCGTCAACACGTACAACATCGGCGATGAGCTGGCCGGCACGGTGACGAAGGTCGTCACCTTCGGCGCCTTCGTCGAGATCCTCGACGGCGTCGAGGGGCTCGTGCACATCTCCGAGCTCGCCGCTCACCACGTCGAGAACCCGCGCGAGATCGTCCAGCCGGGCGACGAGCTGCGCGTCAAGATCCTCGAAATCGACTCCGAGCGCCGGCGCCTGTCGCTCTCCGCCAAGCGCGTCGAGGGCCAGGTGCTGCCGGTGCGCCGGATCGAGCCCGAGAGCGACGGCGAGACGGCGGCAGCCGACGAGGGCGTCGCCGAGCCCCAGGGCGACGCCGCCAAAGCGCCGGAGGCGACGGAGGCCGTGGCCGAGGTCGCGGCGGAGCCAGCCGAGGCCGCGGAGGCTGTGGAGGTCGTGGAGGTGGTCGAGGAGCCCGCCGACACCGTCGAGGTTGCGGTCGAGGAGCCCGCCGAGCCGGCCGAGGCGGCCGAGGCTCAAGCCGCGCCCGACGAGCCGGAGGCGGCCGAGCCGCAGCCGGACGCCGTGCCCGACGCTGCCGACGGCTCGGCTGAGCCGCCGTCGGGCGCCGCCGAGTAGCGGAGCAGCGGCTCGCCGATGGCCGTGCCGCTCGTCGGACTGACCGGCGGCCTCGGCGCAGGCAAGTCGACGGCGCTCGCCCAGCTCGAGTCGCTGGGGGCAGCGGTGCTCTCGGCCGACGAGGTGGTGCACGAGCTCTACGGTGACCCGGCGGTCGCGCAAGCGGTGCGCGAGCGCTTCGGCGACGAGGTCTTCGACGGTGCGGAGGTCGACCGCCGAGCGCTCGCGGTGCGCGCCTTCGCCGACCAGCACGACCGCCGCCGGCTCGAGGCGCTGCTCTGGCCCTTGGTCGGGGCGCGCGTGCAGGAGTTCCACGCGCAGGCGTCGCGGCGGGTGCCGCCGCCGCGCGCCGTCGTGATCGAGGCGCCGCTGCTGTTCGAGTCCGGCTCGCAGTCGCGCTACACGGCGACGATCGCCGTCGTCGCCGCGGACGAGATACGCGCGCAGCGCCTGCGCGGGCGCGACCAGGCGCAGCTGCGCGAGCGTGAGGCGCGCCAGCTCTCGCAGGCGGCGAAGGCAAGCCGCGCCACGCACGTCGTCGTCAACGACGGCACCCTCGAGGCGCTGCGCGAGCAGCTGGCCGCGGTGCTCGAGCAGGTCGGCCGCTGATGCGCCGCCCGCGCATGGCGCTCGCCGTGGTCGCGGTGGCGGTCACCGCCGTGGTGCTCGCGCTGCCGGCGATCAGGCGGATCGTGCGCGACCTCACGCTGCCGCTGCAGTACACCTCGCTGATCCGCGAACAGGCGCGCGAGAAGCACCTCGACCCGGCGCTGATCGCGGCGGTCATCTATGCGGAGACGAAGTTCGACCCCCGCACCTCGCCGACCGGCGCGCTGGGGCTGATGCAGATCGAGCCGGCGACCGCCGAGTTCCTCGCCCACCGCTCCGGGGGCGTCGCGTTCCGCGTCTCCGACCTCGCCGAACCGGCGGTCAACATCAGCTACGGCGCCTACTACCTGCGCTACCTGCTCAACCAGTACGGCGGCGACGAGACGCTGGCGCTCGCCGCCTACAACGGCGGCCAGACCAACGTCGATGAGTGGCTCGCCAGGGCGCACACGGCCGGGGTGCGCTTCACGATCGCCTCGATCGCGTTCCCGCAGACGCGCGCGTACGTCACGCGGGTCGAGAACGCACAGCGCTCGTACGCCCGGCAGTACGGGCTGTAGCGCCCAGCCACAGCGGGCCTCAAACCGCAGGACGACAGCGACCCAGTGGGTCGCCCATAGAAAAAAGAGAGCCGTCGAGTCGAGCCGTGCGATCGGCAATACTGGGGAGGGTGCCGGCCTTCCGACTCGACTCCGCGTTCACGCCCGCCGCCGACCAGCCGCGCGCAATCGAGCAGATCGCCTCCTGCCTGCAGGCGGGCGATCGCTTCACGACGCTGCTTGGCGCGACCGGCACGGGTAAGACGATGGCGATGGCCGGCGCGATCGAGGCGGTGCAGCGCCCGGCGCTCGTGATCGCCCACAACAAGACGCTCGCGGCACAGCTCTGCAACGAGTTCCGGACGTACTTCCCCGACAACGCGGTCGAGTACTTCGTCTCCTATTACGACTACTACCAGCCGGAGGCGTACGTCGCCAGCCGCGACCTCTACATCGAGAAGGACTCGTCGGTCAACGCGGAGATCGACCGCCTGCGCCATGCCGCGACGGCGGCGGTGTTCGCGCGCCGCGACGTGATCGTGGTGGCGTCGGTCTCTTGCATCTACGGGCTCGGCTCGCCCGACGTCTACGAACGCAACATGCAGCTGCTGCGCCGCGGCGAGACGATCGATCGCGACGCGCTGCTGCACAAGCTCGTCGCGATCCAGTACACGCGCAACGACGCCGTGCTCGCGCGCGGCAACTTCCGCGTCAAGGGCGAGACGCTCGAGGTCTTCCCGGCCTATGCCGAGACGGCGTACCGGGCCGTGCTGTTCGGCGACGACGTCGAGGCGCTGTCGGAGTTCGATCCGCTGACCGGGGAGCTGATCGCCGACGACCTCGAGCACGTCGCGATCTGGCCGGCCACGCACTACAACGTCGCCGACGGCCAGACCGAGCGCGCGGTCGCGGCGATCGGCGCCGAGCTCGAGGCGCGCTGCGCGGAGCTCGAGGGGGAGGGCAAGCTGCTCGAGGCGCACCGGCTGCGCCAGCGCACCCAGTACGACATGGAGATGCTGCGCGAGGTCGGCTTCTGCT
>CAZABN010000011.1:0-34253 GCA_964483345.1 uncultured Solirubrobacteraceae bacterium
GAGCTGGTCGAGGAACAGCTGTGAACCAGCGCGAGAAGGAGGAGTACCTCCGCGAGTACTCGGTCCTGAAGAGCCAGGGCAAGCCGTTCTTCCCCTACGCGGTTGCCAAGGACGGGCTGATGGGCTGCCTGGTGGTCGCGATCATCATGGCGCTCTCGATCGTGCTGGGAGCCGAGCTGGGCCCGAAGGCGAACGCGGCGACGACCACCTACACGCCGCGGCCCGAGTGGTACTTCTTCTTCCTCTTCGAGCTGCTGCGCGTGATCAAGCCGCCGAACTTCGTCGGCCTCGCGACGATCGGCGTGCCGACGATCGCGATGATCCTGCTGTTCCTGCTGCCGTTCTACGACCGCGGGCCGGAGCGCCACCCGCTGCGCCGTCCGGTTGCCACGACGGCGGGGATCTTCGTGATCTGCGCGATGGCCTACCTGACCTACCTGGGCGCCAACGCGGGCGCGCCGACGGAGAACACGATCCCGGCGCCGGCGTTGGTCGTCGCGCAGGGCAAGGCTGCGGTTTCCGAGTTCTATCTCGGTCGCTCCGTCGTCGCCCAATCCGGCTGCGAGGCCTGCCATCTGATCGGCACCAACGGCAACAACGGCCCCGGTCCCGAACTGACGAAGATCGGCGATCGCCTCCCGGCGCAGGGGATCGCGCGCACGCTCGTCAACCCGACCCAGCCGATGCCCTCCTACGGCGGCTCGGGCGGGCTTCCGCCGAAGCAGTTCAGCGCGGTCGTCGCCTTCCTGTCCGACCTGAAGTAGATGTCCGGCGAATCGCCCGGTACGCTGGAGGCGGGCCAGGTGCGAGCGATGTTCGACCGCATCGCGGGCCCGTACGACGCGATGAACACGCTGATGACCGCGGGCCTGCATCATCGATGGCGCGAGCGCGCGGTCGAGCTTGCGGCGGTCGGTCCGGGAAGCCGCGTGCTCGACGTCGCGACCGGGACCGGCGATCTTGCGATCGCACTTGCCAGGGCGGTCGCGCCGGACGGCGAGGTGGTGGCCTGCGACTTCTCCGAGCAGATGCTCGCCCGCGCGCGCGTGAAGGCGCCGCAACTGCGCTTCGAATGGGGCGACGCGCTGGCGCTGCCATACGCCTCGGACAGCTTCGACGCGGCGACCGTCGGCTTCGGCGCGCGCAACTTCTCCGACCTGCGGCGTGGCGTCGAGGAGCTCGTGCGCGTGGTGCGCCCGGGCGGGCGTGTGGTGATCCTCGAGATCACACGCCCGACCCGCGAGCCGCTCGCGAGCTTCTTCCGCGGCTGGTTCGACCGGGTTGTGCCGGCACTGGGGCGCGTCGCCGGCGAGGGGGCGGCCTACAGCTATCTGCCGAGCTCGGTCCGGCGCTTCCCCGGCCCGCAGGAGCTCGCCGCGCTGATGCACGGCTGTGGCCTGCGCTCGATCCGCTACGTGCTGACGGCGGGCACGATCATCGCCATCCACGTCGGCGAGGTGGCCTGATCGAGGCGGTCGCGGACCCGTTCGACGCGATTCTCGAAATCGGGGGCGAGCCGCTGCGGGCGGCGATGGTCGCCGTCGAGACGCGGTTGCGCGAGATCTCGGCGGTCGAGCAGTACTCGCTGGCGACCGTGGCGGCGGGCGGCAAGCGGCTGCGGCCGCTGCTCGTGTTCGTGGCGGGGCTCGGCAGCGACGCCCACCTGGCGCTCTCGCGCGCCGCGGCGGCGGTCGAGCTGATCCATTCCGCGACGCTGGTCCACGACGACGTGCTCGACGATGCGCCGCTGCGCCGCGGACGGCGGACCGTCTTCGCCGCCGCCGGACGCACCGCGGCGACGGCGACCGGCGATCTGCTCTTCTCCAGCGCGTTCGCCGAGCTCGCGCAGAACGGGGCGATCTCCCAGCTGCGCGCGCTGTCGGGCGCCTCCGCGGCGCTGGCCCGCGGCGAGCTGATGCAGCGCGCCGACGCCTGGCGCGCCGACGTCACGCTGGAGCGTTACCTTCAGCGCTGCGAGCTGAAGACAGCGCGGCTGTTCGCCGCCGCGTGCGAGCTGGGCGCGCTGGTCGGCGGCGGGCCGCCGCTCGGGCCGTTCGGACACGCCGTCGGCCTGGCCTTCCAGCTGCTCGACGATGTGCTCGACATCACCGGCCCGACCGAGCAGACCGGCAAGCGCCGCGGCACCGATCTGCTCGACGGCACCGTGACCCTGCCGCTGATCCTCGCGCGCGAAAGCTCGCCGGAGCTGAAGGCGCTCGACCTGCGGGCGATCAGCGGCCCGGCCGACGCGGACCGGATCTGCTCGCTGATCGAGGCCACCGGCGCCGGCGAGCAGGCCCGCCGGCGCGCTCTCGACCTCGTCGCCACGGCGAAGCGCGACCTGCCGGGTGAGCTTCCGCCGCGCCAGCGCGAGGCGCTCGAACTGATGGCGGACTGGCTCGTGGAGCGCTTCGCCTGACCGCAACCGGCCGGGCCCGCACCATCCGGGCGCCCGCGGTCGCAGGCACGGGTTGAGCCGCCGCCGGGATCGCCAGGCGACCCCGGGCACGCTCAGAAGTCGAAGGGAACGATCAGGTCGCTCTCGAGCGCCGCGGCGAAGGCTTCGATCTCGGCCTCCATGCACGCACGCGAGACACGCGTGAGCGTGGACTGAAGCTTGCGGGTGCCGCGGTCGAGCTCGCGGTCGAAGCGGTCGACGGCCTCCTGGCCGAACACCCCGGTGCCGCTCCACTCGCAGTTCGGGCAGCGCAGCACGACGCGCCAGTGCGAACGCCCGATCAGCGACCAGTCGATCGGCTGGACAAGTGTCGATCCGCACGTGCCGCAGCGGCAGAGCTCCGGGTCACAGGCGGTTTCGTCGTACTCCTCGACACGGTCGAGGTAGGTGAGGTCGTTCTCGGGCGGGCCCGAGAGCTCCAGATCACGGGGGCGACGCTTGTCGCGATGCACATCCATGCTTGGGTCATCGGCCGCAGGCGCCCCGCGCTTGAGCGCCCGGTGGACGGCGTTCTTCCCGGTAGGCTGTGAAGGCATGCCCCGCGTGATCCGGCCGGTCCGCCACGAGGATCATCTGAGCCTCGTCGAGCACCTGGATGAGCTGCGCACACGGCTCATCGTCTGCCTGGTCGCGGTCGGCGTCGCGTTTGCGTTCTGCTTCTGGCAGAACCATGCGCTGCTGCACCTGATCGGCGACCCCTACGCGAAGGAGACGCAGAGCCAGGTCGTGAAGTGTCAGGGCGAGCAGGGGCCGGTCTGGTGCACCGACCAGGCCGTCAAGGCCACCGCCGGCACGCTGCAGGCGGTGCTCAAGGCGATCGAGAATCCCGCAAACGGCCTGAATGCCTCATCGCGCCGCGCCGTGAACGCCACCACGCCGGCGCTGCGCTCGGCCCTGGCGAAGCTGCCGAAAACCGTTCCGGCGAACAGCCTGGTGACGATCGGCATCGGCGAGCCGTTCACCGCCACGATCACCGTCACCTTCTACTTCTCGCTGCTCCTGTCGCTGCCGATCATCCTCTACGAGCTCTACGGCTTCCTGATTCCGGCCTTCAGCCCGACGGAGCGCGCCGCCGCGCGGCCGGTGCTGATGGCGGTGCCCGGTCTGTTCGCCTGCGGCGTCCTGTTCGGCTACTTCGTGGTGCTGCCTGCGGCGGTCCACTTCCTGCAGAACTTCAACAGCGGCTCCTTCGAGCAGTTCGTACAGGCGTCCAGCTACTACTCGTTCGCGGCGCTGATCATGCTCGCGATGGGCCTGATCTTCCAGGTGCCGCTGGCGGTCGTCGGCGCGGCTCGCGCGGGAATCGTGACGCGGCGGCAGCTGCGCAAGAACCGCCGCTTCGCGATCGTCATTGCAGCGCTGATTGCAGCGCTGCTGCCCGGGGACGTGGTGACGATGACGCTGGAGACCCTTCCCGTCATCGTGCTCTACGAGGTCGGTATCCTGGTTGTCGCGTGGCTCGACCGGCGCGACGCCCGCCGGGCGCGAGCGCAGGGCCGCTCCGCCCCGACCAGCGCCCAGCCACAGCCACCGCCGCCCCCTCCTCCCCCGATCTCAGCCGACAATGCTTTTTGACCTCCGCAGCCCGCATCGCCGCCGGGTCATCAAGGTTGTCTATGTCTTTCTCGCGGTGCTGATCGGTGGTGGCCTGATCATCGCCGGCGTCGGCACCGGCTCCGGCTTCGGCGGCGGCCTGATCAGCGCCATCTTCAGCGGCGGCAGCAGCTCCACGACTGGCCAGACGTCCTACATCAAGGCGCTGGCGAAGGCGGAGAAGAAGGCGAAGGCCGCCCCACAGGACGCGGCGCTGTGGGTGAAGGCCGGCGAGGCCGCCTACTCGCTCGCGACGCTGCCGACCAACTACTCCTCGACGGTCGGCTTCACGAAGGCGGGACACGCCGCGCTGAACGAGATGAGGCAGGCGTGGACGAACTACCTGGCCGACGCGCCGCCCAACCCCAACAGCTTCTTCGCCGGCGAGGTGGTCGCTGCGTTCGCCGCACCGCCCTCCGGTGTCGGCGACTTCAAGACGGCGGAGAGCGCCCAGGAGGTCGTGGCCGCCGCCTCGCCGAGCGACATCGAGTTCGAATACCTCGCCTACTACTCCTGGCTCGCGCGCGACACCGCCGGGGGCAACCTCGCTGCCGCGAGGGCCCGCGCGCTCGCGCCGAAGAAGGATCTGAAGACCGTCAACAGCACCCTCGCGGAGATGCTGTCGGCCGCGAACGTCTACACCGGAGCGACCAGCTCGACCGGAGCGTCCAGCGCGACCGGAGCCACGGGCGCGACCGGAGCCACCGGAGCCACCGGCGGCTGATCGCCGCTAAGATCCCGCGGCCGGTCACCCAGGCGCGCCTCGGGCCGTTAGCTCAATTGGCAGAGCAGGGGCCTCTTAAGCCCAAGGTTGAAGGTTCGATTCCTTCACGGCCCATCGAAGGAGCCCATTGGACGCGCGCTCCCTTGATTCTCAGGCAGGGGCGGGTCCGTGCTTTCTACTGATCGGCGGCGCGCTGCGGTGCCGATGAGTGAGGTAGATGCGTCCTCTGGAAGGCCTCCGCGGTCGCCGACGGCGGCCTGACGTCCCCGCGCTCCCGGAGCTCGAGCGGCGGGCGACCGCGGCCGAGCGCGCGATGCGCGACCAGCGGACGCGGATGCAGACGATCGTGGACCAGGCCCCGATGTCGGTCCTGCTGGCGGACTGCGACGGACGCTACGTGGTGGCGAACCGCGCCTCGGCGGAGCAGATCGGGCTGCCCGTGGAGGAGATCGTGGGCCACCTCCCCGCCGAGCTCTATGAGCCCGCGGTCGCCGCGGAGATCGACCGCGACACGCGCCGGATCCTCGCCGGCGCCGGCCCGACGACCTTCGAGGTCACGCGCGCCAACGCACGCGGATCCCCCCCCGGCGAGGCGCGCGATTACCTGGTCACGATGTACCCCTCGCTCGACGCCGGCGGCCGGATCACCGGCGTCGGAACGAACTCCCTGGACATCACCACGCGCAAGCGTGCGGAGGCGGACGCCGCACGGATGGCGGAGATCATCACCTCGACCGACGCCGCCGTCGTCGGCATGGGGCTCGACGGGGAGATCCTCTCGTGGAATCCCGCGGCCGAGCTGATCTACGGCTACACCGCGCAGGAGGCCATCGGTCGCAACGTGTCGCTGCTCATTCCACCCGAGCGTCTCGGCGAGGTCTCGGTCAACAAGAGCCGCATCAACACGGGCCACCCGGTCGGCGAGATCGAGACCGTGCGCCGCCGCAAGGACGGCACCGACATCGACGTCGCGATCGCGCTCTCCCCGCTGCTGGACGCTCACGGCGAGGTGATCGGCGCTTCGACGATCGCGCGCGACATCACCGCGCAGAAGGCGATGCGCGAGCAGTTGCGGGCTTCCGAGGAGCGCCTGCGCGCGACGATCGACCATGCGCCGATCGGCATCGCCCTGCTCGCGCCGGACGGCCGGACGCTGCGCGTCAACCGGGCGCTGTGCGAGATGCTCGGACACGAGGAGAGCGCACTGCTCGCCGAGACCCGGCCGGCGATCACGCATCCCGACGAGGCCGGGATCGAGGCGGCGCTCACCGCCCGGCTGCTCGCCGGGGAGATCCCGTCCTACGATCTCGAGACGCGCTACCTGCGCGCTGACGGGTCGGTGCTGTTCGCCCAGCTGTCGGTGTCGGTCGCCCGCGACGCCGAGGGCGCGCCGATGCACCTCGTGGCGCAGGTCCAGGACATCAGCCGGCGCAGGGACGACGGAGCGCGCCTGCTGATGCAGGCGCGCGAGCAGGAGGCTCTGACGGAGGTCGCGACGCTGGTGGCGAGCGAGGCGCACGTCCGCGCCGTGTTCGCAGCCGCGGCCACTCGCGTCGCCGGACTCTTCGACGCCGATTTCGGCATCGTCGTTCGGTTGGACACCGACGAGCGGGCCCGCATCGTCGGCGCCTGGTCGGCCGACCCGCTCGCCACGCCTCGCCCGGGCGCGACCGTCGCGCTCGAGGGCCGGGGCGACAACGGGACCGCTGTGCGCGCGCGGCGCGCCGGCCTGCTCGTGAGCGACGCGCTCGCCGCCGGGACCAAGACGGCTGTCGAGCATGTGCTGTCCGCGCCGATCGAGGTGAACGGCCGCTTCTGGGGCGCCGTCGGCGTCGGCTGGGAGCGCGAGCCGGCCTCCGATCCGCAGGCCGCTGATCGCCTGTCGCGGTTCGCGCGCCTCGTGAGCCTCGCGGTCACCGGCGCGGACGCGCGCGAGCAGCTTTCAAAGCTGGCCTCGACGGACCATCTGACCGGCCTGCTCAACCGCCGCGCCTTCTCCGACCGTCTGGAGCATGACGTCGCCCGCGCGAGGCGTCACGACCGTCCGCTGAGCCTCGCGGTGTTCGACGTCGACCACTTCAAGTCGATCAACGACACCTTCGGCCACCCGACCGGTGACCGTGTGCTCGGCGACTTCGCCGAGCGGCTGATGGCCGGGCGCCGCGCCGGGGACGTCATCGCGCGCATCGGGGGCGAGGAGTTCGCGCTGATCATGGCCGACACCGACGGAGCGGGCGCCGAGCTGTGCGCCGAGCGCAACCGGCTGGCGATCGGCGAGCACGCGTTCCCGGGGGTCGGCAACCTCACGACGTCGATTGGCATCTGCGCGCTCGATCACGCGAGTGACGCTCAGGAGCTGCTCCGCAACGCCGACCGCGCGCTCTACTGGGCCAAGGCCAGCGGGCGCAACGCCACCATTCGCTACACCCCCGAGATGGCGGCGAGGATGGGGTCGCCGGGGGACGCGGCGTGGTTCGGCTAGTGGGCCGTCCAGAGCCCCTCGACGTTCTTCATCAACCCACCGCCGTGTGTCGATAGCTGGATTGAGACGTGGATCCTCACGCTTCGCAGTCATTCGGCAAACGAACCTGCCCTTTCTGAACGGAGATTCCATGTCCACCACCGCCCTTCCGGCTCGCGCTCGCGTGCCGTCACCAGGCGAGTCCAACGTCTCGCACCTTTCGACCCGCGCCAGCCTGCCGGCGCCGGCGAGCGCCCCGGCGGCGATCGCCAGCCCGGGTCCGCTCGGTCTGCTGGCGATCGCGCTGACGACGTTCCTGCTCAGCATCATCAACGCGGGCCTCGTCAGCCCGGCCCTTCAGCCCGTGGTGTTCGGGGAGCTGTTCGCGTTCGGCGGGATCGTGCTGATCCTGTGCGGCATGTGGGCCTTCCGCGTGGGCCACATCTTCGGCGCGACCGCGTTCACCGGTTACGGCGCGTTCTTCCTCTCGTTCTGGGCGCTCTTCCAGTTCTACATCACGCAGATCCCGCCGGCCCAGGTCGGCAAGGCGATCGGCCTGTACCTGCTCGCGTGGGCGATGTTCACGCTCGTCATCTTCATCGCCTCGTTCAAGACCAACCGGGTGACGAACGTCGTGATCGGCCTGTTGCTGGTGATGCTCGTCGTCAGCGGGATCGGCAAGACCGGCGGCAGTGTGGCGCTCGTCCACTGCGGTGGCTACGTCGGGCTGGTCGTCGCACTCGGGACCGCCTATATCGCCTGTGCCGAGCTGCTGTCCGCCGTGCACGGTCGCAGCATCCTGCCGCTGAAGGAACTGTCGTGACGACCGCGCTCCGCGCCCTGCGCGCGGAGCGTCAGTAGCTTCGGGTCTCGCTCTGGCGGGCGTGTCCAGCGCTCGCCGTGAGCGCGATCACGCCGGCCCCCGCGGGCAGCGCGATCTTGACGCGCTCGCAGGCGCTGACCGTTTCGTGGCGCCGCCTGTGCGCCGCCCCGTGGGCGGGGCGGATCTGGAAGCTGAGCTGGCCGCCACGGCGCGCGACGAACGTGAGCGCGTGAGCGCCCCTGGTCCTGACGACCGACACCGTCCCGAGGACGCCGCCGCTGTGCTTGGCCACGCAGCCCGGGGATCCGCCCGTCGAGGTGGTCGTTGTCGTTGTTGTGGTCGTCGTGGTCGAGGACGTGGCGCCCGTGAAGACGTCCGAGCCGAACGAGGGCAGGCCGGGCTGCGCCGCGTAGCCGAGGTGCGCGAGCCCGAACAGATCCTCGATCGTGCGCAGCAGGCTGTAGTGGTTGTAGGCGGTCTGAGTCACCGTGCCGGGCTTGATGAACGGCGACAAGAGCACCGCGCCGACCTTGCCTCCACCGGTCGCGGCGGCGCTCGAGTCGGTCGGGTCGCCGGGGTCGGGGGCGTTTGGCCCGGGCTGCTCGCCGCAGCAGGAGGAGTCGTCGCCGCCGGCGTCGGCCTCGTCGAAGGTGACGACGATCAGCCCGTCGGCCTTGTAGGCCGCCGAGGCCTCGATCTCGCTGATCAGGCCGGGGAGGAAGCTGTTGACCTGTGCCAGCCCGCCGGGGTCGCCGTTGGCGCAGTTCGTGTTGTGGCCGTCGTTGCAGAGGCCGGGCGTGATGAAGGAGAGGTTCGGCGTCGTCGCCACGGCGCCCAGGTCGCTCGCCAGCACGCTCAGGTTGACGACGTGGCTGTCGCAGTAGGCCGTGTTGTCGATGATCGAGTGGAAGTACATGAACGGGTCGTGCCGGGTCGCGTACTGGTCGGTCGCGGTCTCGCTCTGCGTGGCGTCGGCGGTGCCGATCGCCGGGTGTCCGCACGTCGCCGACTCGCGCGAGGGGTCGGAGCCCATGCTGTCCATGTAGCCCTTCCACGTCAGCCCGGCCGCGTCGAGCTGGCCGGGGAGCGTCGGCACGGCGGGGGAGGAGCTCGGATACACGCAGCCGCTGCCGGTCGCCTGCCCGTTCGCATCCAGCGTCGGGCTCGTCGCGACGAAGTCGGAGAACGTGCCGCAATCGTTCTGCGTCGCGCTGTCGGGCGCCTGTCCGGAGATCATCGCGATGTAGTTGTCGAGCGAGTCGTGGCCGATCCCGTAGTAGTTGGGGATGAACGCCCCCTGGGAGACCAGTGTCTGGGCGAGATACGGCGCCGGCGAGGAGGGGCCGAACGTCGTCGACTCGTCCTCGTTCTCCAGCACGATCACGAACACGTGCCTGACCGCCGGCAGCGACGAGCCCGAAGCACCGGAGCTCGGCACGAGCTCCAGCCCGAGGACGACCGCCGCGGCGAGCGCGAGCAGCCGCGAGCTCATGGCACCCCTCGCCGCACGACCTCGCAGTTCACCGTCGTGTACGCCTTCGGGTTGGAGAGCGTGACGATGTCAAAGCCGGAGCCGCAGTTGATCGTGCCGTGGCCGAAGTAGGCGAAGATGTGGTCGTTGCCGGGCCCGCCGTAGACGACGTTGTAGCCGTGGCTGGTGTAGATCCAGTCGTTGCCCGGCCCGCCGTAGAGCACGTCGTGCTGGGTCGAGGGGTTGTCGGGAACGGGGTGCTGGTCGCCCCAGATGATGTCGTTGCCGGCGCCGCCGTAGATCGTGTCCGACCCCGGACCGCCGAGCAGCAGGTCGTTGCCGCGGGTCCCGCGCAGGACGCCGCCGGCGGCGCGCGCGATGAAGGTGTGCCACGTGTGCGGCCAGCCCCGGTGGCTGACATCGCCGGCCGCCCCGGCGACCGCCAGTGCGTAGACGAGGCCCGCGAGCGCGAGCGCGCACAGGAGCAGCGCTTCGCGCCGGCGCCCAGACTTCCGGGGGCGCGGTGTGCCCGTTGCTCTCCCCGCCATGGGGCGGGCACGATACCAGCGGGCGCCCGCGCGCCGCGTCAGGTACCCGCCGTGCGCGGGCGCCCGGCGCGCCGCTATGATCGCCGACGAGCGATGAGGCTCGCTCCATAACCGCGGCTGCCGTGCCGCTGATGGCCTCTACGAACCGTCCAACGACGCATCGTGGAGGTCCCCTGATGGATCCAATCTCACTCGCCGCCATCCTCGTCGGTGGCGTGCTGCTCGCGAGCATGGTGTCGGTCGAGTTCGGCATCTCCGTCGCGCTGATCGAGCTTGCGCTCGGCGTCGCGCTCGGCAACATCTTCAGCCTCAACCCGAACGAGAGCTGGCTGGTCTTCATCGCCGGCTTCGCCTCGGTCCTGCTGACCTTCCTGGCCGGCGCGGAGGTCGACCCCGACTACTTCCGCGAACGCTTCACCGCCTCGGTCACGATCGGCGTGGCGTCGTTCGCCGGGCCGTTCGCGGTCGCCACGCTGGTCGCGCTCGGGCCGCTCGGTTGGAGCACCAGGGCGTCGCTGATCGCCGGCACCGCGCTGTCGACGACCAGTCTCGCCGTCGTCTACGCCGTGCTGGTCGAGACCGGGCTGAACACGGTGCGGATCGGCAAGCTGATCATGAGCGCCTGCTTCGTGACCGACATGTGCACGGTGCTCGCGCTGTCGGTGATCTTCATCAAGCCGACGATCTGGTTCCCGGTCTTCCTCGTCGTCTCGGTCGTCGCGATCGTGCTCCTGCCGAAGCTCGCGCCTGCGTTCTTCGCCCGCTACGGCGACCGCGTGATCGAACCGGAGATCAAGCTCGTGTTCGCGATCCTGCTCGCGCTGATGGTGCTCGGAAAGGCCGCCAACAGCCAGGCGGTGCTGCCGGCGTTCGTGCTCGGTCTCGTGATGTCGCGCCACTACCAGCGTCACCGCGAGGAGCAGCGGCGGCTGCGGATCGTCGCATTCGCGTTCCTCACCCCGTTCTTCTTCATGCGCGGCGGCATGAACGTGTCGCTGGCGGCGGTGTTCGCGAACCTCGGCATCCTCGCCGTGCTGTTCGCCGCGAAGATGGTTCCCAAGCTCGGCCTGATCTTCCCGCTCGCCCGCCGGCACGCGCCGCAGAACGCGACGTTCCTGACGCTCCTGATGAGCACCGGGCTCACCTTCGGCACGATCAGCGCGCTGTACGGGCTGACCGCGCACATCATCGACCGAACCCAGTTCTCGCTGCTCGTCACCGTCGTCGTGCTCTCCGCGATCGTCCCGACCGCGATCGCGCAGCGCTGGTTCTCACCCCGGGGAGCCGCCGAGCACCTGCTGCCGCCGGACCCGAGCGAGATCCTGATCGGCGAATCCAGTTGAGCTGTTCGACCGGGTGCATGCACCCGGTCGCCGGAGGGTGCATGCACCCTCCGGGGGGACGGAGCATGCTCCGTCCCCTGGAAGAGCTTCAGAGCTGGACGGCGGCGCGGCCGGCGAAACGGGCGCGCCCGCCCAGTGCTTCCTCGATGCGCAGCAGCTGGTTGTACTTCGCGACGCGCTCGGAGCGCGCGGGGGCGCCGGTCTTGATCTGGCCGGCGCCGGTGGCGACGACGAAGTCCGCGAGCAGCGCGTCCTCGGTCTCGCCGGAGCGGTGTGAGACGAAGCAGCGGTAGCCGGCCTCGTGCGCCATCGCGATCGTGTCGAGCGTCTCCGTCAGCGTGCCGATCTGGTTGAGCTTGATCAGGATCGAGTTGGCGATGCCGGCGTCGATGCCACGGCGCAGGATCTTCGGGTTGGTGACGAAGATGTCGTCGCCGACCAGCTGGATGCGGTCGCCGATGCGCTCGGTCAGCGCCCTCCAGCCGTCCCAGTCGCCCTCGGCCATGCCGTCCTCGATCGCCACGATCGGGTAGCGGCCGATCAGCTGCTCCCAGTAGTCGACCATCTGCGCGGAGCTGAGCGTGCGGCCCTCCCCCTTCAGCACGTAGGCGCCGTCGTGGAAGAACTCGCTCGCGGCGGGGTCCATCGCGATCGCGATCTCCTCGCCGGGGGTGTAGCCGGCGGCCTCGATCGCGGAGACCAGGAGCTCCAGCGGCGCCTCGTTGGACTCGAGCGCCGGCGCGAAGCCGCCCTCGTCGCCGACACCGGTCGAGAGGCCGCGCGAGTTCAGCGTGCTCTTCAGCTGGTGGTAGGTCTCGGTCGCCATCGCCATCGCCTGGGTGAAGGTGGCGGCGCCGACCGGGACGATCATGAACTCCTGGAAGTCGACCGGGTTGTCGGCGTGCGCGCCGCCGTTCAACACGTTCAGCGCCGGCACCGGCAGCAGCGTCGCGTCCTCGCCGCCGAGGTAGTGGTACAGCGGCTGCTCGAGCTCCGCCGCCTGCGCGCGGGCGACCGCGAGCGAGGTGCCGAGGATCGCGTTGGCGCCGAGGCGGGCCTTGTTGTCGGTCCCGTCGAGCGCGATCAGCGCGTGGTCGAGGCCGGCCTGGTCGGCGCCGTCGCGGCCGATCACGGCCTTCGCGATCTCTCCGTTGACGTGGCCGACCGCGTTCGAGACGCCCTTGCCGCCGTAGGCCTTGCCGCCGTCACGCAGCTCGACGGCCTCGTGCTCGCCGGTCGAGGCGCCGGAGGGGACGGCGGCGCGGCCGAATGCCCCGGACTCCAGTCGCACGTCCACCTCGACGGTGGGATTGCCACGGCTGTCGAAAATCTGGCGGCCGTGGACGTGTGCGATTGCGGTCATCTACCCATGCAGTCTAGTCGCCCTCGAGGTGCGCACGATGTAACAAAGAGTGAAAGACCGCAGCGAATCGGGGAGCGCCGGCCCACTACTGCGTCGTGCGGCTGGCCGGCAGCTGCGCGTCCGCGCGCTTGACCAGCTCCATCGCCGAGTCCTCGGGCGTGAGCTGGGCGACACCGAACTTGATCTCGCAGCGGTCGCTGGTGTCGGCCGCGAGCTCGGCCTGCACCGCGTCGAAGCGCCGGCGGGCGATCTCGACCGTGGCGTCCGACATCACGCAGAGAAACTCGTCGCCGCCCATCCGCACGATCAGGTCGTAGGAGCGCAGGTGCTCGCGGATCGCGCGCACGGCGTGCTGCAGCAGCGCGTCGCCGGCGGCATGGCCCTGCGCGTCGTTGACCGTCTTCAGCCCGACGACGTCGATGTAGGCGGTCGCGAGCGGGCCGGCGGTGCGCCGCGCACGGGCGATCTCGTGTTCGAGGTCGGCCAGGCCCGCGGCGCGCGTGCGAGCCCCGGTCAGCTCGTCGGTCTCGGCGTTCAGCAGCCGTTGCAGGAGCGCCACGCGATCGGCCTCGGCGGCGGCCCGGTCGCGCGCCGCCTGCTCGCGGTCGAGCGACGCCTGCTCGCGGTCGGCGGCCGCCCGGGCGCGAAATTCGGCGGCCCAGACGCGATCCGCGACCTCTCCGTGGGAGTGCTCGGGCGCGGGCGCCGTCTCCGCGTCGGCGCCGATCCCCAGCTCGCTGTCGCGCACCGCCGCGGCCTGGTCGCGGGCCGCCGCGGCCCGGTCGCGGGCGCGTGCGACGGCGTCACGCGCGGCTGCCGCGGCGATGCGGTCCTCGGCGGCCTCCGTGCGTTGCCGGGTGCCGCGGTCGCGGATGTCGCGGGTGAGTCCGTGCGCCTGCGCGTCGCCGCCGTGGGCGAGGTCGAGATCGCTGGCCGCCTGGTCGGTGTCGGACGCCGCCTGGTCGCTGTCGGCGGCGGTCTGGTCGCTGTCGGACGCGCTCTGGTCCGTGTCGGCGTGCGTCTGTTCGGCGTCCGCGAGGGTCTGGGGGTCCTCGATCGGATCCGGGCACGGTTCGCTCCCGTGCCGCTTTCGCTTCTGCCGGCCGCTCCTGCGGCCGGTTTCACTGCCACCTGGCGTTGGGGTGCCCACGCCGCGTCTCCACATGGTCAGCCGAGAGTCTCAGTGAGCCCCCCAGCTACCCGATTGACATAAATTATCGTAGCACTTCGCACAAGCAGGCGATAATTGTGCGCGCTTATCTGCAGTTCGTGCAAGATTTGCGATGAAGTGGCGCTTCACGCGGGCGGCGGCTCGGGCGGGCCGAGCGCCCTGACCGCCGCGTCCACCGACGGATAGAGGTGATCGGCGCCGATCCGCGCCAGAAGGCCGCTGCGCTGCAGGCCCTCGCGCGCGTGCTGCCCGGCCCGCGCGACCGCGAAGGTGATCTGCTCGCGGTCGAGCTCGTCGAGGAGCTCGGCGAGCGCACGTGAGCCGGTGTAGTCGAGGTCGTGCATGCCGAGCGCGTCGAGCACCAGCAGCCGCGGCGTCCCCCTGGCGCGGGTGAGCGACGCCTCGACCTGCGCGCGGAAGTGGATCGCGTTGGCGTACCACAGCGGCGTCGCGAACAGCACCGCCAGCACCCCCGGGACCTGCGCCGCCTCCCTGCTGGCGCTCAGCGCCACCCACGAGGTGGTTCCCGGGATGCGGCCCAGCACGTGAACCTGCGGGCTTGCGGTCAGGCGGGTGCGGTCGAGGATCGCGAGGCCGACGGCGACGCCGATGCCCTGCTCGACGCCGACCAGCGCGACGGTCAGCAGCGTGATCACCGCGAGCGCGAACTCGAAGCGGTCGAAGCGCGCGATGGCGCGCAGGTCGCGCACGTGGAAGATCCGTGTCGCGATGAAGATCAGCACCGCGGCGAGCGTGGCGAGCGGCACGTCCTTGAGCAGCCCGGCGGCGGGGATCAGCACCAGCAGCGCGGCGGCCGCGCCGAGACCGGCCGCCTGCGTGCGCCCGCCCGCCGAGGCGGTCGCGGCGGTTCTCGCCGGGCTCGCGTTGACGGGGAACGCGCCGAGCAGGCCGGCCGCGATGCTGCCGGCGCCGACACCGATGAAGTCACGCCCGACGTCGACCTCGTAGTGCCCCTGGTCGGCGAAGGCGCGGGTCGTCGCGGCGGACTGGCTGACGACCACGAGCGCGACGACGCCGGCGACCGGCGCGACGCTGCCGATCGCCGACCACGACAGGTCGAACAGCCCCAGGCGCGGCGCGCCGTGCGCGATCGCGCCGAGGATCGCGACGCCGTGCGCGTGCAGCCCGGCCACGCCGACCACAACAGTCGAGCCGACCAGGCCGACCAGCGCTCCCGGCACCTTGCGATCGATCCGCTCCGCCGCGACCACGACCGCGAAGACCGCGGCGCCGATCCCGAGCGTCCAACCGCTCGTGTCGCCGAGGTGCGAGACGACGACCGAGATGCGGTTCAGCGTCGAGCCGCTCACCGAGGCGAGACCGAACAGGTCCGGCAGCTGGTGGACGACGATGATCACGGCGACGCCGGCGAGGAAGCCGGTGATGATCGGGGCCGACAGGAACTCCGCGATCCAGCCGAGGCGCAGCAGCCCGATCAGCGCGACGATCGCGCCCACCATCACCGCGAGGATCCCGACCAGGTCGATGTAGTGGGGCGACCCGGCGGGCGCGAGGCGCATGATGCCGACCGCGAAGAGCGGGGCGATCGTGGAGTCCGCGCCGACCGACATCTGCGGGTTCGAGCCGAGCAGCGCGAACAGCACCGTCCCCGCGACGAAGGCGTAGAAGCCGGCGATCGGCGGCATCCCCGCCAGGCGCGAGGTGGCGAGCTGCTCGGGCACCGCGATCACCAGCAGCGTCAGCGCCGCCAGCAGGTCGGCGCTCACCCAGGCGCGGCTGTAACCGTGCAGCGAGGTCAGGACGAAGCCGCCACGGCGCTTCGCGCCGGCGCCGGAGACCGGCGCGTGAATGTCGCCCGTCGGGCTCGACAGGCGGCGGAGCGCTCCCCGTCCCCAGCGTGGCACCGCCGCATCATCGCTCACCGGCGGCGGCTTGCGCAGCGCGCGGAGCGCTGCGACGCTTGACGGCGATGAGCGCCGCGCCCCGCCTGATCACCGCGCGCCTGCTGCTGCGCGAATGGCGGGCGGAGGATCGCGAACCCTACGCGGCGCTGAACGCCGATCCGGCGGTGCGCGAGTTCTTCCCCGAGCGCCTGACGCGCGCGCAGAGCGACGCGCAGATCGCGGTCTTCGAGGAGCACTTCGCGGCGCACGGCTTCGGCATGTGGGCGCTGTCGCTGCGCTCCGGCGGCGAGCTGATCGGCTTCACCGGGATGGACCTCGCGACCTACGACGCGCCGTTCGCGCCGGCGGTCGAGATCGGCTGGCGCCTCGCCCGCACCGCCTGGGGCCACGGCTACGCCACCGAGGCGGCGCTCGCGACGCTCGAGTTCGGCTTCGAGGCGCTCGAGCTGCGCGAGATCGTCGCCTGCACGACGCCCGCGAACCTCCGCTCGCGCGCGGTGATGGAGCGCCTCGGGATGACCCGCGACCCGCGCGAGGACTTCGACCACCCGGAGGTCGCGGCCGGCCACCCGCTGTGCCGCCACGTGCTCTACCGGCTGGGCGCGGCGGCGTGGCGCAAGCGGCGCGGCGGGTAGCGCCGGCGCTCGCCGGCCGTTGCGTGGCCGCGTCGCGGTTCGCGAGCCGTCGCGTCGCCGCGTCGCCGCGTCGCGGTTCTGGCACGATGCGCGCCATGGGCGTGCACCTGTGGGCGTTCGTGGCGGTCGCGGGGCTCGTGATCGTCGCGCCGGGACCCGACACCGTGATGGTGACCAAGAACGCGGTGGTGCACGGGCGCGGCGCGGCGCTCGGGACGGGCTTCGGCGTCAGCGCCGGGCTGCTGGTCTGGACGGCCGCCGCGGCGCTCGGCGTGGCCGCGGTCGTGCGCGAATCCGCGGTCGCCTTCACGGTGCTGAAGCTGGTCGGGGCCGCCTACCTCGTGTGGCTCGGCGCCGGCGCGCTGCGCGCGGCGCTGCTGCGCTCCGGGCACGCGATCGATGCGGACGGCGAGTCACGCTCCCCGCTCGGCTGGGGCGGCGGCTTTCGCCAGGGGTTCCTGTCGAACATCGGCAACCCGAAGATCGCGGTCTTCTTCACCGGCCTGCTGCCGCAGTTCGTCGCGCCCGGACGCCCCGTCCTCGTGCCGTTCCTGCTGCTTGGCGGCCTGTTCGTGGCGATGGCGGTGATCTGGCTGTGCGCCTATGCGCTCATCGCCGCGCGCGCGGCGCGGGTGCTGACCCGCCCGGGCGTCAAGGCGGCGCTCGACGCCGTCAGCGGCGTCGTGCTCGTCGGCCTCGGCGTGCGGCTCGCGCTGCAGCGCCGCTGAGGGCGCGCGACGGCTCGCCGGGCCAATCTCAAACAACGGCTTTCACAATGACGGGCACGCCCGGATTCAGCCCGGATGGCGGCGTTGGATCGTCACCCGGCACCTTGCAGGTACCACCGGTACCTGCTTCGGCGCCCTGCACCGCCCAACTTGCCCCCGAACCGCCCCGGACCCACCCTCATTTTGAAAGACGTTCTACTAAGGTGCGGCCGTGGCTGAATTGATCGCGGCGGCGGCGGAGCGCTACGCCGAAGCGCACACGACCGCGTTCGGCGGGCCGCTGGACGTCGCGGCCGCCTGGACGCAGGCGAACACGTCGTCGCCGCAGATGATGAGCGGCCTCGCCGAGGCGCGGCTGCTCGAGGCGCTGATCGTCACCGGCGGGGCGCGTCACGTGCTCGAGATCGGGACCTTCACCGCCGTCGGCGCGCTGACGATGGCGGCCGCGCTGCCGCCGGACGGTCGTGTGACGACGCTCGAGGTCGACGCCGCGATCGCCGAGACGGCGCGCCGCCACATCGACGCGAGTCCGGTCGGCGAGCGCGTGGAGCTGATCGTCGGCGACGCGCTCGAGACGATCTCGCGCCTCGCCGGCCCGTTCGACCTGGTCTACATCGATGCGTCGAAGGCCGAGTACCCGGCCTACTACGATGCGGTCCTGCCGAAGCTCGCGGAGCGCGGCGTGATCGTCGCCGACAACCTGTTCCGCGCCGGCGCGACGCTCGACCCGGGCGCCGGCGACGAGGGCACGATCGCGATGCGCGAGTTCGCCGACCGCGTCCAGCGCGACGAGCGGGTGCACAACGTGCTGCTGACGATCGGTGACGGCGTGATGCTGGCGTGGCATCGCCCGCCGGACGCGCAGTAGGCGGCGGGGCGGAGCGTGGGGCGTCAGCGAGCGTCCGGGCCGCCGCTGATCTGCGCGGCTGACCCGGAGCTCTGAGCGGACCCGTTGTCCGCCCGGCTGCGTATCGACGGCAGGCGGCGGAGGAGCAGCGCGTAGGCGATCGCGCCGCCGGTCAGCGGCACGAGCAGCCCGATCGCCTGGTGGAGCAGGACGGCGGCGATCGCGGCGTTGCGGCCGACGCCGTAGACGATCAGCATCGCCGACATGCCGCCGATCGTCCCGATGCCGGCCGGCAGCGGAATCGATCCGCCCAGCGCACCGATGATGTAGGCCATCAAGACGATCGCGAACCCTGGACCCGGGTGCGCATGGATGGCGAGAAAGGCCGTCCACAGGACCAGCACGTCGAATCCGAGGTACGCCAGCACCGCGAGCACGCTCGTCCAGCCGCCGCGGTGAACGAGAAGCCGCTTCGTGTCGGCCACGGCGTCGGCGAGGGTGGTGATTGCGCCCGCGATCCTGGGGTGTTTGGGCGCCAGCCGTTCGGCATGTCGGGCGGCGCGCGGAGCGATCAGCAGCACGGCCGCGATCGCGGTCGCCGCGACGGCCGCCGGCAGCACCACCAGCGGGAGATGGCGCTCACCGGCAAAGATCCCGGTTGCCAGTCCGACGCCGAAGACGATCAGTGCCAGCGCGTCGACGGCCGTGTTGAGGAACTGGAGATTGAACTCGCGCTCGGCGGTCAGCCTGGCCGGCATTCCGAAGCGGTGCAGGATCCAGGCTCCGACTCCGACGCCTCCCCACGCCCCACCCGGGAGCAGGAGTCCGCCTCCGAGCTGTGCCCAGGCGACGTCGTCGTCCATTCGCCGGCCTTGGAAGTCGTGATCGAGCACCCGCTGCGGGTCGACGATCGCCCGCCACGCGACGACGAACCCGAACTCGGAGAGCACCTCGAGCGCGATCGCGCCCAACAACCACTCCCACGACACGTGTTCGAGGCTGCGCAGCGCCTGCTTCAGCGCCGGAATCAGCTTCAGCACCAGGTACGCGGCCCCCAGCAGGCCAACCAGCTCGAGCGCCGACCGCTGCAGATGGCGCTTCGCGACGCCTTGCGCACGCCGCGCGTGATGCTGCTCCGCGGAGGTGTCCATCCCCGCCGCCACGGTGTCGTTCACGATCAGGCCCCGGCGGCGGTGGGTACACCCGCGCCCGCGTTGCCCGGGTCGAGCAGTTCGAGCGCCAGCGCGGACCAGGCGAAGTCCTCGGCGCCCATGCCGCTCCCGTGGCGCGGGTCGTAGAACTCGCGCAGCCCCTCGCGCGCCACCGTCTCAGTGATCGCCCGTGCGAGCGTGGCCGCCTCCTGCTCGTAGCCGAGACGCACGATGCCCCGCCAGACGAGCCAGGCGCTGTTGACCCATGCCGGGCCGCGCCAGTAGCGTCGCAGGCCCTCAAAATGCTCCCGCAGCGAGAACGACGGCTCATCCAGCGAGACCGCGGGAGGCGCAACGGCCGTCCAGAAGCGGCGCTCGTCGAGCAGGTACGCCACCAGGCGGTGCCCGATCTGCTCGGGGAGATCCGGCAGTGCGAGTGGCGCGAGCGCCGCCCAGGTGACGGGGATCCGCTCCGTGATCGCCGGCATAACCGCCGGTAGGAACAGCCCGCTGCGCTCGTCGTAGAGCCGGGCGACCAGCGCCGGCGTGATCGACGGAAGCCCGAGCGCCAGTCGAGAGAGCCCGTGAAGCACGTTCGTCAGCACCTCGCAGACGACCGGGTCGCCGTCGGCGCGCACCGCGTCGATCCGAAACTCGCGCTCCCGGTTGCGGCGCACCAGCTCGATGAAGCCGGGGAGGCCCTGCGCCCGGTGGCGCCAGATCGGGTCGAACTGCGGCGATGCATCCAAACCGGACTCATCGGGCTGCAGGATCCACAACAGCCCGTCACCCTCCAGGTCGCGCTCGGCGGTGACCGCGGCGTGGTGGGCGACGATTCGCGACTCCAGCGCCGGATCGCCCACCGCCAAGCTCCAGGCGAACGCCAGCGCCGGCGGCTGGATCGTCGCGGTCATCAGGTCGCCGTGATGGATCACGTTGTAATACAGCTGGCGCGGGCCGCTGACCGGGTGCTCCCAGAAGATCGTGTGACCAATGAAGCCGTCGGGCCGCGCCGCGGCCAGCAGCGTCTCCAGCTCCAAGCGCGAGCGCGCCGGGTCAAGATGGCGCCAGGCGATGGCCGCGAAACAGGAGTCCCAATACCACTGCCAGCGGTAGCGCTCGGGGCTCGGGCGCGTGTACCTGAACGGCACGCCATCGCGTTCGCCGACGGTCCAGCTCCCCTCGAGCGTCTCGCGGCAGCGCTGCGCGAGCAGATTCACGCACGGCAGCTTCGCAAAACGAGCAGCGCGGAGTCTCAGCGACGTGCCGGAGGATCAGCTCGCTCCGGCACGCACACGACCGGTGCGGCGAGCCGCTGCCATCGACCGCTCGGCGGCGACCCGCCGCAGTGTTCCGCAACGCACGACCAGGGGCAGCCGGGCCGCGGCGGGGTCCGCGCGTAGGCGCGGGGCTGCGGGCTGCGTCAGGCGGTCCGCGGCCGGCCGCGTTCGCTGTGCTCGACGATCGAGCGAAGGGCGGCGACGTGGCCGTCGAATGCCGCGGCTCCGGCGGGGGTGAGTCTGGCGCGAACGCGGCGACGGTGGTCGCGCACGGGCCGCTCGATCTCGACGTAGCCGGCGTCGGCGAGGGTTGAGAGCTGCTTGGACAGCGCCGAATCGGACAGGGCGAGCTCCTCGCGCAGGAACACGAAGTCCGCCCAGTCCGCCGCCGCCAGCAGCCCGACGAGCGTCAGCCGGGTGGTGGGGTGGATCAGCTCGTCGAACTTTGGCGCCGTCATCGCCCGGACGTGCGCGCCGCGCGCCGCCGGATGGCCGCGATCAGCTGGGGGCGTCCGAGCACGATGATCGTGGCGATGAACAGGCTCGCGATCGTGACCGGGTCGCGGGCGCCGTCGGCGTGAGCGGCCAGCGCCAGCCCGACGGTGAGGCATCCGAGCGCGGCGACCATGCCGACGACGATTCGTGCCGTGTCGCGACCGGCGATCTCGGCACGGACGCTGAGGCGCTCGGTTCTGCGCCGCCCACTCGCGGCTCTTCCCGCCACCGATGCATGGACCGCACCAAACGCGAGCGTGGCCGCTCCCGTGGCCCACGGGTTCTTGAGATCCGTGATCACGCCGAGCGCGATCCAGCCCAGCGCGAGCCCCCACCAGTACCAGCGGGGAAGCCCGATCTCGTCGATCACGCGCAGGCGGCCGCGCTCGACCGCATCGAGGGCCAGGCGAGCCTGGTCGGGTGTTATGGGCGCGTCCATGTCAGTTCCTTTCACAGCTCAGTTTCCTAATGGGAAAGTAGAGCCTAGACTTTCCAGTCAGGAAAGTCAAGCCGTTCGCCCGTCCGCCGAGAGCCGTCGCCCGCGCGCTCGGGTTGCGCGCCGGAACGGGTCGATCGTCAAGATCAGCCACCGCGACCTCGGACAACCGCTGGTCTGCAGCAGCCCGACGAGTTCTCCCGAGCCGCGCGGCCTCTCTGCGCGGCCTGTCTGGAAAGATGGCCGAACCCGACGCGAGGAGCCTTTCCGGATGCGCAAAGTGGTCGTCTACGAATTGCTTTCGCTTGATGGCGTGGCCGAGCGGCCGGACGCGTTCTTCACGGACTTCGACGAGGTGATGGGGGAGAACCTCGGTCGTGTCATCAGCTCCCAGGACGCCGTGCTCCTCGGGCGCCGCACCTACGACGAGTGGGCCGAATTCTGGCCCAACAGTGCCATTGAGCCATTCGCGAGTTTCATCAACGGTGTCCAGAAGTTCGTGGTGACCTCGACGCCGCTCGAGCGGCCGTGGGCGCGCAGTTCAGTCGTTGGTAGCGGTCTCGTCCCGTTCGTCGTCGATCTCAAGCGTCAGCCTGGTGGCGACATCGGGGTCCACGGGAGTATTGCCCTGGCCCAGTCGCTCCTCGACGAGGGCCTGGTTGACGAACTCCGGCTTGTGATCGCCCCAGTCGTGCGCGCGCAGGGGCGAAGGCTCTTCGATCACGGCAGCCCCAGGCGGCTGTCACTGACACGCAGCGGTGCCTCTCCAACCGGCTACCTGCTTGTCGACTTCCAGGTAACGAACTGACGTCGACTTCACCACTTTACGATCGCGTGTCGCGGCGCGGGCTCGGACGGGTCCAGAATCTCCAGCCGCGGGCGCTAATCACCCCACCAGTCCCGCTGACCCTCCACGTCGTCTCGCGGGTTCTCGCCGAGGTTGGGCGCGCCGAAGACGAGGATCTCGAGCCCCTGCGGCCCTTCGGCCCGGACTCGTAGCCGCGCCACGTACGCCTCACTGCAGGCCGAGCCCGCAGAAGGCTGCGGCCTTCCGAACCGCGGGCGAATTGAGATTGATCGACTCGGGGACCAGCCAGACCAGGTCGCTGTTGGGCACGGCACCCATCACCCCGAGATGCTCCGCGTTGACGTTGATGGGGACGTGCGTCGTCGGATCCGGCCAGTTCGACACTCGGTGCGCTCGCATGCACCGCGACATCGCCAGCCCCTGTGCCACCTGGGCGGCGGTCGCCGGTTCAGCCGCCGCGTCGCCGGGCCCGTAGAGACCCAGCTTCGCGCATGTCTTCTGGGCCGAGAAGAAGGCCGGCGAGGTCAGCATGCCCGGGGGCGTGCTGAGGTTGGCCTGGGCGCCGCCGGCGCCGAAGGTCGGGTCCGGAAGGTTCGGCACGCCATGCGAACGCATGCAGGCGGCCCACTTCAGCGTGCCCTCCGCGAAGCTCGAAGGGCTCGCCTTGCTGGGGCCCTTGGACGCGGTGCTGCTCGGCTTGCCCGAGGACCCGCATCCGGCGATCACGAGCGCGATGGACACGACGGCCACGGCGATCGGCAGGCGACGGCGATCGACGTGAGCGGGCGGTGACATCCGCCCGATCGTAGCTCGCCCGCGTACGGGTCAGACCAACCAGCGGCCGTCGCGCATCAGCTCGCGGTCGGGCATCTCGCCCACCTCGCGCCAGGCCTGGATGCGGCGCGGCGAGATCCGAAACCAGCTGTAGGGGGTGGCCAGCGCACGCGGGTCGAAGCCGGTGTGCGCGACGAACCGGTCACCACGCTCCTGCGGCAGCTCGTCGAGCTCGACGACCTCGACCTCGCCGTCGATCATGCACACGTCGCGGGTGTGGCCGAGCGCCAGCCGAACGGCCCGGGTTGCGGCCAGGTTCCTGCCGGTGGGGCTCCGCGTCGGCGTGGCCACCAGCAGCGCCTCACCGTCCCAGTCGAAGCACAGCGGCACCAGGTGGGGCGCGCCGTCCTCCGAGGCGCTGGCCACCCACACGTCGATGTCGTGTGTGAGTCGATGTTCGGTGTCGCTGCGACGCCGAGCACGCGAGCGAGGGTCGGCGCTCATCAGTCCCTCGGCAGCGCGGCGAAGTCGCGCTTGGCCTTCCTGTACCAGCCCATCCCCGCCAACGGGTGCTTCCACCGGTCCTGCATCTCCGCGAGTGCGGGCTCGTGCGCCGAATCACCGCCCGCGACCGCCTCCCTCAGATGCCTGTCCTGCGCCTTGATGACGTCGTTCGCGGTGTTCCCCGAGTGCGGCAGGTCGCACGGGCCACCCAGCTGCCTGCAGGTCATGGTCCTCATCGGTCTCACTTCCTCTCGTCGGTCGTGGTCGGCGGCTACGCGTCGCGCGCCAGCCGCTGCAGCACCGCGTCGACACGCGCGAAGCCGCCCTTCGCTCCCTCCTCGACGCCGTAGCGCATCGTCGTGTCGCGCTCCTCGCTCGTGGCGAAGGACATCGTCTGCGTCAGCTTGGTGCGCTCCTCCCCGAGGTCCTCGAACTCGAGCGTCTGCAGGTGGTTCTGGAAGGTCTGCACGAGCCGTTCGGGCGCTTCGACCTCGCGATACTCGCCGGCCACGACGCCGAAGGCGGTGCGGAAGCGCCACGCGCCGCCGGGACGGACGTCCATCTCCTCGACGACCGTGCCCTCGCCCCACCACTCCGGGATCAGCAGCGGGTCGGTGTAGACGGAGAAGACATGCGCGCGCGGCGCGTCGAAGATCCGCTCAACGCGGATCTCGAGCTCGCTCGGGGTGGTGACGGTGGTGGTGTTCATCGATCTCCTTTCGTGCGTTCGACGACCTGGGCGAAACGGTCGAGCCGCGCCAGCCAGGTGCTGATGCCCTCAAAGGCGTAGGGCGCGAGCATGCACCTGCGGACACGGCCGATCTTCTCCGTCGTCACGAGCTCCGCCTGCTCGAGCAGCCGGATGTGCTTGCTCATCCCGGGCAGCGAGATGCCGGCCGGCCCGGCGAGCTCGCTGATCGTCGCGCTGCCCAAACCGAGTCGTTCGAGCACGGCGCGGCGGGTCGGGTCGGCGAGGGCGGCGAAAGCGCGGTCGACCGGCTGCGAATACTGAACCATACGGTTCACTGTAGTGGGTGTGGAGCGAAGATGCAATGCGGTTGCGTTCTCGCGGCGACGCAATCGCGGGTCGCCCCGCGCGGCATCCCGCCCGCCAGGCCTACTCGAAGAACACCGTCGGCTCGCGGCGCAGTCGTGCCGGATCGAAGCCCGCCAGCACCTCGGCGGCGCTCAGCGAGCCGCCGGGCGCCGCGAGGCCGGCGCTCGAGGCCATCCAGCCGACCAGCGTCTCGATGCTCTCGCCGAGCGCCAGGCGCGCGTCGAGGGTGACCGCGCCGTGGCGCTTGGCGAGGCGGCGGCCGTCGGCGCCGAGCACGAGCGGGACGTGGGCGTAGCGGGGGACCGCCACGCCGAGCAGGCGGGCGAGGAGGATCTGGCGCGGCGTCGTCTCCAGCAGGTCGTCGCCGCGCACGACCTCGCCGATCCCCTGGTCGCCGTCGTCCACGACGACCGCGAGGTTGTAGGCCGGGACCTGGTCGCCGCGCCAGAGCACGAAGTCGTCGACGACCGCCTCGACCTCGCCGGCCAGCCGGTCGGCGAAGCGCACGCGCTGCGCGCCGGCGTCCAGCCGCCACGCGGCCGGCGCGCCGCTGCGCTCGCGCGCCGCGCGCTCGGCAACGGAAAGCGAACGGCAGGTGCCGGGGTAGGCGCCCTCGCGCCCGGCGCCGTGCGGCGCGGCCGCCGCCTCGCGGATCTCGGCGCGGGTGCACCAGCAGGGGTAGACGCGACCGCTCGAGCGAAGCTGCTCGAACGCCGCGCGATGGCGCTGCAGGCGCGCGCTCTGGTGCGCGGGTGGTTCGTCCCAGTCGAGCCCGATCCGCTGCAGGTCGGCGACGATCGCCGCCTCGTGCTCGGGGCGCGAACGCCCCGGGTCGAGATCCTCGATCCGCAGCAGGAAGCCGCCGCCCTGCGAGCGCGCGAAGCACCATGCCAGGAGCGCCGTGCGCAGGTTGCCGAGATGCAGCGGACCGCTCGGGCTCGGCGCGTAGCGCCCGTCGGCCGCGTTCTCGAATGCCACCGCGCCAGCATCCCATTAGAGTCGGCTCCGATGCGAGGCCGGGGCGAAACGTGCGGCATCGAGGCCGGATCGAGCGGCGATGCCGCGGCTTGACCCGCAGTCGCTGCCGGCGCACGTCGACCGGCTCTACCGCGCCGCCTGGGCGCTGTGCGGCTCACCGCACGAGGCCGAGGATCTCGTGCAGGAGACCTTCGTGCGGGTGCTCGCGCGTCCGCGGATCCTGCGCAAGCACGCGGCCGGCGGCTCCCAGCAGGCGGTCGAGCTCGCCTACCTGATGCGTGTGCTGCGCAACACGTTCCTGAACTCGCGACGGACCGCGTCACGGCGCCCGCAGGTGGCCGCGACGCTCGAGCAGATCGAGCCGGCCGACCCGCACGCCGCGCGGCGGCCTGAGCACGCGCTGGAGGCGGGCGAGGTGTACGCGGCGATCGCCGAGCTGCCAGACGACTTCCGACTTGCACTCGTCGCCGTCGACATCGTCGGGCTCTCCTACGCCCAGGCCGGCCGCGTGCTCGGGGTGCCGGAGGCGACGATCACGAGCCGCCTGCACCGCGCGCGCCGGCGGGTCGTCGCGAGCGTCGAGCCCCCGCCGGCAGCCGGGGAGCTTGACCGGGAAGGATCGACTCCGCCGCGGGGTCTTGCTTAGATGGACTACGTGCCCGACCAGCCGGACCAGGATCGCGCGCCCGACCGCGAGCGCCAGCCGGATCACGATCGCCAGCCGGATCACGATCGCGCGCCGGACCGCGAGCGCCAACCGGATCACGAGCGCCAGCCTGACCACGAGCTCGCGGCGGCCGACGAGCGGCGGATCGCCGCGCTGCTCCGCGCGGTGCAGGCGCCCGCGCCGGCGGCGCTGCACGCGCGGATCGCGGCGCTCGCGGCCCACCCTCGCCGGCGCGCACGCATGCGGACGCCCGCGCTCGCGCTGTCGGGCGCGCTCGTCGCAGCCGCCGTCGTGCTCGCGATCGTGCTGCCCGCGAGTCCGGCCGCGCCGACCGCGCTGCGCGTCTCGGCGATCGCGCTCGAGCGCGCCAACGCTCCGGCGTCGCGGTCGCTGCTCGCCGCCGGCACGACGATCACCTTCCCGCGCTGGTCCTCCCGCGGCTGGCCGAGCCAGGGCATGCGCAGCGACCGCCTCGGCGGGCGCACGGTGACGACCGAGTTCTACAGCTCCTACGCGAACGGCACGCTCGGCTACGCGATCGTCTCCGGCGCGCCGCTGCGCTGGGGCGCCGGCGGGAGCATCGTGACCCGCGGCGGCGCGCGCTATCTGCTGATGAGCGCCGCCGGCGCGCAGGTCGTCGCCTGGGTGCAGGACGGGCACACCTGCGTGCTCGCCTCGCGCTCGGCCCCCGCCGCGACGCTGCTCGCGCTCGCGGTCGCGGAGAAGCGCGACGCGCCGCTCTGATCGGGTAGCGTGCAAAGCGATGGAACCCGAGCTTGCCTGCATCGACGGGCAACTGTTCGACGCGGCGGCGGCGGTCATCCCGGTCACCGATCAGGGGCTGCTGCGCGGTGACGGCGCCTTCGAGGTGGTGCGCCTCTACGACGGCGTGCCCTACGCGCTCGACGAGCATCTCGCGCGCCTGCAGCGCTCCGCCGACGGGCTGCGCCTGCCGATCGACACGGACGCCTTCCGCGCCGACCTCGCGACGCTGCTGGGCGCGCGCGCGCCCGCCGATGAGCTGGTGCGCATGTTCGCCACGCGCGGCGGGCGCCGGGTGGTGATGAGCGAGCCGATCCCGCCGATGCCGCCGACGCTCGCGCTCGCGCCGGTCACCTACGCCCCGTCGCGGCTGCTCGACAACATCAAGTCGCTCTCCTACGCCGCCAACATGCTCGCCTCGCGGCTTGCGGGCGAGCAGGACGCCGACGAGGCGCTGTTCGTGACGCCGCACGGGCGCGTGCTCGAATGCCCGACGTCGTCGTTCTTCCTCGTGCGCGACGGCGAGGTCTGGACGGCGCCGCTCAGCGACCACGTGCTCGACTCGATCACGCGCCGCGTCGTGCTCGCGGTCGCCACGGTCCGCGAGCAGCCGATCGAGCAGGACGCGCTCGCCGGCGCCCAGGAGGCGTTCGTCGCCTCGACGCCGTTCGAGGTCTCCGCCGTGCACGCCGTCGGTGCGCACCGCTACGACGCGCCCGGACCGCGCACGCGCGAGATCGCGCTGCTCGTGCGCGAGAGGATCGCGTCCGAGCTGCGCTGATGCGCGTCGCGACGGTGGTCGGCAACCGGCCGCAGTTCGTCAAGGCCGCGGCGGTCTCGCCGCCGCTGCGCGAGCGTCACGAGGAGCTGCTGATCCACACCGGTCAGCACCACGACGCGGAGCTGTCGGCGATCTTCTTCGAGGAGCTGGGGCTGCCGGCGCCCGAGCACTCGCTCGCCATCGCGGGCGGCTCCAACGGCTCGCAGCTCGGGCGGATGATCGTCGCGCTCGAGCCGCTGCTCGCGCGGCTGCAGCCCGACCTCGTGCTGCTCTACGGCGACACCAACTCGACGCTCGCGGGTGCGCTCGCCGCCGCCTCGCTCGCGCTTCCGGTCGCGCACGTCGAGGCGGGGATGCGCGCCTTCGACCGCAGCCTGCCGGAGGAGCGAAACCGCGTCCTCACCGACCAGCTCTCGCAGCTGCTGCTCTGCTCGACGGCTTCGGCGGCGGCGCAGCTGCAGCGCGAGGGGGCGCCCGGCGCCGCGGTGGTGATCGGCGACGTGATGGTCGACGTCGCCTACGCGACCCGCGAGCGGGCGCTCGCGCGCACCGAGCCGCTCGAGCGCCTTGGCCTCCGTCCCGGCGAGTACGTGCTCGTCACCGCGCACCGCGCCGCCAACGTCGACGACGCCGATGCGCTGGGTCGCCTCGTGGAACTGCTCGAGGCGGTCGGGGGAAACCTCGTCATGCCGCTTCATCCCCGCACCCGTGAGCGGCTGGCGCGCCACGGCCTTGATGCCCGGGCGGCGGCAGCCGCCTCATTGACAGAACCGCTCGGCTACCTCGACTTCGCCGCGCTGCTGCACCAGGCGCGCGCCGTGCTGACCGACTCCGGCGGCGTGCAGAAGGAGGCCTACCTCGCGGGTGTGCGCTGCGTCACGCTGCGCGAGAGCACCGAGTGGAACGAGACCGTCGCGGCCGGCTGGAACACGCTCGTCGGGCTCGACGCGGATGCGGCGCTCGCGGCGCTCGCGGCCCCGCTCCCCGCGGAGCGCCCGCCGCTGTGGGGGGACGGACACGCCGGGATCGCGGCGGTCGCGGCGATCGAGGACTACGCGGCGGCCTGAGCGACCAGCGTCTCGGCCCCGGCGGCGGTCCAGATCGTCTGCTCGCGCGCCGGCCCGACGCCGATCATCGCGACCGGGACGCCGATGAAGTCGGCGATGAAGGCGAGATAGTCGCGCGCGGCCGCCGGCAGCTCCGACTCGTCGCGGCACTCGCCGATGTCCTCCGCCCAGCCCTCCAGCTCGACGTACTCGCCGACCGCGTGATGCAGCACCGACTGGTGGTAGGGGAAGTGGTCGAAGGTCGCCTCGTCCTCGCCGCGATAGCGCGTGCAGACCAGGATCCGCTCGAAGCCGGAGAGCACGTCGAGCTTGGTGATCGCGAGCGCGGACAGCGTGTTCAGGCGCGCCGCGTAGCGCAGCGCAACGAGGTCGAGCCAGCCGATCCGCCGCGGGCGGCCGGTCGTCGTGCCGTATTCGCCGCCGATGCGGCGGATCTCGTCGCCCAGCTCGTCGTCCAGCTCGGTCGGGAAGGGGCCGGAGCCGACGCGGGTCGCGTACGCCTTGCAGACACCCCAGATCTCGTCGATGTCGCGCGGGCCCACGCCCGCCCCCACACACGCCGCGCCGGCGATCGGGTTCGACGAGGTGACGAACGGATAGGTGCCGTGGTCGATGTCGAGCATCGCGCCCTGCGCACCCTCGAACAGCACGACCCGGTCGGCCTCCAGCAGATCCCAGACCAGCCGCGCGCAGTCGGCGATCTGGGGCTCGAGCTGGTGCCCGTAGGTGACGTACTGCTCGACCATCGCGTGCAGGTCCAGCGACGGGTCGCGCGCGTAGGGGCGCAGCGCGAGCCGCTTGGGCTCGAGCGCCGCGGCGATCTTCTTGCGCAGGATCTTCTCGTCGAGCATGTCCTGCACGCGGATCCCGAGCCGCGCCGCCTTGTCGGCGTAGCAAGGGCCGATGCCGCGGCGCGTGGTGCCGATCTGCAGCGTGCCGAGCCGCGTCTCGCCGGCGTGGTCGAGCAGCAGGTGGTAGGGCATGATCAGGTGGCAGTTGGCGGACACCTTCAGGCCGCTGGTGTCGACGCCCGACGCCCGCAGCGTCGCGAGCTCGTCGATCAGCACCTTCGGGTCGACGACCACGCCGTTGCCGATGATGCAGCGCTTGCCGGGGTAGAGGATCCCCGACGGCACGAGATGGAACTTCCACTCCCGGCTGCCGCGCACGATCGTGTGCCCCGCGTTGTTGCCGCCCTGGAACCGCACGACCGCGTCGGCCCGCTCGGCGAGCAGGTCGGTGACCTTCCCCTTGCCCTCATCGCCCCACTGGGCGCCGACGATCACGATTCCCGGCATCGGTTCGAAAGTCTAGAGGGCGGCTGCGCCGCCCCGGGCAGCGGCCGTGCCGGGGGCGCGGCCGGGCGGGGGCTTCGCTACGTCGGCTGCGCGACCTCGTAGGCGACGCGCCGCGCGTCGCCGCCCCAGAACGGCAGCGGCTCGCCGCACATTCCCTCCAGCCGCGAGACGATCCGCTCGCCGAGCTGCTCGGCCAGCGCGTCGCGCTCGAGGTTCGAGGTGATGATCGTCGAGCGCTCGTCCTCGTAGCGCGAGTTGATGATCGTGTAGAGCTGCTCGAGCACCCATTCGGTGCGGTGCTCCGCGCCGAGGTCGTCGATGTGCAGCAGGTCGGCGGCGGCGAGGCGGTCGAGGAAGTCGAGCACGCCGCCGCCGTCGATCGACTCGCGGATCACGCTCAGAAGACGCGGGCAGGAGTAGATCGCGACGGTGCGCCCGGCGTCGATCGCCGCCTTCGAGACGATCATCGCGAGCGCCGTCTTGCCGGTGCCGAAGCTGCCGGTCAGCCACAGGCAGCGGCCGGCGTCGAGGTTGGCGTTGATGTCGTCGGCGAAGCGGCGGATCTCGCGGACCTGGGTGGGGAAGCGCCGCTGCATCTCGATCACGTCGCTGTGCTCGAAGGAGATCGCGCGGTAGCGCTTGGGGATCCGCGCCTCGAGCGCGCGGGCGCGCGTCGCGGCGATCCGCAGCGCCCGGCAGCGACAGTCGCGTGCGGTCGCGGTCTGCTCGTCGATCACGAAGCCGCTGCCGTCGCAGAGGCCGAACTCGCAGGGGTGCAGCGTGCTCGACGGCGCCGTGGTGGACATCGCCTTCGCAGGATAGACGCGGGTGCGGCCTGCGCCGCGACGTACGCGGGCGCGGCGCGCTCCTTGCGAGCAATCTGCGCGTTTCGCGTATCGTCGCGTGCTGAGGGGGCGGCGCGGGCAGCGCCGGCGTCCGACGGACGCGCGCCGCGGCTCGCAGACGATCGACACAGACACCAAGGAGACAGGCGATGGCGGACACCCGGCTGGCGACCACGGAGCTCGGCTCCACAGGCCTTGCGATCACGCGCGTCGGCTTCGGCGCCTGGGCGCTCGGCGGCGGCGATTGGGAGTTCGGCTGGGGCGACCAGGACGACAGCGAGTCGATCGACGCGATCGGCCACGCGCTGGCGCTCGGGATCAACTGGATCGACACGGCCGCCGGCTACGGCTTCGGCCATTCCGAGCAGGTCGTCGGGCGCGCGATCGCAGGCCTGCACCCGCGGCCGTACATCTTCACGAAGTGCGGGCTGCTCGAGGGACCCGGGCGCCGCGCGCTGCGCAGCCTCGCAGGCGACTCGATCCGCCGCGAGTGCGAGGCGAGCCTCGCGCGGCTCGGCGTCGACGCGATCGACCTCTACCAGATCCACTGGCCGCGTCCGCCGGAGGACATCGAGGAGGGCTGGTCGGCACTGGTCGCGCTGCGCGACGAGGGGCTCGTGCGCCACATCGGGGTTTCGAACTTCAGCGCCGCGCAGCTCGCGCTGATCGGCGCGATCGCGCCGGTCGAGACGCTGCAGCCGCCCTACTCGCTGATCGCCCGCGGCGTGGAGGAGGAGATCCTCCCGTACGCCGCGCGCGAGGGGATCGGCGTGATCGTCTACTCGCCGATGGGCTCGGGCATGCTGACCGGAGCGATGACCCGTGAACGGATCGCGGCGATGCCCGACAACGACTGGCGCAAGCACAGCGACGCCTTCAACGAACCGCGGCTGAGCGCCAACCTCGCCACCGCCGCGCGGGTCGGCGCACTCGCCGAGCGCCTCGGCGTCTCGCCCGGCGCGGTCGCGATCGCCTGGACGCTGCGCAACCCCGCCGTCGACGGCGCGATCGTCGGCCTGCGCCGCCCCGACCAGGCCGACGAGCTGCTCGCCGGAGCCACGCTCGAGCTGAGCGACGCCGACGCGGCGGAGATCGAGGGCGGCTGAGGCGGCGGGCCGCGCGCTGGGGTGGCGTGTCGTGCGGCGCCGCGAGGTGCGGCGCCGCGGCGCCGCGGGGTCGCGGGGTGCGGCGCCGCGGGGTCGTGGGGTGCGGCGCCGCGGGGTCGTGGGGTGCGGCGCCGCGGGTGACGGCGTAGGCTCCGTCGGGGACCTTCAAGAGGGTCGATCAGACGAGAGGAAGGCTTTGCGATGAGCGGGTCGACGGCGTTCACGATTGGCAGCCAGGTCGCATGCAGCGACGGCGTCTGCGGGGAGCTTCGGCAGGTGGTGGTCGATCCCGTGGCCCGGGCGCTCGCGCATCTCGTGGTCGAGCCGCGCCACCGCACGGGGGCCGGGCGGCTCGTGCCGATCGACCTCGTCGAGCACTCGGAGGACGGCGAGATCACGTTGCGCTGCACGCAGGCCGAGTTCAACGCGCTCGCGGACGCCGAGGAGACGAAGTTCTTGCCGGGGACGACCGGCGACTACGGCTACGGGCCGGGCCAGGCGCTCTCGCTGCCCTACTTCGGGCTTGGCGGCATGGGCCTCGGCATGGGCGGCGTCGGCTCACTCGGCATGGGCGGCATGGGCACGGGCGTGATGGGCGGCATGGACGCCGGCTCGCACCCCGTCGTCTCCGACCGCGTTCCGGTCGGCGAGGTGGCGGTGCACCGCGGCGACCCGGTGGTGGCCAAGGACGGGCCGATCGGGCGCGTCCAGGGGCTCGTCATCGACCCCGCCGATCACCACGTCACGCACGTGCTGCTCGACGAGGGCCATCTCTGGGGCGCGAAGCGCGTCGCGATCCCGATCGGCGCCGTCGCGGAGGTCAACGACGCCGACGGTGTCTGTGTCAGCCTGACCAAGGACGAGGTTCGCGACCTGCCGCCCGTGGATCTCGAGGAGCCCGACGAGGGCTGAGCGCCGGCTCCGCGGCGCTGCACGCGACGATCGACCGAAGGAGGATGTGCCGTGCCCGACTCGAGATTGAGCGACGCTGTGCTCGCCGGCCTTGACCGCATGATCAGCGTCACAGCCCAGGCGTGGATCGACGCCGGCCTCGTCGAGCGCAACTCCTACGGCGTGCAGGTCGTGGTCGCGCCGCGGCCGGGCAGCGACTTCGAGGGCGCGTCGAGACATTCCTTCCCGCACGACGTGGAGGGCTCGCAGCTCGCCGGAGACTGGTTCGTCGACAACGTCGCCGGCAAGATCCGCATCTGCGAGACGACCGGCATGGACAGCCATCTGGCGATCCGCGTGCACCCGGGATCGGTGGTCGGGCTGCGCGGCGCCTTCGCCTGGGGTGGCGCGATCATCGACCCCGCCTACGGCCTGATCGTCGGCACGAGCGGCTTCCACGAGGACGAGGACATGCTCTTCTCGCGCACCGTGCTCGCCCACCTCACGATGGCGCTCGACCGCGAGGGGCTGGCCGCGCTGACGGCCGCCCGCGAGCGCGAGCACGGCGAGGACGCCGCGACCGCGCGCTTCACGTAGCCGGCGCCGCGGCGCCGCGGCCGCAACGCGTTTTCAGGCGAAGCGCTCCTCGCGCGAGTAGCTCATGAAGCGCGGGTACTCGGGGCGGAAGGTCAGCGTGACCTTGCCGACCGGACCGTTGCGGTTCTTGGCGATGATCAGGTCGGCCTCGCCGGGGTGCTCGGAGCTGTCCGGGTTGTAGTAGTCGTCGCGGTAGATGAAGATCACGACGTCGGCGTCCTGCTCGACGGCGCCGGACTCGCGCAGGTCCGAGAGCATCGGGATCTTCGGGTTGCGCGACTCGACGCTGCGGTTGAGCTGCGAGAGCGCGATCACCGGCACATCCAGCTCGCGGGCGAGCATCTTCAGCCCGCGCGACATCTGCCCGATGATCTCGGCGCGGTTCTCGCTGCGCGACTCCGCGCGCAACAGCTGCAGGTAGTCGACGACCACCAGGCCCAGCCCTTCGGGGTGCTGGGAGTACAGCCGCCGCGCCTTGGCGCGGATCTCCAACATGCCGATGTCGCCGGAGTCATCGATCCACAGCGGCGCCGCGGCGAGCGTCGATGAGGCCTTGATGATCTTCGGCCACATCGCCTCGGGCACCCGGCCCTTGCTGAGGTCGTCGCCCTTGATCGACGCCTGCGAGGCGATGAAGCGCCGCGCCAGCTCGGTCTCCGACATCTCGAGGCTGAACAGCGCGACCGGCTTGCCGTGCTTGATCGC
>CAZABN010000012.1:0-34178 GCA_964483345.1 uncultured Solirubrobacteraceae bacterium
ACGGCGCCTGGGCTTGCGCAGATCCCACAAGCGCGAGGGCGGCAACCGCGGACACAACGCACAGCCGCACGACACGGCAAATCGTTCGAGGTCGACACGCCCCGGCCGTCACGCGAGTCCTCCTTCGCCGGCTCCAAGCGATGATGGCGCGCAGCCATCCGAACTGCGACTGGATTCCATCACATCCCGACCTCGACGATCATCCCCCCGCAAGCGCGCCCCCGCCTCCCGTTAGGCTTACAACCGCTACGCACCGCCACCCGGGTCGGCTCGACTACCCGGGTCAGGCGGATCGCCGCCCGGCCAATTCGACCCCCCGACCCGATGCGCTTCATCGGCTTGCGGGGGTAAGGTGGCGGTAACTCGACCGTCTTCGCGCGGCCAAGCAAGAACACTGCCAGACCGCACCCGGCCACGAGGACGATCCTGGCTGCCACAAGCGATGCGGCCTTGATCCCCACGATGAGTGCTAGAACCCGATAGCCAAGAACAGGTAGATCCGCGCCCCGCGCCGCTTGTGGTCGCGGTAATTGGCCTCTCAGGGATCGAGCGTTTCGGCAGGTGCCTCCGCGAAAGTTCGGCCCCGCTTTGGAGATCCGTCGGGCATGCCGTGTCCGCTGCGCCATTCGGCTCGCCGCCGCTTCTCTCGCCGGTACCCGCGGCTGCCGTAGTACACGAGATATGCCAGCCCGACGATTGGGATAAGTACGAGTGGATTCAATTCGCACGCTCCTCTGCGCCTGATCGTCGCCGAACCGAGGCGGACTGTCAATCACAAATGCGCGGCGACCTGGCGACCAGAGGCAAGCAGCCTCTCGCTTGCGCCCACCATCGGAAGTGGGCGGAGGCGAGAGCTGCCGCGCGACTCGGCGCGTCGCTAGGCGACCGGCGTTCCGTACAAGCGAATGATGCTTGAGAGCTGCGCGTACTCGTCGTCGCTGATCCGCCAGTGAAATCCGTTCCAGAACCGCGCCTTGTGACGATCGGCAGAATCCGGAGCTAGGACGGGGATTGTCAGTTTTTTGTGTAAATGGTCATGATCGGCGTCTTGGCCTAGCCTGCGCCGACCATTTTCTTCGGTTTCGTCGTTGTGAACGTGACGATCGTGGTGACCGCGGGCGACGCGGTGCCGTTCGCGGCGGTGGAGGTGATCGTGAGCTTCGCCCGCATGCGGTTGAACCGCCGCAAAAGCTGTCGACCCGTGGCGTTCAATGTCAGCTCGACCGTGTCGGCGCTGCCCTGCGGGCTCGTGAAGCTCGCCTGGCCCACAAGCACGCTCTTTGAACGTCCATGGGGTGGGCGATCCGCCGAGACGCCGACGACCGTCTTCCGGTGGCCGAGCTCTTCGATGGTTCTAGCTGTGATCGTTCCCGTGCACGCTTGGCCGACAAGCCCGCCGCAAGCAAGCTCGACGCGCGCTACGTCGCTATTTACCGAGGGCGATGCGGCGAAACCGGCATTGGGCGGTTGCGCCGGATCGAATGTCACCTCAGCCCCAATGCAGCCGCTGAAGGCGCTGACACCGCACTGTTGCCCGACAACCGTGCACTCAATGGTAGAAGCACACGCCAACCCGGCACCGACTTGCAGTTGGGAGTGGAACGCGGTGTCGACCGGGCGGCCGGCAGGGCTGCCCGGTGCCGCTGGGTTGAACGTCGCCTGGATTCCGCCTGACCACGCGGTGCATTGGGTGCTGGACGGGCACGAGACACCACCGTTGTCCGCCCCGCTAAGGAACGCGCGTGTCATGCGCCCCGGAGCAGTTGGGTTGAACGTGAGTTCGACGCTGTGAGTGCCGCTCCACGTGGCGGTGGTGCACTGCGAGAGCGATGGACAGGCAACCCCACTGGGGATCCAAGCGCCGATCGCAATCGGGGTCGGACTGCCCGGCGACGTCGGATTGAAGATGAACTCCTCCCCAACGTTGCCACCAAAGCCAACCGCGACGCACAGAGTGATCGACGGGCAGGAAACGCCCGTTAGGAACCCGGTCTGGCCAGGGTCGATCGTGGTCGGCGTCGGAGTGCCAGGTGAGGTTGGATTGAACGTAACCTCCTGCCTGATCACCGAAAACGGCACGGAGCTGGAAGCCGGCCCGACCGCCGTGCATTGCGTGGTCGACGGACACGCGATGCTGGAGAACCCGAGCTGCGCAAGCTGCGAAACCTGTTCAGTGCCACCGTTGTCGAGCGTTACGAGAGTCGGTGTGCCCGGCGACGTCGGGTTGAACGTCACCTCGCGGCCGTTAGAAACCGTCGCGGTGCACTGCGTCAGAGACGGGCATGCGATGCTGGGCCGAGTAGGCGAGCCGTTTCCGGTGGCGATCGTCGTCGCCGCCGCGCCGCTGCCGGGCGAAGCCGGATCGAAGGTGACCTCTTCTTCGGTGTTCTCCAAGCCGACACCCCCAACCGCGGTGCACTGCGTGACCGATGGACACGCGACGCCGCCGAGGAGGGTCGTACCTGCGAACGTACCTTCACTTGACGAAGCGCCCGTCGCGCGCGCACTCTCCAGGAACGTGAGATGAAGCGCAACCGCAGCAGCCGCGCACCCCGCGATCAGGCAGCAAATCACTCGATGCTTCGTCGCCGGTTGCATCATGCGCGCTTCGCCGGACCGCGGTTATTGGCCCCCACGCCCAGACCGCCTGAGACCTTCAGCTTCCATTACACCACACGATTCCACCGCCTGCGATCACTGTCTTGTCCGGAGCACGCGCGCCTAGCGCATCCAGCAATGCTCGGGTCGCGACACGATCAGACACGACGGTCGCGGAGACGACGAACGCGGAGTACCGCGCGGCCGCGGGTGAGACGACGCCGCATGGCGCAAGCGAAGCAGCAACGGGTCGCACCCAAGGTGGCGACCGTTCCCTCGTGTCAACGGGCGTCTCGACACGATCCGCGCCGCTAGTGCGTTGGACGACCAGCAGGCCTCTCAACCACACTGGACGGCGCGACCGCAGCTGGGCGACAGCGGGAGCGGGCCGCGGCATCGCGGACGCTTGCAAGTCGTTAGATGCCGGCGCGCGGCGCAACGAAACTGCGGTGCTCGCATGAGCGAAACGAGGAGCGACCGCAAATTCGTTTCGCACACCGGCGCGACGGCGTTTCTGAGTCGTGCTACCCCACGATCTTCATCTCGTGGCACGGACGCCCGCTGAGATCTGCACCTAACTACGGATTAGGATCCGGCCCGACCTGACGATGTAAAGCAGCGAAAGCGGTGTTCGAACGGAGGAAACCATGGCGTACTTTGACAAGGACGGAAAACAGATCGGCTTCCTCGCGGCCGGGAAGTTTCAAGCCAGACATCCCAAAGAGTACGCTGAGGCGCAGAAGCAGCACGGTCGAGGCGGACTGACGATCCGAGAGTTCGTTCACGAAACTGGCGAGGCAAGGCGAGAAGAGATTCGTGCGAAGCACGTCCTGACGCTGACGCCTGCGCAGCAAGCCGAGGTGGCGGAGGGGGCTTGGTGGGCATCGGCGGACGCCTTCAAGTCGCTGGGTGTTCTGAAGCTGCTCACGCTGAGTGGCGTCTCCTACTACGGCGGCTGGCCGGGGCATCCCTCACCGGAAGGCAAGTCGAACCTCGTGCTCAGGGTGAACTCGAACGGCATCGCCCTCCGCAGGTTCAAGGATATCTTCGAGATCCCTTGGAGCGACGTGGCTGATATCGCTGTCGAGGGGCCGGAGCAGGCTGCGAACAGGTTTACGGCCACCCGGTTGATTGCGCTCGGTCCGCTAGGTCTCGCGTTCAAGAAGGACAACAAGGGATCGAAGGAGGCAATCATCACTGTCACAACGAAGGCAGGGGACGAGGCGATCTTCAACGTTGCAAAAACCCTGCCACGCGAGATCGCGCCAAAGCTAACCCCGGTGGCGATGCAGGCACGCAGGGCACAAGGCAGCAGGCCGGTCGAGCTGGTTGAGCAGGGCGGAGAGGCTCCCGACGTACTCACCCAGATCAAGCGGCTCGCTGAGCTTCGCGATCAGGAGATTCTCTCGGCAGGTGAATTCGATGCCAAGAAATCCGAGCTTCTGACACGTCTGTAGATACCAGCCGCGAGATTCAGTCGGGGAGCTCGAGCGCCAGGCGCCGCCCCAAATGCCCACGTGCGCTCCGACTCGGCCGTGAGCAAGCGCCCCATCTGATGCTTGCCAGACCTTTTGCGACGGCATTCTCCGACAATGCAGAAACCCGCGGAGGAGCGTCGCGACGCCCGCTGCGCGCAATCCCGCCAAACTAAGCACACGGGCTCGGCCGGCACGGCTCCTGCATTCGCCCAAGACGAGTGCTCGAGTCGGCGAGGAGCGGCTGACCGGCTAGCCACGCGGCGGACCGCCGTCCTCGCGTCAGCCGGCCTCCGCGGAACTAGACTCGCGGTCATGCGACATCCCATACGGAGACCGGCGCACTGCGCCTGAGACCCCGAGCCCCATGATCAAGGTCCACGCCATGGGAGTGACCCCACCGACGGGTCTTCGCGACCAGGTCCAGTCGATCGACGCGGCCGGGATGGACGGCTTCTTCGCGACCGACCACCTGTTCGCCACCCACGGCAAGGGCCGCCGCGACGCTGTGAGCGGCGGCGATCCCTTGATCAGGCTGGCGATGGCTGGGACGCTGTCGGAGCGCCTGATGCTCGGGACGAGCGTGGTGAACATCGGGTTGGCGCATCCGGCGCTTGCGATCCGGTCGTTCATCGAACTGGCCGCGCTGTTTGGTGGCGGGCGGGTGCTGGCCGGGATCGGCGCCGGCTGGAACCGCGAGGAGTTCGATGCATTGGGCATGGAGTTCCCGCCGTTCGCCAAGCGGATGGACCGACTGGAGGAGGCTGCGGCGCTGGCGCGAGCGCTGTTCCACGAGGGCTTCGCTGACCTCTCGGGAGAGCACGTCACGGCGCGTGAGCTTCCGCTCGGCCCGGTTTCTTCGCCGCCTCCTCGGCTCCTGCTGGGCGGCGGCTCCGATCGCCTGCTCGAGATCGCCGGGCGCCATGCCGACATCGTCGATCTCAACGGCTCGTCGCGGCGTCTCAAGCTGGGAGGCCCTCAACCCGTCTTCAGGGATGTGATGCGCCGCTTCACCACCACCGTCGACGACCTCGAGGACTCCGTGCAGCGTGTGCGAGGGAGCGCCGACGCCGCGGGACGTAGCCCGGATCAGATCGAGTTCTCGGTCCTCGTCAACGAGATCCGTTTCTGTCCGGAGGCTGAGATTGAGGCGGTCGAGGGCGAGCTGTGCAAACAGGCCGGCATCGATCGGCAGTCGCTCGCGGACTGCCCCTACGTGTTCGTGGGCCCACCCGAGCGGATGCGCGACCAGCTCGCCGAGCGTGCGCACCGCCTCGGCCTGCGCCATCTGATCGTCGCCCCGGCCGAGGCCGACGTCCTGGCGCGCTTCCGCCAGGATGTCGTGGCCGCTGCTTCTGGCTGACCGCGCGCCTCAGCGCGCGAACGACGTCGCGGCAGTCAGCCCCTGTGCGAATGCCGCGATCAACCGTGCGCACGCGTCGATGTCGTCGAGCTGGACCATCTCCACGGGGGAGTGCATGTAGCGCAGCGCGATCGAAATGCTCCCCGTGGCGATGCCCGCGCGAGTCAGGTGAATGGAGTCGGCGTCGGTCCCGCTGCGACCTGCGTAGGCGGCGATGGTAAACGGGATCTCCTCGCGCTTCGCGGTCTCGTGCAGGAGCTCGAAGACGGCAGGGTTCAGGATCGAACCGCGCCCGATCACCGGTCCCTCGCCGAACTTGTGCTTGCCGATCTCGTTGAGCTCGACGCCGGGGGAGCCGGTCTCGTGGGTGACGTCGACGACGATCGCGACATCGGGTGCGAGCCCGTACGCCAACGCCCGGGCGCCGTTGAGCCCGATCTCCTCCTGCACGACGCCGCAGGCCGCGACGTCACCGGGCGCGCCGCCGGCCTCGGCGACCATCCTTGCCGCCTCCAGCGCGATGAAGGCGCCGAGGCGGTTGTCCATCGAGCGCGAGATGAAGCGGTCGTTGGCGAGCTCGAGCGGCTCGCCGGTGAGCACGGCGACATCGCCGATGCGCACGAGCGTGCGCGCCTCGTCGCCGTCCTTGGCGCCGATGTCGATGTGCAGTTCGCGCAGCTCCGGCACCTTCTTGCGGTCCTCCTCACGCAGCAGGTGAATCGCCTTACGCCCCACCACTCCCGGCAGCGGCCCATCCTGAGTGATCAGCTCGGCGCGCTGGCCGACGAGGATCTGCGGGTCCCAGCCGCCGACGCCGATGAAGCGCAGGAAGCCGTCGTCGTCGATGTGCGTGACGATCAGGCCGATCTCGTCGATGTGGCCGACAATCGCGAGAAACGGCGCGCCGGGCGTCGTGCCGGCGACGCGGGCGACCGCCGAACCCATGACGTCGACGGAGACGTCGTCGGTGAACGCGCGGCCCGCTTCGGTGAAGACTGCGGCGGGCGCCGTCTCGTAGCCGGACGGCCCGGCGGCCGTGAGGAGCTTGCGAAGCACGTCGGGCAGCGGCACGTCGAGATCCTACGACACCGCGGTCCGAGAGTGATCGACCGACCTGCTGCCGCTACCGTGAAGCGGTGCTGTCACAGCCGATCCGATCTCATCTCGCCCACGCCAGGTACCCGGTGACGCTCGCCTGCGTGTGCGCCTGCGCCGCCGCTCTATTCATCGCGCTGGTCCCCGCGGGCGCGGCGGTCGCCCGGGGCGCGCGCCCCATCGGCGACGCATCGGCGGCCGCTGGCGGAGGGCTTTCCCTGATCATCGAGCCCGACCAGGGCCTCGGCGAGATCGATCACGACATCGCGACCGCGAAGCACAGCGTCGACATGACGATGTACGAGCTCGACGACAGCACGATCGAGCAGGAGCTCGTCGCCGACGCGCGCCGTGGCGTGCGAGTGCGTGTCCTCCTCAACGGCGGCTACTACGGCGGCGGCTTCTCCGAAAACGACGATGCGACGAGCTACCTGCGCGCCAACGGCGTCACGGTTCGCACCAGTTCCGCGTCGTTCGCACTGACCCACCAGAAGACGGTCACGATCGACGACGAGACCTCGATTGTGATGACGCTCAACCTCACGTCGCGCTACTACTCGACGAGCCGCGACTTCGCCGTGTTCGACACCCAGCCGGCCGATGTGGCCGCGATCGAAGCGGTCTTCGACGCGGATTGGAGCCACACCGCGATCAGCCCGTCCGCCGGCAGCGGCGACCTCGTCTGGTCTCCCGGCGCCGAGAGCGAGCAGGTCGCGCTGATCGCGAGCGCTCACTCGACCCTGGACGTCGAGAACGAGGAGATGGCCGACAGCGCCATCACCAGCGCGCTGTGCGACGACGCCCGCCGCCACGTCAGGGTGAGCGTCGTGATGACCGACGACGACAGCTGGCACGCGGCGTTCCGCGAGCTCGCGGCCTGCGGAGTGCAGGTTCGCACCTATGCGCAGCGCGCGGCGCTCTACATCCACGCGAAGGAGATTGTCGTCGACGGCCGCGAGGCGTTCGTCGGGTCGCAGAACTTCTCGTGGACCTCGCTGCAGGCCAATCGAGAGCTCGGAATCGTGATCTCCAACCGAGCCATCGTCGGCATGCTTGTACAAACCTTCGCGAGCGACTTCCGCGGGGCAACCCCGTTCGGAACGTGAGAGCAGATCGCGGATCGCGGGTCGCTCGCGTGATCCGCCGCCGCACGACGACCGGCAGGCCCCGTCAGCCCGCCAACACCGCCGCCGCGAAGCACTCCGCCGCGCCGCCGGCCTCCGCGAAGTAGAGCCTCGGCTCGATCAGCTCGAGCTCGAGCAGCACGGGGTGACCGTCGTCGTCGCGCACGAGATCGACGCGCGCGTAGAGCGGCGTGCCGAAACGCCCTGAGATCTCGGCGATGATCGCTCGCGCGAGCGCGCGCTCGTCCTCCTCTGCCGCTCTCGCCACAACGAGGCCGGGGTCGAGCATCGCCTTCGCCACGGCGAGCCGGTCGGCGGTGGTGGGGGCGACCTCGTCAGGGGCGAGGACCGGGCGCTTGTGAAGTTCGTGCGAGAGCTGCCCGGCGATGAAGACGAGCGCCGTTTCGCCCTGCTCGTCGACCGAGCGCAGGTAGGGCTGCACGAGCGCGGTCCTGCCGCTGGCGTGGATCCGCTCGAGCAGCGCCTGCGCGTCAGCCGCGAACTCGGCGCCGAAGCGCCCGGTGTTGCGGGCGCCCGCGGACACGTTGGGCTTCACGACCAGCTCCCGGTCCCACGCCGGCGGCCGCTCGCCGGGCGCCACGAACGCCGTCGGCACGGTCGGGCACGCCAGGTCCGCCAGATAGCGCTTGTCGGCGTTGAACTCGGCGATCTCCGCCGAGTTGCGCAGCCGCCCGCTTCCCACCCGACGACACCACGCGAGGAAGTCGGGCACGTGGAGCGTGTAATCCCAGGTCGACCGCAGGATCACGCGGTCGTACACGTCCCAGTCGACCGACGCGTCATCCCAGACGACATGGTCGGCGCCCAGCAGCGCGGCCGCCGCGTGGTCGTCGGGGGAGCCGTCGCGAAGGGCCGCGCAGGTTGCAAACGCGACGCGCATGGCCGCGAAGCGTAACCGCAGCTCCGGCCTCCTGCACACGCGACCCTTGGCCACAAACAGGCGCTTCGTGGCAAACACTTACATACTAAACCGCTAATTCGCGCGGCCCGCGAACCGCGCTGATCCCACCATTTACCTGCTATTCAGCAGTATCCGCGCAGCCTCCCGAGCCACAAACAGCTGCATGTAACATAAACGCACCGCCACCATTATATGTGCTACGGTCCGTGGTGCGCCCAATTGCCCTCCTGACGTTGCCGAGCTGAAAGGCTTCCCGCCACGCCACCTCGGGCCCGGGCGTATCCGGAATGACTCAGCCGAGTCGTTCCAACTGCAGTACAAAGATGGGAGCATCGCCATGTATGCCACCATTCGACGCTACGACGCGATCGATCAGACAAACGCCAAAGAGCTCGTCAAGAAGGCCGAGAGCACCCTTGTTCCCCGCCTGAGCGAGCTGCCCGGCTTCAAGGGCTACTACCTCATCGAGGCCGGCAACGGCGTTTTCAGCTCCGTTGGCTTCTTCGATACGGCGGCACACGCCGAGGAGTCGACGCGCATCGCGTCCACCTGGGTGCATGACGAGAAGCTCCAGACGGCGCTTCCGAATCCGCCGAAGATCACGGGCGGCACTGTCGTCGCGCACAAAACGCGCGAGCTCGTCAACGCCTAGCAGCATCACGTCATTCGTTGTAGTGAGAGGGCCCGCACGTGTGCGGGCCCTCTCACTATCCAAATAAACGTGACACTGTCAAGATCCGTGGCGTAACCGCGCGCCCCGCGGGCCAAACGCGCCCGCGCGCCGCCCTACACCCCGACCGGCTCGACCGCGGCCTCGCCGCTCGCGTGCGTGCCCTGCGCGACGAAGTCCCGTGAGCGGATCAGTACCAGCGCGCCGACTGCCCCCACGAACGCCGCGACCGCCGCGATCAGGAAGAGGTCGTTGAGGCTGGCGATGAAGCTCGCGCGCGCGACCTCGCCCACGGCGGCGCGCGTCGCAACGGGCAGATGCCCGATCGCCGCGGCGGTCTGCCCGTTCGAGATCGCATGCGTGAGCGCAGCCGCGCCGCCGAGATGCGCCGCGTGCAGACCCGCGGTCACGTGGCTGCGGATCTCGCTGGTGAAGATCGAGCCGAGCGCGGCGATGCCGGTGGCGATGCCGACCTGGCGGAAGGTGCTGTTGATGCCGGACCCCATGCCGGCCTTGCGGGGTGGGACGACGGCGATCGCGGTCGAGGCGAGCGGCGGGTTGATCATGCCGATGCCGAGGCCGCCGACCAGCAGGCCGGGGAGCAGGTGCGTCCAGTGCGAGCTGACGCTGAGCCCGCGCATCAGCATCAGGCTGACGCCGGAGACCAGCAGCCCCACGCCCATCAGCAGCCTCACCGGCACGACCGTGGTCAGGCGCCCGGCGATCGCGGCGGCGACCAGGATGACGCCGGAGAGCGTGAGGAAGCGCAGACCGGCCTGCAGTGGGGAGAGGTCGAGGACGTCCTGGAGGTAGAGCGTCAGGTAGAGGAACATCGAGAAGATCGAGGCGGACACGGCGAAGGCGACGATCGCGGCGCCGGCGAACGCCGGCACCCGAAACAGCGCCAGGTCGAGCATCGGCGCGGCGGTGCGCAGCTCGATCACGACGAACACGACGATCATCACGCCGCTGGCGATCAGGCAGCCCTCGACGGTGCCGCTGCCCCAGCCGTCGAGGCTCGATTCGATCAGGCCGAAGACGAGCGTCGCGAGCGCCGCGGTGAAGACGACGAAGCCGGGGACGTCGAGCCGCGCGCTCTGGGGGGCGCGTGACTCCTCGAGCTTCATCAGCGTCAGGGCGAGCGCGGCGATGCCGATCGGCACGTTGACGAGGAAGATCCAGCGCCAGCTGAGCCCCTGCGTCAGGCCGCCGCCGACGACCGGCCCGATCGACACGGCGGCGCCGGTCACCGCGCCCCAGACGGCGAACGCCACGCCGCGGTCGCGGCCGCGGTAGGCATGACCGAGCAGGGCGAGCGAGGTGGCGAACATCATCGCCCCGCCGACCCCCTGCACGCCGCGCGAGATGTTCAGCATCAGCGGCGACTGGGCGACGCCGCAGAGCAGCGAGCTCGCCGAGAAGACGACCAGCCCGATGGCGAAGATCAGCCGCCGGCCCACCCGGTCGGCGAGCGATCCGGCGGTCAGCAGCAGCGCCGCGAGCGTCAGCGCGTAGGCGTCGATCACCCACTGCAGGTCGGTGAAGCTGGAGTGCAGCCCGGCCTGGATCCGTGGCAGCGCGACGTTCACAATCGTGATGTCGAGCAGCAGCATGAACGTCCCGATCGAAACGGCTATCAGCGTCCACCACTTGCGATCCACGACCAGCACACCTCCTCGCTCGCTGAACAGCTGACCCTGACTTCCTCGCCCGCCGCGCTCCCCCGGCACCGAGCCTGCCCGTGATCCTAGAGAGTCGCCCTCGCCGGCTGACCAGGCACAATCACGGCAATGAACATCAGGCGCAGCGCGTCCGGCCACAGCGACACGGTGACCGCCCTGATCGGCGCGATCGAGGCCCGCGGGCTGACCGTGTTCACGCGGATCGATCACGCCGCCGGCGCCCGCGCCGCGGGCCTCACGCTGGCCGACGAGGAGGTCGTCATCTTCGGAAACGCGCGCGCCGGCACGCCGCTGATGGCGGCCGACGCCCGGATCGGGATCGAGCTGCCGCTGCGGATCCTGGTCTGGCGCGACAACGAGGTTGTGCTTGTCGGCTACCACGACCCGCGCGAGCTGAGCGCCGAATACGACGTCGCCGAACACCTGGCGACGCTCGAGCAGATGGCGACGCTGCTCGACGCGCTCGCGACCGCCGCGGCCGCCACACCGCCCGCCGCCGCCGGCTGATCCCCGCCGCCGCGCTATCGTCAGGCGATCTGCCGGCTCTACGGGATGTCCGCGGCACCGCAGCGCGTGCGCGCCACGTTCTGGCTGCTCGAGGCGCCCGACAGCCTGGTCGCCCAGAGCCGCCGTGACCCGGACGGCACCGGGATCGGCTACTTCGGCGCGGACGACAGGCCGCGGATCGACAAGCGCCCGATCGCCGCGTTCGCGGACCGCGCGTTCGCGCGCGAGGCGCGGCGGGTGCGCTCCGAGACGTTCGTCGCGCACGTCCGCGACGCCACGACCGGCGGGCTGACGGCGGCCAACACGCACCCCTTCGAGCAGGAGGGCCGCCTCTTCGCGCACAACGGCGTGATCGAGGATCTGCCGAAGCTCGAGGCGCGGCTCGGCGACCGGCTCGGGCTGGTCGCCGGCGACACCGACTCCGAGCGCTTCTTCGCGCTCGCGACGGTGGAGATCGAGCGCCACGACGGCGACGTCGCCGCCGGCCTCGCCGCCGCCGCGCGCTGGGTCGCGCAGGAGCTTCGGCTGTTCGCGCTGAACGTGATCCTGATCACGCGCGACGAACTGTGGGCGCTCCGCTACCCCGAGACCCAGGGCCTGTACCTGCTCGAGAGGGCCGCGGGCGCCGCCGCGCCGCTCGAGCACACCAGCGCCGCGCGGACGATCCACGTCCGCTCCGGCGACCTCGCCGGCAGCCCCGCCGTCGTGATCGCCAGCGAGCCGATGGACGAGGACCCGGGCTGGCGCCAGCTTCAATCCGGCGAGCTGCTGCACGTCGACCCGCGGCTGCGCGTCACGTCGACGATCGTGATCGATCACCCGCCGCGTCACCCGCTCACGCTCGCCGACCTCGAGCCCAAGGCCGCGGCGGCGCAGGGCGCGCACGCGGCGCGCTGACTAGCCCTTCCCCGCGTGCTTCAGGGCGGTGAAGCAGGCGCGGTGGTAGTGCTCGGCGGCCGGCACGGGCACCTCCGGGTCGGCGGCGCGAGAGGTTTCACGCACGCCGTCGCCGACCCTCACGATCAGGGGTTCGTAGACGCCGATCACGTCGCCGCAATGGGTGCAGCGCAACAGCTGGAACGGCGTCGATTGTGGTGTGCCCATTGCGGCGATCGTCCCTCGTCCGAAAGAGAACTGACCGTAGCCGGAACACCCTCGCCCGTCGTTCGGGATACCCCGCCGACCTTGCGCGGCAAACTACGTAGGGGATGTGCTGCGGGTATCGCGCAACGCCGTTGCAGCGTTTGCCCGATGCGCGCTCCGGGAGCGTCGCGCTAGCGTCGAAACGCACACAGAACTCAACCGAAAGGAGGCGAGTTTCCACGTCAGTCACCCTGACACGCTGGGATCCCAACGCCTACCTCGGTGATCTGCGCCGTCGGGTTGACCGTGTCTTCGACGAGGTTCCCGGCGTTCGCAGGCACGGCTGGATGCCGGCGATCGATGTGGTGCGCGACCAGAAGCGAATGGTCGTGCGTGCCGACATTCCGGGGCTCAAGCCCGACGAGGTGAAGATCGAGATCGAGGACCATGTCCTCACGGTCTCGGGCAAGCACGAGGAGCACGAGGTTGTCGAGGACAGGCTCTTCGTGCGTCGCGAGCGCCACTACGGGTCGTTCTCTCGCTCGATGGACCTGCCGCATGGCGTGGACGTGAAGAGGATCACCGCGCAGACACATGACGGCCTGCTGGAGGTGACGATCCCGCTCCCGGATGAGACGAAGGAGGAGCGGGTCTCGCTCACACCGACCGCCGTCTGACACGGAGAGGAAACGAAGGCCGGCCTCGGCGCACCACAGCCGCGACCGGCCTTCTGGCGTGCGGACCGCTATCGTCGGCGCATGGAGCTCTTCGAGGTGATGCGCGGGGCGCCCGCGACGCGGCGCTTCCGCCCCGACCCGGTCGAGCACGACGTGCTGGAGCGCGTGCTCGAGGCGGCGCGCTTCGCCCCGAGCGGCGGCAACCGCCAGGGCTGGCGCGTGATCGCCGTCACCGACGCCGAGACCCGCCGCGCGCTCCGCGACCTCTACCAGCCGCACTGGCGCGCCTACTTCGACCACACCGGCGCGAGCGAGATCCTCGCCAACCCCGGCGAGCACGACGCCGCGCACGTGCGGATGCTGCGGCGCTCCGACGAGTTCGCGGACCGCCTGCACGAGGTGCCGCTGCACCTGCTCGTCTGCGTGCGGATCGCGGACATGCTGATCACCGACGGCGAGCTCGACCGCCCGAGCATCGTCGGCGGCGCCTCGATCTACCCGTTCGTGCAGAACGTGCTGCTCGCCCTGCGCGCGGAGGGACTCGGCGCGACCCTGACGACGCTGCTGATCCCGGCCGAACCCGCGGTCAAGCGCCTGCTCGGCATCCCCGCGGAGCTGGCGCTCGCCGCCTTCATCGCCGCCGGGCACCGCGCGGACCCCTGGCCGAGCGCGCTCCGCCGCCGCCCGGTCTCGGACTTCGCCTACGCCGAACGCTACGGCCAGCCCTTCTGAGGCTTTTCCCGGGGGGTGCATGCACCCCCCGGCGAGACGGCGCATGCGCCGTCTCGCGGGTCGGTGCATGCACCGACCCGAACTACCCCTCGACGAATTCGCGGAGCGCCTGCTTGCCGCCGCCGACGATCGGGTCGCCGTGCGCCATCAGCAGCGTGTCGAAGTCGAGCGCGAGCAGGCGGCGGTAGGCGGCGCGCAGGCCGGCCCGGGTGCGCTCCGGCTCGTCCATCAGGAAGTCCGGCACGAAGGTCAGCTGCGGGCCGTCCCACTGCACGACCCCGTCGGCGCAGGCGAGCGCGTCGTGCGCGGGGATGTGCAGCGCCGTCTCGTCGGGGCAGATCGCGGCGACCTCGTAGGCGACCGCGCCGCCCGGCAGCTCGTCGCCGAAGTCGAACGCCTCGACCGGCCCGCGGCCCTCCAGCTCGTGCAGGCCGCAGCGGATGCAGTGGACCGTCGCGCCGAACGCCTCGTGCAGCGCGAAGGCGTCGCGGGCGTGGTGGCGGTTGGTCAGCAGCACGTGCTCCGGCGGTCCGTGCGACTCGAACCAGGCGAGCCCCTGCGGCGGGATCAGCGCGTCGATCGCGACCCGCTCCGCCTCCAGGTGGTAGGAGGAGACGTCCTTCTCGATGCCCGGGTGGCGGGCCCGCCAGTGCCACAGGCCGGTCGAGATCTCCCGCATGCGCTTGAGCCTACTCCCGCGCGCGCTACCAGCGTTCGCGGTGCACGACCTCGTCGAACGCCCGGCGGTTGATCTTCGTCAGCGGCGCGAGCGGCCGATCGGCGGGGTGCCCGAGCGCGATCAGGAAGGCGCACCGGCGGTCCGCCGGGAGGCCCAGCAGTCGGCGCGCGAGGTCCTGGTCGCCGACCGCGGAGTGCCCGGTGCCGATGCCGAGGTCGGCGGCCTCGATCATGATCGACATCGTCGCCTGGCCGAGGTCGAACCAGGCGATCGACTGGTCGCGCTCGCTCTCGTGGACGGCGGTGATCAGCGCGATCGTCGCGGCCGAGGTCGCGACGTGCCCGGCGCCCTGCCAGACGGTCGCGAGCTCCCGCAGACGCTCGCGCTCGGTGACGAGCACGAAGTCCCAGGGCTGCCAGTTGCGCGACGACGGCGTGCGCCGCGCCGCCTCGAGGATCCGCTCGAGCGCCGCCGGCTCGATCGGCTCGTCGGTGTAGCTGCGCACGTTGCGCCGCGCGCGGATCGCATCCCAGGTCTCCATCTCGGGGCTCCTCTTCGTGGGGGTGCCGCGAACGCTACAGGTGCGCCGCGATCAGCTCGCGCGCCTGCGCGGCGACGCGCGCGACCGCCTCGGCGCCGGCGTCGATCAGGTTGCCGCGCGTGAAGAAGCCGTGCGGCTGGTCGGCGTGGTGGTGCAGCGTCACCGCGTTGCCGGCGTCGCGCATCGCCTGCGCGTAGAGCAGGCCGTCGTCGCGCAGCGGGTCGTATTCGGCGACGACGACGATCGCCGGCGGCAGGCCGGAGAGGTCGGGGGTGCGCAGCGGCGCGAGCTCCGGGTTCGCGAGGTCCGCGGCGTCGCGCGCGTAGTGGCCGAAGAACCAGGCCATGTCGGGTGTGGCGAGCATCGGCAGCTGCGGCTGCGCGTACTCGACGTAGGAGGGGGTCGTCAGGTCGCTGTCGGTGATCGGGTAGATCAGCAGCTGGCCGACGACCCGCGGTCCGCCGTGGTCGCGGGCGCGGATCGCGCAGACCGCCGCGAGGTTGCCGCCGGCGCTGTCGCCGCCGAGCACGAGCGGCGCGGAGTCATCGAGCGCGGCGACCCAGCGCAGCGTGTCGAAGCAGTCGTCGAGCGCGACCGGGAAGCGGTGCTCGGGCGCCACGCGGTAGTCGACGTTGATCACCGTCGCACCCGACTCGTTGGCGAGCAGCCGGCACATCGCGTCGGTCGGCTCGAGCCCGTCGAGCACCCAGCCGCCGCCGTGGAACCAGACGATCGTGCCGCGGGCGCCGTGGGGCTGGTAGTGGCGGGCGTGCAGCTCGGCGCCCGCCACCGGGATCGCCAGCCCGCGCACCTCCGCGACCGCCGGGCCCGGGCCGAGCGCGGCGGCCGCCGCGAGCGTCTGCGCGCGCGCCTGCGCCGGGGTCAGCTCGTAGATCGGCGGCTCGCCGAGCGCCTGCTCGAGGAAGGCGCGCGCCTGCGGGTCCAGCGGTTGGCGCTCCTGGCTCACGGGGTTGCGATTATCGCGGATGGGGTGGGGGCCGGGGCGTCGCGCCGGGGGTGGCGCCCGCAACGCAAAACCGGCGCCCCTTTTCGGAGCGCCGGCTTGGGTGAGAGGCCTCTGTGCTGCGATCGGGGGATCGCGCTTACGACTGGTGCGCGTGCTGCTCGGCGGCCTGGGTGTGGCCGGACTGCGCCACGTCGAAGACGACGCCGCGGGCGATGATCAGCACGCTGGAGGTCGTGGTCTCGACGACGTACTCGTTGGCCGCGGTCACGCTGACCTGTCCGACCGGGGTGCCGGGGCGCGAACCGACGACCAGCAGGTCGACGCCGTCCTGGGAGGGCAGCGCGAGCGCCGTGCCGGCGCGGTCGGCGAGGTGCTCGGCGGTCGTGCGCGCGGCGTCGTCGACCTCGCCGCCGGCGAGGGCGATCGTGCGCAGCGTCGCGTCGGTGCGCTCACGCAGGCCGGCGGCCGCGATCGCGATCGAAACCGGTCCGCCCTCCATCAGGCGGATCGCCGAGCGGCCGGGCTGAACGTGCCCGGGCGCGGTGTGCCAGTCGGAGCCGAACACGACCAGGTCGGCCTGCTCGCGCTCGGCGAGCACGCGCAGCCCGTCGCCGGTCGAGCCGCTCAGCACGACGTGGCGGCCGACCTCGGGATGACCGAGCCACTGCGCGCCGCGCTCGAGGAGCTCCTCGGCCTGCGTCTGCGCCGCCTGCTCGGCGGCGGCGTCGGGCTCCTCGCTGTGGCGGACGTAGGCGAGCGAGACGCGCGAGCCGGCGTCGCCGAACAGCTTGCCGAGCGCCAGGGCGTCGTGGTCGTTGTCGGTGCCATCGTAGGAGACGATCACATGGGTTTGCATTGCGGTTCCTTGCTCAAGAGGGTGGTTGCCCGGCTCGCGAAACGCGTCTTCGCCGGGCGCTGGATACTGTCTTTCTACGACCCAGGATGCCACTCTCCTGCCATCAGTACAAGTAACGTTTGTGATATGAGCCATTAGCCCACCTAATGCTGAACGTCAATCGCCTCCGAATCCTGATCGAGGTCGCGAACCGCGGCTCGTTCTCGGCGGCGGCCGAGGCGCTCTCCTACACGCAGTCCGCCGTCTCGCAGCAGGTCGCCGCGCTCGAGGCCGAGACGGGGGTCACGCTGCTCGAGCGCCTGCCGCGCGGCGTGCGGCTCACGCCGGCCGGCGAGGTGCTGCGCAACTACGCCGAGGGGATCGTCGCGCGGCTGCACGCCGCGGAGGCGGAGATGGCGGCGATCGCCGGCCTGCGCGGCGGCCAGCTGCGGATGGCGTCCTTCCCGACCGCCGGCGCGACGCTGATGCCGCTGGCGATCGCGATCTTCCGCGCGCAGCACCCCGAGGTCGAGCTGACGCTCGCCGAGGGTGAGCCGGAGGAGATCGCGCCGCGGCTGTCGGCCGGCGAGTTCGACATCGCGCTGCTGTTCGAGTTCGCCGACACCAGCCAGTCGCTCGGCCCGGAGCTGAGCCGACTCGAGCTGTTCGAGGACCCGATGTTCCTGGCCCTGCCGGCCGACCACCCGCTGTCGCGCCGGCGCACGCTGCGGCTCGAGAACCTGCGCGCCGAGGCCTGGATCCAGACCTCCGCCTCCAGTCCCTGCGCGCGCCACGTCGTGCGCTCCTGCCACGCCGCCGGGTTCGAGCCTATCGTCTCCTTCGAGAGCGACGACTACCAGACCGTGCAGGGGCTCGTCGCCGCCGGCGTGGGCGTCGCCCTGATCCCCAAGCTCGCGCTCGCCGGCGCCCGCGACGACATCGCGATCCGCGCGCTCTCGCCGTCGAGCCCCGTGCGCGAGGTGATCGCCGCGACGCCCGAAGGCACGCGCCTGACCGCCGCCGCCGCGGCGATGCGCCAGATCCTCACCGACGTCGCGACCCGCTTCGTCGGGCCGGAGATCGCCTGAGCTGCGCGCTCAGGGCTGGGCGGGGGCGCTGCGCACGGCGTGCTCGGGCTCGTGGGTGCCGTGGGGGTGGAGGGTGGCGTGGGCGTGGGCGGGCACGTCGGCGTGCGCGCGCCGACCGCGGCGGCGGCGCAGCAGGGCCGCCAGCCGCGTGAACGCGAGCTGCACGGCGAACGCGAGCGCGACCGTCGCGGCGCCGGCCACCACGTCCACCAGGTAGTGGTTGCCGGTCCCGAGCACGACGAAGGCGGTGAGGATCGGATAGGCGACGGCGAGCACGCGGATCAGCACGCGGCGCGTCAGATACCAGACCCCGATCGCGGACCACATCGCCCAGGCGATGTGCAGCGAGGGCATCGCGGCGAACTGGTCGGCGTCGTGCACGAGCACGCCGCTGTGCCAGGACACCAGCGCGTTCGAGCGCGCGATCACGTCGATGTAGCCGAGCGCGGGGAACGAGCGCGGCGGCGCCAGCGGGTAGCGCCAGAAGACCGCGAAGGCGATCAGGTTGATGATCACGAGCACCGTGCGCAGGCGGATGTAGCGCCGCGGCAGACGCCACCACAGCAGCACCAGCACGGCGAAGGTGACGATCGCGTGGCTGAAGAAGTAGTCGTAGGAGGCGATCAGCGCGAGCGTCGTATGCGACGCCAGCCAGCGGTTGATCGAAAGCTCGGGGTCGAGCCCCAGCGAACGCTCGAAGTGCAGCACCGCGACCGCGTTGCGCAGCGCGAGCGCATGGCGAAGCGGCGCGAGGTCGTTGATCACGTCGTAGAGCCAGAAGAGCCAGACGACGATCGCCAGCTCGATCCACAGCGGCGCGCGCCCGTCGCGGCGGCGAACGACGCGCCGAGCGACACGCGCCAGCCACGCGCTCCGCACGCCACCTTTCCCCGCGACCAGGTCCATCCTCTGGATCATCGACGATCGCGGGTGCGGGCGTGCGATCGGGCGGTTGGCGCGCGGTCGGGCGGTTGGCGCGCGGTCGGGAGGGTGGCGCGCGACCGGGCGGTTGGCGCGCGCTCCGGAGGGGGCGGTTTCGCTAGAGGATCGTGCGCAGCGTCTCGGCGCCGACGTTGCCGCCGCCCAGCACGACCAGGTGGCGCTCGCCGTCGTCGTCGCGGTCGCGCAGGGAGGCGGCGAGCGCGAGCGCCGCGGCGCCCTCGATCGCCAGGTGATGCTCGAGCAGCGCGACGCGCATCGCCGCCGCGATCTCCTCCTCCGCGATCAGCTCGAAGCGCTCGACGAGCGCGGCGGCGAGCGCGACCGTGATCGACCCCTGCTCGAGGTTGCCGGCGGTCGCGTCGGCGAGCGTCGGCGCAAGCGGCGAGACGGTGACGCGCCCGGCGGCCACCGCATCGGCCATCGCCGGCGAAGCCTCGGGCAGCGCGCCGATGATCCGCGTGCGCGGCCAGCGCTCGCGCACCGCGAGCGCGATGCCGCCGATCAGCCCGCCGCCGCCGACGGCGACGAACAGCGTGTCCGGCGGCTGGTCGAGATCGTCGAGCAGTTCGAGGCCGAGCGTGGCCTGCCCGAGGATCACCTCCGCGTCGTTGTAGGGCGCGACGAGCAGCGCGCCCGGGGTCTGCGTCGCCGCCTCGCGTGCCGCGAGCTCGGCCGCCAGCGGGTCGCCGTCGCACTCGATCAGCTCGGCGGCGCCTGCGCGCAGCCGAGCGAGCTTCGCCGGGGCCGCGCCCGCCGGCACGAAGACGCGGCAGGGCAGCTCGAGCGCGTGCGCGACCGCGGCCACCGCGAGGCCGTGGTTGCCGGTCGAGGCGGCGACGATCTGGCGCGGCCGCGGGGCGGCGGTGATCGCGGCCGCGGCGCCGCGGACCTTGAACGAGCCGGTGTGCTGCAGCGTCTCGAGCTTGAGCGCCCGCCGGGGGTGGCCGCTCAGTTCGAGCAGCGGCGTGTGGCGCACGAAGCGCGCGATGCGCTCGCGGGTGCGTTGCGCGGCCTCGTGCGCGCGCGCGAGGTCGCGCTCCAGCGGCCAGTCGATCACGGCGCCTGCAGCGCGCGGCGAAGCGCGGCGCCGCCGTCGCGCAGCGTCGGCTCGCCGTGCGAGACCAGCACCAGCTCGACCTCCAGGTCGCAGAGCGGCAGGAGCGCCGCGCGCAGGTCCGCGAGCGTCGGCGTCTCGGGCCAGTCCGGGTCCTCGAGCCAGGACTCCGGGCACAGCCGCAGCTCGCCGTCGGGGACGCTCAGCAGCGTGTCCCCGGGCACGAGCGCGCGGTGCTCGGGGATCCAGTAGACGGTCTCCGCGAGACCCGCCAGCGGGTGGGCCTCGACCATCTCCGGCGCGCTGGTTCGGGCGCCGTAGCGGGCGATCACCTGCTCGCGGCTGCGGCGGTGGTAGGCGAGCGTCTCGAGCACGCTGACCTCGCGCCCGTCGCAGTGCTCGTCCGCCCAGCGCCAGAACTCGGCGGATTCCTCGGCCGGCACGAGCGGGTCGATGAAGACCGCGGCGGCGGCGCTCGTGTAGAGCACGCAGCCGACCTCGCGCGGCCAGAGCGTCGGTCCTCCATCGTCGTTGATCGCGTGCCACTCGGGATGCGGGGCGCTCCAGCGCCACAGGCCGGGTCTGAGCTCTACGGGGGACGCCATGCGCGCAGCCTAACCTGCGCGTGCGCGCTCTACGCGGTTCGCATCGCGCGCTCGCGGGCGCGCTGGCGTACCGCCGTCGCGCCCCACCACAGCGCGAGCGCGGTCAGCGCGAACGGCAGCACGATCGCGAGCACGACCAGGGCGATCGCGAGGATCTCCTCGAGCGCGTGCAGGGCGCGGTGAAAGGCGGTCGTGAACGGGCCGGCGCTCGCCTTCGCGTGCTTGGCGCTCGCGCCCGCGACGACGGACACGTGCAGCGTTGCCGTGTGGCCCTGCCCGAGCAGGCGGTCCAGCTCCCGCTGCTCCGCCGCGATCCGCGCCGCCAGCCGGTTCAGCTGCTTCTGGATGCTCGCCTGCTGCGTGGCCGTCGCCGCCGTCGCGAGCGCCTTGAGCAGCGCGGCGCGCGCGGCCACGTTGTCGGCGAGCCGCGCCTGCTCCGCGTTGTAGCTGTTGGTGATGTCGTTGCTGTTCTGGTTGAGTGCGCGCACGCTCGCGAGCGAGGAGAGCGCCGCGATCAGCGATCCGAGCCGCCCGGTCGGCACCGCCAGGCTGAAGCTGGCGTGGCTCGCCGGCCCCTGGATCGCGACGTTCGAGCTCTCGACGACACCGCCGCGCTGCTCGGTCGCGGCGACGATCCGGTTGGCGACGCTCTGCATGCTCGCCGGCGAGGTTGCGAGCGTCAGCGCCGAGTCACGGCGCACGAGGCGCGCGGACAGGCTCCGGCCGACCGAGAGGTTCGTGCTCGGCACGGCGCCGACGCTGCTGCCCGCGAAGGCGCTGGTGGCGCCCGTGGGGGTCGTGGTCGCGCCCGGGGCCTTGCGCGGGAGGATCGATAGGGCCGGGCCGTTCGCCGGCGCCGGCGGGTGGGTCGTGCCGCCGCTCAGCACGCCGCTCGAGATCACGATCGTGAACGCCACCGCCGCGGCCACCAGGCCGCTGCCGGCGAGCGCCAGGCGGCGGATCCCGGGACGCGCGACGCGTGCGCCGGCGCCGCCGCCCCGCCTTCGGTGTGCGGCCAGCCGGGCGTCCAGGCGCTCGGCGAACGCGGGATCCATGCGCGGCGCACCGGCGCGCACCGAGTCGACGAGCGCGGCCAGCTCGAGATGCTGCTCGCCGACCGGCTCGCGGGCGAGGATGCGGTCCAGCGCCGCGAGCTCCTCGCGCTCGCTCGCGTTCAGTTCATCGCGTGACACCACACACCTCCCGTAGACGTTCGATCGCGCGGTGCAGGCGGGTCCCGGCATTGGACTCGCTGCAGCGCAGGACGCGGGCGAGCTCGGCGTTCGACAGCCGCCCGACGAACTTGAGCAGGATGACCTCGCGGTCGCGCGGCTCGAGCGACGCGAGCCCCTCGCGCACCAGCAGGCGCCGCTCGGCGAGCTCGGAATCGAGATCCTCGAGCTCGGTCGAGGGGTCGGCGATCTCGTGCAGCAGCGCGCCCGTGCGCCGTCGCTTGCGCAGCTCGTCGAGCGCGGCGTTGCGTGCGATCGCGAACAGCCACGACCGCGGCGTGCCGCGTCGCACGTCGAACAGCGCGCGGCGGCGAAAGGCGCGCTCGAACGCGAGCGCCGTGACGTCCTCGGCGGCGGTGCGGTCGCGCAGCAGCGACGCCACGTAGGCGTAGACGTCGGCGGCGCTCGAGCGGTAGAGCTGCTCGAACTGCTCACCGGCCCCCGGACCGCTGGTCGGCAGCGCGGCGATGACCGTCATTGGCAGATCATCCTCACAGTTGAACTACGCGGCAGCGGACACGTCGTCACAGGCCGCCGCCGCTTGTATCGTCAGCGCCTTCAAGCGCCCCGGGGAGCCCCCGGGTACGGTATACTTGCTAGAGCAACGAAATGGCCACGACCGCCAAAGATCCCGGCACCCCGATCGTCCTGCGCAGCGACGGCTTCCCCGAATGGAGCCACGAGTACGCGGCGGCGTGGATCGGGCTGCTCGCGACCCACCGCCGCCTGACCCGCGAGCTCGACGCGGAGCTCGAGGCGGCGCACGGGCTCACGCTGAGCGGCCTCGAGCTGCTCGCCCGGCTCGCGAGCGTGTCCGATCGCCGCCTGCGCCTGTCGGTGCTCGCGGGCGAGGCGGGACTCAGCCTCAGCCGCGTTTCGCGCATCGTCGACGCGCTCGAGGCGCGCGGGCTGGTCGAGCGCCAGAACTGCCCGGCCGACGCGCGAGCGGTCAACGCGCAGCTCACGCCGGCCGGCCTCGTGCTCGCCCAGGCGGCCCAGTCGACCCATCTCGAGGCCGTCCGCGAGCGCTTCTTCGAGCGCCTCGACGCGCGCGAGATCGCGACCCTCGCCGAGGTCTTCGCGCGCTTCGCGCCCGGCGCCCCGAGCGCCTGTTCGGCGGGCGAGTAGACGCGGTCCGCCGCTGTGGAGGACGTGAGCTCCCTCAGCGACCGTGAGCTGAAGGACCGCCTCCAGTGCGCGGCCGAGGGTCTCGCCACCGAGCCTGGCGTCGGCCCGATGCGCGCTGAGCTCGTGCGGCGGCTGCGCGCGCGCCACGAGGCCGGCGGCGACGAGCCGGGTGCGTCGGGCGGTGTGCGCGAACCGACGCGGCCGACGCCTCCTGGCGGTGGCGCCGAGGTTGAGCTGCCCCCCACGGCGTGAGCGTCGCCGCTCGCGTGCGGCGAGGCCGGCGGTTCAGCTGTGCGGCAGCGGCTCGCGCGTGGTGGCGGTCACGTTGAAGCGGACGGCGGCGGTGCCCGCGGCGTTGCCGTTGTGGGCGCGCGCCTGGTAGTCCGAGCCGCCGAGCACGGACTGGGCCTCGAGGATCCTGACCCGGGCGAGCTTCGGTGGGCTCCCATTGGCGCCGGCCTTCGGCGCGAGCACGATCGCGCTGCCGGAGTAGTGCGCGTTTCCGTATTCGAGGGCGTCCGGGTAGGGCACCGTGAGCGTGCGGGTCTGCCCCGCGGGGATCGTCGTCGACTCCGAGTGGCGCTTGACGACCGAGTTGGCGGCAAGCGCGGCGCCGGCGGCGAGCGCCGCGACGGTGGCGATCGCGGCGACGCCGGCGTAGCGCACCGATTGCCTTGGGTGTCTCACGGGTGCAACCTTGCCAGAACGTGAGCTCTCCGTGCGCCAGCCCGCGCGCACCGGCGGCGATCTCGGCCGGCGGGGGCTGACTAGACTGCGCGCGCGTGGCGGCGCGCTCGAGTGCACCCGAGGGTCCGAGGTCGCTCGTCTGGGCGACCGACATCGACGTGCTGCCGCTGGACCGCGTGGTCAGCCGCCGTGACGGACATCTCGCGATCCGCTCGCCGAGCAACCCGACGCATTACTGGGGCAACCTGCTGCTCTTCGACGCTCCGCCGGGCGAGGGGGATGGACCGCGGTGGGAGCGCCTGTTCGCCGATGAGTTCGCCGACGAACCGGGCGTCAAGCACCGGACCTTCGCGTGGGACCGAACCGACGGCTCGCTCGGGCTCGCGCGCGAGGCGTTCGTCGAGCGCGGCTTTCGCCTGGAGGAGTGCGTCGGCCTGGTTGCGCCGGCCGAGCGTGTGCGGGCGCATCCGCGCGCGAGCCGCGAGGTCGAGGTGCGCGCGCTCGATCCGGCCGGCGGCTCCGACGAGACCCTCTGGGAGCAGGTCGTGGAGCTGCAGGTCGCCGCGCGCGATGAGCGCTTCACCGAGGCGGAGCACAGGGAGTTCAGCCGCCGGCGCCTGGCCGACCTGCGCGCCCTCTTCCTGCTGGGCCGCGGCGCCTGGTACGTCGCGCTCGCGTCGAGCTCGAACGAGCCGCAGGTCCTCGGCAGCTGCGGTCTGGTCGTCACGGCGGGCCGCGGCCGCTTCCAGTCGGTCGAAACCGCGGTGGCTCACCGCCGGCGCGGGATCTGCTCGCGGCTGCTCGTCGAGGCGGTGCGCGCGAGTGCCGAGCGGCACGGCGCGCGGCGCCTGGTGATCGCCGCCGACCCTCACTACCACGCGCTCGGCATCTACGAGTCGCTCGGCTTCCGCCGGCGCGAGCGCGTGTGCGGGGTCTGCCGGCAGCCCGGCGAGGCGGACGCGGCGTAGCGTTCGCGCGCTCAGCAGATCTGACGCGACCCGCTGCCCGCGGCGGGCGCTCAGAAGCTGACCGGCGCCCAGTGGTGGCCGCCGTCGAAGGTCATGATCATCGTGGCGCCCGCGCTCTGGAAGTTGCGCACGATGGCGACGCCCTGGGTGGGGCTCGTGAACCCGAGGTAGGCGATCTGGCCGGTGTAGACGTCGCTCCACTGGACGCCCTCGTCGAAGCTGGCGAGCAGGTCGTCCGGACCGCTCGGGGACTGGCCTTCGGCGAGGATGACCCCGGGCGCGGGGGAGGCCAGCACGCCGAGGAAGCCGAGCTGCTTGCCGATCTCGGGTCCGTAGGTGAACGTCCTGCCGCCGTCGCTCGAGAAGTAGAGCCAGACCGACTCGAGCGTCGCGCCGGGCGGGGCGGACTTCGAGAGCCCGTAGGCGAAGCCGCCCATCACGCAGGACGCCACGAGGTTCGTCGGCGTGGAGGCTGCGGGGATCGAGAAGCTGTGCCCGACGGCGGCGCACGGAGGCGTCCAGGTCACCCACCTGCCGCCTTCGAGCTGCGCGCTGCCGGTCGTGCCGCGGTCGTTGCCCTCGACCAGCCAGCCGCTCGCGCCCGCCAGCACGAACGAGCCCTGCTGCTCCCCGCCGCCGGCGGGGCTGCCGAGAGCCGCCGTGTTCGAGACGTGCCAGCTGTCCGAGGAGACCGGTGAGCTCTTGACGGTGAGGGCGTCGTAGCTCTTGCTCGACTGCAGCAGGTACGCAGTGCCGCGCGCCGTTTCGAGGTCGAAGATCGTGTCCTGCTCGCCGAGCCCGCTGAGCGGCTGCTGCGTCCAGGTCTTCCCGCCGTTGTGCGTTGACCACAGCGTCGGCTTCGTCGCCGTCCCCTCACCTCCCGGGTATTTCATTGGGACCGCGAGGCCGCCGTAGATCCAGCCGTCGCTGCGGTTGGCGAAGCGAACGTTCAGGCCGGTGCCCGGGCCCTGTGCGAGGTCGGCCGGGAGGCCACCGAGCTTGCGGTCGGCCGCGGCGACGAGCGCCGCCGGCAGCGGCCGCGTGAACCACGAGCGTCCCCCGACGGTCGTCTCCCGAAGCCCCAGGCAATGCCCGACGGACGCGCAAGGTGCGGTCCCCAGCGCCCAGCCCGTGTCGAGTGAGACGAAGGTGACGGAGTACGGATCGAACGGCGCCGTCGCCGAGGCCCCGAACGCGGCGGCGCCGGCGAGCGCGAGAACGCCCGCAGCGACCGCGCCGACGCGCGCCGCGCGCCCCAATGCCCGCCGCGCCCCGGCCGCCCCGATCGAGTTCAGCCCCATGCGGCAATCGTACGACTGTGGCGCCACGCCCGCGGCAGATGCCGCGGGCTCAGACGTCACGGCCGCGGCACACGCCGCGGTTCTCAGCAGCGCCGCCGGCGCCATACGCCGGCGGCTCAGCGGCGCCGCCCGCGCCATACTCCGGCGGCTCAGCAGTGCCGCCCGCGGCACACGCCGCGCGTTCAGCCGACCGCCCAGGCGATCGTGCTCTTGTAGTCGTATTCGAGCTTCAACGCCGTCTTGCCCTTCGGCACGCTGAAGCCGAGCCAGCCCTCGTCGCACTGCAGCGGTTTGAGCGGCTTGAGCACGATCGGCGGGCTCTTCGCAAGGCCCACCGACTCGACGGCGGTGCCGCCCCCGCTCAGGCTCAGCGTGAAGAAGGCCGGCTCGATCGCGGTGTCGGCCGGAGTGTGTGCGCTGGTGCACACCTTCATCTCGAAGTTCGCCACCGGCTTGGCGGAGGTCGGTGCGACGTACGCCTCGAGCGTGAAGAAGTTCCCGGTCGCGCTGGTGCGCTCGGCGGGTAGCTTGAGCTTCGCCGTCAGCTGCCGATGTGTCGCGGCGCTCGCGGCGGGGACCAGCGCGACGGCCGCGGCCGCGGCTGCGGCACAGGCGAACGCGCCGATGCCCCTGCGCGTCAGGGTCGAGCGTGAGATCGGACGTGGCTGCATCGATCTTCCTTTGGCTGTGATGGCCGGGGGCGTGTCGTCAGGCCCTGCGTGCGACACGGATGATGATGACAGCGCGATCCCCGCTCGCCGCGGCCATCGACGCACGACCGATGCTGCCGGCGCACGCGCGCCGAGGCCCGCCTCAGCGGATCAGCACCGCGTTGCCGGAGGGGTCGCGTGCGAGCGTTCCGTCGGGGCGCTGCTCGAGCGTCACGTCCTGCGCGGTGAGCCGGCTCGCGACGGCGTCGCGCTCGGCCGCGTTCTCCGTGATCAGCGTCCAGTGGCGCAGGCCGACGGCGCCGGCGGGCGCCGGACCGACGCCGGCTCCGCGCCAGGTGTTGAACGCGACGTGATGGTGGTAGCCGCCGGCGGACACGAACACCGCGGTCGGCAGCGTCCCCTTCAGCTCGAAGCCCAGGCCGTCGCGGTAGAAGCGCGTCGCGGCGTCGAGCTCGCCGACGTGCAGGTGGATGTGACCCATCCGCAGTCCGGGGTCGGCGAGCGCCGTCGGCGCGGCGTCGCCGATCGTGGCGAACAGCGCGCCGAGGTCGAGCGGTGCGGGGCCGGCGCCGAAGAGGTCGCCGCCGCCGCTCATGTCAGGCCATTGCTCGCGGGGCCGGTCGGCCGCGAGCTCGATGCCGTTGCCATCCGGGTCCGGGAGGTAGATCGCCTCGTGCGTACCGTGGTCGGAGGCGCCGTCGATGCGCGTGCGGCTCTCGGCCACGCGGCGAGCGACGCGAGCGAGTTCCTCGCGCGTCGGGAAGAGCAGCGCATAGTGGTAGAGCCCGGCGTGGCGGCCGGCGGGGTGGGCTCCCGGCTCGGCGCGCAGCATCACGAGGTCCTCGCCGCCGGCGTGCAGCGCGGCGCTGCGCCCGTCGCGCTCGCGCACCGACAACCCGATCACGCGCGTGTAGAAGCCAAGCGCGCGGTCGAGATCGGTGACCGTCAGCTCCACGCCGCCGAGCCGCGTGGCATCGGCGAGCAGTGCGGTGCTGCGCGGGCCCGCGGTTTCTGTGATGGTGGTGTTCATCGGGTTGTCAGCCTCCTGTCGGGCTGCGCTGGCGGGACCGTATCCCACCAGCGCAGCGTCGAGCGTCACTGCGCCTGCTTGACTGCCGAGACGTCGAGTGCGAGCTTGACGATGTCGGAGACGAGCAGGTTGCCGCTGCCCAGCGCCTGGTTGAACTTCATGCCCCACTCCGAGCGGTTGAGCGCTCCGGTGATCTCCAGGCCGACGCGCTCGTTGCCCCACGGGTCCGTCTCGGCGCCCTGGATCTCCGCCTTCAGCGTGATCGGCTTGGTCACGCCGTGCATCGTCAGGTCGCCGACGATCTCGAAGGTGTCGTCGTCGATTGCCCTGACGGCGGTCGACTCGAAGGTCAGCTCCGGATAGGTCTCCGCGTCGAAGAAGTCCGCGGACTGCAGGTGCGCGTCACGCTGGGGCTCGGCGGTGTCGATCGATGCGGCCTTTGCCGAGCCGGAGATCTTCGCCGTCGAGAGGTCGTCGCCCAGCTCGAGCTTGCCCTCGAACTCGCCGAACGAACCGCGCACGGTGGCGATGCCGAGGTGCTTGACGGAGAACCCGAGCGTGGAGTGAGCGGTGTCGGCCGCCCAGGTGCCGCTCGGGATGGTGGTGGTGGCGGTGCTCATGTGTACGTTGCTCCTCTGGGTCGGGGTTGCGCCAAGCCGATAAGCTTGCTAGCGCAACTATACACCAGAATGCTTGCTCGCGCAAGGAGGTTGGCCACGGCCCCTTCCGACGGCGGCCGAGCTCAGCTGCCGCTGCGCCCTGCTCCGAAATCGCTCGGGTCGCTCTGCGATGCTGGCGCGGTGGGGATTGCGCTTGCCATCTTCGCCTCCGGCGCCGGCACCACCGCACAGGCGGTGATCGACGCCTGCGCGGACGGGCGCATCGACGGCGAGGTCGTGCTGATCATCTGCAACAACCCCGGCGCCCAGGTGCTCGAGCGGGCCGCTGCGGCCGAGATCCCCTGGCGCCAGCTGTCGGCGAAGACCCATCCCGACCCCGGGGCGCTCGAGCAGGAGATCCTCGAGGCGCTCGCGCAGGCCGGGACCACGCACGTGCTGCTCGCCGGCTACATGAAGAAGCTCGCGCCGGCGGTCGTCGCCGCATACGCCGGGCGGGTCTACAACACCCACCCGGCGCTGTTGCCCGCCTATGGCGGACAGGGGATGTACGGCGACCGCGTGCACGCCGCGGTGCTCGCGGACCATCAGACGCGCAGCGGCGCGAGCGTTCACCTCGTCACCGACGAGTACGACAGCGGCCCGATCGTCGGGCAGGTCGAGGTGCCGGTGCTGCCCGGCGACGACGTCGACTCGCTCGGGCAGCGGGTCAGGGCGGCGGAGCGGGAACTGGTGGTCGAGGTGCTGGCCGCCGCGGCCCGCGGCGGCTGATCCTCAGGGGCGCTCCGCCGCCGGCCAGTCCCCGCCCAGCTCGGGGAACGCCGCCAGCAGCGGGCTGCGCGTCGGCATCGCGCTCGACCGGGCGACGAAGCTCGAATCGAGCTGGTCCAGCCGCGCCACGCCGAGCAGCCCCATCGCGTTGACGATCTCCTCCTCGAGCAGCTCCAGCACACGCACCAGCCCCGCCTCGCCGCCGGCGGCGAGCGCGTACGCCTGCAGGCGGCCGAGCCCGACCGCGTCGGCGCCGAGCGCGATCGCCTTCAGCACATCGGTGCCGCGCAGGAAGCCGCCGTCGACCACGACCGCCGCCTGTCCCGCGACGGCGTCGACCACCTCCCGCAGCGTCTCGATCGCCCCCTCGGCGTGGTCGAGCTGGCGCCCGCCGTGGTTTGAGACGTAGATCACCTCGATCCCGCGCTCGAGCGCCAGCTCGGCGTCGCGCGCGGTCTGTATTCCCTTGACGATCAGCGGCACGCCGGCGCGCTCGTGCATGCGCTCGAGCCCTTCCCAGGTCAGGCGCGACTGCCAGACGATCCCGGGATCGCCGCCGAACTGGTGTGTCGGGGGGCGCCAGCCGCTGCGCAGCTGGCGCTCACGACGGCCGTAGTAGGCGGAGTCGACGGTCAGCGCGATCGCCGCGAAACCGGCGTCCAGCGCCCGGCCGATCGCCTCGTCAGCCCACGCCGCGTCGCCGCGAACGTAGATCTGCGCGACCTTCGCCGCGGCGGTCGCGGCGCCGACCGCCTCGAGCCCGGGCTCGCTGATCGAGCTGATCATCGCCGTCACGCCGAAGCGCTCGCCGGCGCGGGCGGACGCGAGCGCGCCGTCCGCGGTGAAGATCTCCGCTCCGCCGAGCGGCGCCAGGACGACCGGGATCCGCAGCCGCTGACCGAGCAGGGTCGTGCTCGGGTCGATGCTCCCCACGTCGCGCAGCACGCGCGGGCGGAGCGCCAGCGAGTCGATCGCGAAGCGGTTGCGCCGGACGGTGGTCTCGCTCTCGGCACCGCCGGCGATGTAGTCCCAGGTGTCTCGGTCGAGGTTTGCCGCTGCGCTGTCGATGATCTCGTGGATCGTCGTCGCGGCAGCGGGCTCCAGGGGCATGCGACGATCGTAGCGGCGTCGTAACATGGCGGCGGACGCCGGTCGGCTCGCGTCGCGTCCACGAATCGAAAGAGGTGTTACCGGTATGGCGGAACCGCCCAGTCACGCGACGCTGAACTACTCGGTCAGGGACCGGGTCGCCTACGCGACGCTGTGCCTACCGGAGACCGGCAACGCCGTAACCGAGCAGACCCTCGACGACATCAACGACGTCGTCGCCCGGGTGCAGCACGACGCGACGGTGCGCGCGCTGGTCCTCAGCGGCCAGGGTGACGCCTTCTCCTCGGGCATGGACGCGGACATGCTGGCCACGCTGTACTCGGACATCGAGTTTTATGAGCACATTCTCACGCGCGTCGCGGCCCTCGGTCTCTCGCTCGAAGCGCTGGACGTCCCGGTGATCGCCGCCGTCAACGGGACCGCCACCGAGGTCGGCTTCGACCTGGTGCTCGCCTGCGACCTGATCGTGATCGCCGACGAGGCGAAGATCGGCGACGGGCGATCGATGTTCGGTCGCGTGCCCGGGGGCGGCGCGACGGTCCGGCTGCCGCGGGCAGTCGGCGTGGTGCACGCACGCGAGATCCTCTTCTCCGGCCGCATGCTGACCGGCACCGAGGCGGCCGCGCTCGGGCTTGCGCTGCGCAGCGTTCCGGCCGCGCAGCTCGACGCCGCCGTCACGGAGTTGACGGCGACGCTGATCGCCAAGTCGCGCAGCGCTCTGGCCACGATCAAGCGGCAGATCAACGGCAGCCTCGGGCTCGACACCCCGAGCGCGATCGAGCACGAGCGCAGCGAGATCATCAAGCACGTCAGCGACCCGCACTCCGACGCGGTCGAGGGGCTGCGCGCGGACCGCGAGGGCCGCCCGCCGTCCTGGGCCTGAGCGCCTGCGCGAACACGCCGCCCGCCGGCGCCGCCGCGCGATTTGCGTAACCGCGCGCCCGCGCACCCCGCGCCCGCGCACCCCGCGCACCCCGCGCCCTCCCGGCCGGCCCCGCTCCTCAGCCGCCGGTTTCGATCACGACGCGTCCGCGGACCCGCCCGGCGAGGATCTCCGCCGCCAGCTCCGGCACGCGCGACAGCGGCTCGACCGTCGTCATCGCGTCGAGCCGCGCCGCCGGCAGGTCGCGCTCGAGCCGGCTCCAGGCGATCTCGCGCAGGGCCGCCGGGCACATCACCGAGTCGATCCCGAGCAGGCTCACGCCGCGCAGGATGAACGGCGCCACGGTCGTTGGCAGGTCGGTGCCGCCGGCGCGCCCGCAGGCGGCGACCGCGCCGCCGTAGCGCGTCTGCGCAAGCACCGTCGCCAGCGTCTGCGACCCGACGGTGTCGATCGCGCCGGACCAGCGCGCGCTCTCGAGCGGCTTCGACGGCTGATCGAGCTCCTCCCGCGCCACGATCGAGGCGGCTCCGAGCTCCCGCAGGTAGTCGTGCAGCGCCTCGCGCCCGGTCGCGGCGGCGACACGGTGGCCGAGCCCGGCGAGCAGCGCGACGGCGACGCTGCCGACACCGCCGCCGGCGCCGGTCACGAGCACCTCCTCGCCGTCGCCGGCGCTCACGCCGGCGCGCTCCAGCGCCAGCAGGCAGAGCATCGCGGTCAGCCCCGCCGTCCCGATCGCCATGCACTGGGCGAGCGTGAAGCTCGGCGGCCGCCGCGTCAGCCACTCCGAGCGCACGCGCTGGCGCTGCGTGTAGCCGCCGGGGTGCGTCTCCGACAAGCCCCAGCCGGTGACCAGCACCTCGTCGCCGGCGCGCCAGTCCGGCGAGTCCGACGCCTCGACCACTCCGGCAAGGTCGATGCCGCAGACCATCGGGTAGCTGCGCGCGATCCGCCCGCTCCCGGTGACGACCAGCCCGTCCTTGTAGTTCAGCGAGGAGTGCGACACCGCGACCGTGACGTCGCCCTCGGGCAGGTCCGCGTCGCTGCACTCGCGCAGCGCGGCCGGACCCGGCTCCGGCGCCACGATCGCCTGGAAGCTCATCGCCTGACCCTAGTGCATCGTCCGCCGCGAGCCCGCCGTTCCGCGCCGCCGGTAGTAGGTTTTGCAGCCGATGAGCGCCACCGCCCCCGAGACCGTCATCTACTCGGGACACCCTTCGTGGCGCTCGATGCTGGACTTTCATCTCGCCGGGCTGTTCGGCGCGCTGGCCGGCGGCGCGATCGCCCGCCTGGTCTCCAGCAACTGGGGTTACGCGGTCGCCGCGTTCGCCGCGATCCTCGCGATCTCCCTGCTGATCGGCCTGATCCGCCGCGTCTCCACGCGCTACACGATCACCGACCGCCGTCTGCACATCCGTCGCGGCATCCTCTCGCGCACCGAGCAGCACACGACGATCGACCGCGTCCAGAACGTCGAGACGCACCAGTCGCTTTTCGAGCGGCTGCTGCGGATCGGCACGGTCAGCTTCGACACCGCCGGAACGGACGACTCCGACTTCGCGTTCGTCGGCATCGCGAGCCCCAGGGTGGTGGTCGCGGCGGTCGACCGCGCCCAGCAGAGCTTGCCCCGAACGGACCCGCTCAGCCCGACCGCATGAGTGACCCCGGGATCGTCAGCGCCCGCGAGCTGACGCGGCGCTACGGCGAGGGGGAGGTGGCGGTGGACGCGCTGAGCGATGTCAGCGTCGCGTTCACGAAGGCCCGCTTCGCGGCGATCATGGGACCGTCGGGGTCCGGCAAGTCCACGCTGATGCACATCCTCGCGGGGCTCGACCGGCCGACCAGCGGCACGGTCACGCTCGACGGCGTGGAGCTCGCGTCGCTCGACGATCGCGCGCTCACGCTGCTGCGGCGCGAGCGGGTCGGCTTCATCTTCCAGACCTTCAACCTGCTGCCGATCCTCGACGCGCGCGAGAACATCCTGCTGCCGCTCTCGATCGCCGGCCGCAGTGTCGACGACGCGTGGTTCGACGAGCTGGTCGACGCCGTCGGCATCCGCGACCGCCTGCACCACCGCCCGGCGCAGCTCTCCGGCGGCCAGCAGCAGCGCGTCGCGGTCGCGCGCGCGCTGGTTTCGCGCCCGGCGGTCGTGTTTGCCGACGAGCCGACCGGCAATCTCGACTCCGCCGCCTCCGGCGAGGTGCTGGACCTGCTGCGGCTCGCGGTCGACCGCTTCGGGCAGACCGTCGTGATGGTCACCCACGACGCCCAGGCCGCTTCGCACGCCGACCGCCTGGTCGTGCTCGGCGACGGGCGGATCGTGCGCGACGGCGAGGCGCTCGACGCGGGCGGCGTGCTCGATCTGATGAAGTCGCTGAGCCGATGACCGCGGTCGTCGTGCGCGGGTTCTTCTCGCGCAAGCTGCGCGCGGTCCTGACCGGCATCGCGGTCGCGCTCGGCGTGGCGCTGATGTCGGGCACCTACATCCTCACCGACACGATCGACCACTCGTTCGCGGCGATCTTCGCGACCGGCGAGCAGAACCGCGCGGTCGTCATCACACCGCACCAGGGTCTCGGCGCGGGCGCGGCGGTGCAGACCGCAGCAATCGGCCAGGCGACGCTCGAGCGTGTGCGTCGCGTCCCCGGGGTCGCGGTCGCCGCCGGCGAGGTGTTCGCCGTCGCGACGCTTTTCGACGCGCAGGGCAGGCGGCTGAACACCTCCGCGCCGAGCTTCGCCGTCTCGGTGCTGCCGGCGCGCTTCGAGGATCTCTCCGCGGTCGCCGGCTCGCTGCCGACGAACGCCGGCTCGGTCGCGATCGATCAGGCGAGCGCGCAGCGCGCGTCGCTGAGGGTCGGTCAGCGCCTGCGCGTGGCGGGCGCGACGGCCGCCGCCACCTACCGCATCTCCGGCATCCTGCGCTTCGCCGGCTCGGCGTCGTTCGGCGGCGCCGGTGTGGCGCTCGTCACCCTGCCGCAGGCGCAGCTGCTCGCCGGCGAGCCCAACTCCTACGACGACCTCGTCGTCGGCGCGAAGTCCGGCGTCAGCCCCGCCACGCTGCGCAAACGCATTCGCGCCGTGCTTCCGCTCACCCTCGACGTGCGCACCGGCGTGCAGCAGGCGGCGCAGCAGACCTCCGACCTC
>CAZABN010000013.1:0-32599 GCA_964483345.1 uncultured Solirubrobacteraceae bacterium
TCGACGGCACGATCGTCAGCGTCGCGCTGCCGACGATCCAGCGCAGCCTCGGCGGTGGTCTGGCCGGACAGCAATGGATCTCGAGTGCCTACCTGCTGACACTCGGATCGCTGATCCTGGTCGGCGGCTCGCTCGGCGACATCTTCGGCGAGCGCCGCGTGTTCGCGCTGGGCGTCGGCGGCTTCGGACTCGCGTCGGTCCTGTGCGCGCTCTCGCCGACGATCGGCGTGCTGACGGCGGCGCGGGCGCTGCAGGGGGTGGCGGGGGCGCTGCTGATGCCGGGGTCGCTGGCCGTGATCGCGGCGACGTTCACGGACGAGGAGCGCGGCGCCGCGATCGGCACCTGGACCGCGTTCGGGGCGATCGCCACCGTGATCGGGCCGCTCGCCGGGGGGGAGTTGCTGGCGCTGGCCTCATGGCGCTGGCTGTTCGTGATCAACGTGCCGGTGGTCCTGGTCTGCCTGGCGTTGATCCTGATCGCGATCCCGCCTGCGCAGCCCTCGCAGCTGCCGCGCCGTCGCCTCGATCTGCCCGCGGCGCTGCTGTGCGCGGCCGGTCTGGGCGGCGTCGTGTTCGGGCTGATCGAAGCGCCGAGACTCGGATGGTCCAGCCCGCCGATCGTCGCCGCAACCGCCGGCGGAGCGGTGCTGTTCGCCGCCTTTCTGGTGCGCGAGAGGCTGGCGCGCGACCCGATGCTGCCGCTGACGATCTTCCGGCGAGCCAACTTCGCGGCAGCCAACATCGAGACCTTCGCCGTCTATGCGGCGCTCGCGGTCTTCTTCTTCTTCCTGGTCCTCTTCCTCCAGCAGGTGGCCGCCTATTCGCCGCTGCGCAGCGGGCTGGCGATGCTGCCCGTGACCGTGGTGATGTTCTGCCTGGCGCGCTACGCCGGCCGTCTGTCGGCGCGTTTCGGACCGCGCCTGTTCATGAGTGCCGGGCCGCTGCTCGCGGCTGCGGGGCTGCTGCTCGCGCTGCGCATCGGTGCGAACCCCGACTACCTCTCGGACCTGCTGCCGGCGGTGCTGGTGTTCGCGCTGGGCCTGGCGCTGACGGTCGCGCCGCTGACCACGACGGTGCTGGCGGGCGTCGAGAGCGCCGGCGCCGGTATCGCGTCGGCCGTCAACAACGCCGTCGCGCGCGTCGCCGGCCTGCTCGCCACCGCCGGTGTCGGCGCGATCGCGGCCGCGCATTTCAGCGCGGTGCTGCGCGAGCGCCTTGGCGGGGTTGCGCTCGGAGGTGCCGAGCGCAGAGCCGTCGCGGCCGCCGAACACCTGGTGCTCGGGCGCCCGTCGGTCGCGGGGCTGCCGCGCGCGGCGGGAGGGGCGATCGTGCGTGCCGCCGACTCGGCGTCGCTGGCGAGCTTCCACCTCGCGATCGCGATCGCCGCCGCGCTGCTGGCGGTCGGCGCGGCGGTCGGGCTTGCGGGGATCCGCAATCCGCCGCCATCGAGCGGCTAGCGGCCCTACGGCACCAGGACGGCGCTGTCCGGCGTGTGCAGGTAGCCCGGCTTGCTGCCCGGCTTGCCGGTGTGCCCGTACTGCCAGATGATCGTGTTGGTCTGGGGGTCGATCACCACGATCCGGTCGTTGCCAGAGTCGCAGACCAGGACGTCGCCGTCGGGCAGGACCTCCGCCAGCGACGGTCGATCCAGCTCGCCGGAGCCGGACGTCACGGCGTAGCTCCAGATCTCCTTGCCGGCCGTGCTGAACTCCTCGACCGCGCCTGGGTGGCTGTGGCTCGTCGCGATCAGCTTGCCGGGTGCGTACTCGTTCGCGTCGTCGAGCACGCTCAGGCCCGGCACGCGCACGCCCGCGACGAGCTTGTCTGCGCTGTTCAGCACGTCGACCCAAGCGGGGTCGAGCTCGGTCACGACGATCCCGCCGCCGATCGCCGGGAAGACCGCGTCCGGATAGGCCAGCGTCTTCGGCGGGTCGTGCACGCACGACCCCGGCGTGCCGAGCGTCGCCGACGGGTGAAGCGACGGCGGCGAGACGAAGAGGATGCGGCAGTTCGACTTGTCGGCGATCACCAGCTTGCCGTCGCTCTGCTCCTGCGCGGTCTCCGGATCGTGGAGGCGGTCGTCAGCGCTGCCGGGGTGGCCGCTGTGCCCGTAGCGGTAGAAGGCGGTCCTGTCGGCGACGGCGAGCTGCAGGACGACGAAGGCGCCGGGCTGGGTCACCGTGATCGAGCGCGCCGTGGGGCTGAGGAACGCGTCGCTCGGCCCCGTGAGCCGCACGCTCCAAACGACACGCCCCTGCGGCGTGATCGAGATCACGCGGTCGTTGTTGCGGTCGGCGACGAGGATGTTGTCCGGTAGAGCCGACGCCGCGGAGCCCGCGAGGAGATGTCCCGCTCCCGTTCCGGTCGCCGCGAGGGGGTTGCTGCTCGACGCGGGCGGCGTCGGCGTGCTCGATCCGCCGCCCACCACGAACACGATGATCACGACCACCACCACGATGCCGAGGACCAGGAAAAGCAGCCGCTGGCGGCCGGCCCGGCGGCGCAGGGCGCGCTCCTGCGCACGGCGCTTCGCGAGCTCCGCGGTCGAATGGACCTCCTCCCCCAGGTCTCCGAGCAGATCGCCCGGCGGCTCCCTCGGCGGATCGTCCGGGAACTCGTCGTCGAATAGCTCGCCCGTCGGGTGATCGAGGCCGTCGCCGAAATACTCGCCCGTCGGGTGATCCCCGGACGCATCCGCGTCCCCCGGCGCCTCGAACAGCCTGCCCGGCGGCTCGGCCTCGGGCGGCTCGTGGAGGTGGCGATACCGCTCGTGCGGCTCCTCCTCCTCCGGCGGCGGCTCGTGATAGCGCTCGTCGGGCTCGTCGGGTGGCTCGCGATGGCTCGCGTACGGGTCGTGCGGCGGTTCACGGTCGTGCGCGTACGGCTCGTACGGCTCGTGCGGCGGCTCGTGATCGTGGGCGTACGGATCGTGCGGGGGCTCCTCGGGGGGCTCTCGATAGCGGTCACCCGGCGCGTGCGGTGGCTCGTCGTGGCGGTCGCGCGGCGACTCCGCGGGCGGTTCTCCGTACGGGTCGCCCGGCTCCTCCGGCGGCTCCTCTGGAGGTTCCGTCGTCAACCGGTCCCCCACTCCAGAGATTCGTTGCACATGACACCAAACAGTGTTACGGATCCCGCGGCGCGTGGGGGAAAGAATCGTTGCAGCCGACCACACGCCCGCGCGGCTATCGACCCCGACGTGGTGCCCCCGTGAGCCGGCTCGACATCGGCGGGGAACGCTTGCAACACTGGCGGCGGCGCGGCCCGTTGCGCGACGCCGCCCGGCCACCTTCGGTGGTGAATCGAGATGCCGATCGAGCAGGAGGCAGGATGGACGACAGCGAGGTGCAGGACCACATCGAGGCACTCGTCGCCGAGGAGCGCCGGCTCTACGCCGCCGCCGGGCGCGCGGGCGGCCACACGATCGACGAGCGGGCTCGCCTCGAGCAGATCCGCGTCTCGCTGGACCGTTATTGGGACCTGCTGCGCCAGCGTCGAGCGCAGGAGGAGTTCGGGCTCGACCCCGACGAGGTCGGCATGCGCTCCGCGGACACGGTCGAGCGTTTCAAGCAGTAGCGCGAGGTCCGGCCGGCTCCTGCCTGTCCGGCGCTCAGCCCTTGCGCTTCCTGCGTCCGGCCTCGATCGGCGCCTGCTGCTGAGTGAGCGCGGCGCGGCGGCGCATCCTCTCGGCCGTTGACACCGCGACGGCCAAGCCGAGGACGATCCCGACGACCCAGACGCCCGAGATCAACCCGACCGCCAGCGCGACGGCGATTCCACCGCAGATCCCGAGGAAGTTGAAATCCATCGCGCAAGTGTACGCACGGTCGCGGTTCGCAGGTCCTTCCACGGCGACGTGCCGGCGCTCGCAGCCACGGACGTCCAACCGGGCTCAGGCTCGGGAATCTTCGGAGCGGGCGATACGCGTCTCCCAGTAGGCGAACGCCAGGTTTGCCGCCGCCACCGCCAGGAACCCCATCGCCCACCCGTACGTCTTCCAGTCGTTCCCACCGAAGGAGAGCGTCACGATGCCAAGGACGGCCGCAACGAGGCCGCCGGCGATGTGCACGCGCGCGAAGGCACGAAGGTGGCGGTACTCCCACGGCGCGATGATGAGCCGCATGCCGGTTCGCGGGGGAGAAGCCCACCGCGCGCGCAGGCCTTTCGGAGCGGTGTTGTTACTCCGAGCGTGCATGAGCCGCCTCCTGCTGCCGTGGCAGCGTTGATGCGGTGAGCAGCGTACCTGACTTGCATCCACGAGAACCGGGTGCGAACATACGTTCGTATGATTGCGTGTGTCCTGATCCCCCGCTTCGAGCTCGCGGTCGCCGCCGGTGGGCTCGAGCCGCTGGCCGGCCGCGCGGTCGCGATCGCCCCCGAGGTCGGCTCCGGGCCGATCGGCGAGGTTTCCGGTGCCGCCCAGGCCTTTGGCGTGCGCAGCGGGATGGCGCTCGGCGAGGCGCTCGCGCGCTGCCCAACGCTCGAGTTGCTCGGCGCGGACCCGATCGCTGTCGCCGCCGCCTGGGAGCGCACGCTGAGGACGCTGGAGGGAATCGGAGCCGGCGTCGAGCCGACGCGCCCGGGTCTCGCCTGCTTCGCGCTCGACGGACTGCGAGGCCTGCACGGGGGCAGCGACGAGCTCGTGCTCCTGGCGGCGCGGCGCGCGCTGGACCGCCCTGCCCGCCTGGCCGCCGCACCTACCCGCTTCTGTGCCCTGGCAGGCGCGCTTGCGACCCGCCCGCGGCGCACGCTGATCGTCCGTGATGGCGCCCGTGAGCATCTGGCGCCGCTGCCGGTGGCGCTGCTGCGCTCGCGCGAGCGCACCGCGCCGCTGGTGGAGTCCCTCGAACGGCTCGGGATCGCGACGCTGGGCGAGCTCGCGGCGTTCCCCCGCGCCTCGCTCGCCGACCGTTTCGGCGCAGCGGGGATCGAGGCGCACCGACTCGCCTGCGGCGAGGACGATCCGCCTCGCCCGCGACGCACCGAGACTCCGCTGCGGGAATCGCTCGAGCTTCCGGAGGCGACCGGCGGTCCGGCCCTCGAGCGCGCGCTCGTACTGCTGATCGACCGTCTGCTGGCACGCCCGGAGCGTCGCGGGCGCACGCTGCGGGCGGCGATGCTCGCCGCCCGCCTGGTCGATGGCGGCAGCTGGAGCAACGGCGTCACCTTCCGCGAGGCGCTCGCCCAGCCGGAGCGGATGCGGCTCGCACTCCTCCCGCGCCTGCAGTCGCTGCCCTCCCCGGCGAGTGTGCTGACCCTCGCCGCCGAGCGCTTCGGCCCACCTGCCGGCGAGCAGCGGGCGCTGCTCGATCAGGCGGGTCAAGATCGCCGCGCTCGACTTCGCGAGGCGCTTCAGCAGATGCGCAGTGCCGCCGGAGCCGATGCCGCACTGCGCGTCCATTACCTCGAGCTCGACTCGCGCGTCCCCGAGCGACGCGTGATGCTCACCCCGTTCGAGTCGTGAGCGCCCCGCGCCGCCTCGCCCTGCCGCGCGCCGCGCGGGTTCGGGCCGCCCCCGGCGGGCAGCCGCTGGTGGTTGACGGGCAGGCGGTGGCGCACGTACGCGAGTCCTGGCTGGTTGAGGATCGCTGGTGGACGCAGCAGCCGCTGCGCCGCCGCTACTGGGAGCTCGTGAGCGAGTCGGGACGTGACCTCGTCGTCTTCCACGACCTCGCTGACGGCCGCTGGTTTCGCCAGCGATGAGCGCCGAAGGCGCCGTCAGGGTCGCCCGGAGGGCGGCCGACTCCTACGTCGAGCTGCACTGCCATTCGGCCTACTCCTTCCTCGACGGCGCCTCGCTGCCGGAGGAGCTCGCCGCCACCGCGCTCGAGCTGGGCCACCAGACGCTCGCGCTGACCGATCACGACGGCGTCCACGGCTCGATGGAGTTCGCACACGCCGCCCGCGGGCTCGGGTTGCGCCCGATCCACGGCGCCGAGCTGAGCCTCGCCGACGGCCGCCATCTCACGCTGCTGGTCGCCGCCGAGCCTGGCTGGCGCAACCTCTGCCGGCTGCTGACGCTCGCCCACGCCCACACCCGCGAACGCCCGCGTGAGCCGACGGCGCCGGCCGTCTCGCTCGAGGCGATCTGCGCGCACGCCGAGGGGATGGTCTGCCTGACCGGCTGCGCGGAGCACGGTGTGCACGATGAGGCCGGCGTGCGGCGACTGCGCGAGGCCTTCGGCCCCGAGCGGTTGCGCGTCGAGCTGCAGCGCCCGTTCCTCGCCGGCGATCGCGCCCGCAACGGTGCGCTCGCCGCGCTCGCCGCGCGGCTGGGCCTGCGCTGCGTGGCGAGTGGCAACGTCCACGCCCACGCCGCCGCGCGCGTCCCGCTCCAGGACGCCTTTGTGGCGCTTCGCCACCACCTCACGCTGGAGTCGAGCGAACCGCTGCGACGCCCCAACAGCTCGCATGTGCTCGCCTCCCCGGCGTCGATGGCAGCCCGCTTCAGCGACCATCCGCAGGCGGTTTGGGAGAGTCGCGCGCTCGCCGAGCAACTGGATTTCGACCTCACCGGCGATCTCGGCTACCGCTATCCGGGCGTCGAGGACCAGAGCGCCCAGCGACGCCTCGCGGAACTGTGCGGCGAACGCCTGCTCGAGCGCTACGCCGGCATGGCGCTGCGCGAGGCCCGTGCCCGCCTCGAAGCGGAGCTGGCGGTGATCGAGACGCTCTCGCTGGCCGGCTTCTTCCTGCTGCACCACGAGATCCTCGAGCTGTCGCGCGAGGTCGCGGCCGAGGTTCGCGGCCCCGGCTCGGCACGCGCGCTGCTGCCGCCTGGTCGCGGACGCGGCTCCTCCGTCTCTTCGATCGTCTGCTACCTGACCGGCCTGTCACACATCGACCCGCTCGCCGGCGGACTCGCGATGGGTCGCTTCCTGAACCCCGAGCTGACATCACTGCCGGACATCGACATCGACTTCCCGCGCGACGTCCGAGAGGTCCTGATCCGCCGTGTCCACGAGCGCTACGGCCATGACCGCGCGGCGCTCGTCGCGACATTCCCGAGCTTTCGCGCGCGTGGCGCGATCCGCGAGCTGGGCAAGGCGCTGGGGCTGCCGCCGGGCGAGATCGAGCGCGTCGCGCGCGGCGCGGACGGCTTCGGGCACACGGTCGACCGCGACCTCGCGAGCGCGTTGGGGACGCGCGCGCACGGCGACCGCTGGAGCTGGCTGGCGCGCCTCGCGCAGGAGGCGCTGGGTTTGCCACGCCACATCTCCCAGCATCCGGGCGGGATGATCGTCGCAACCCGGCCGCTGATCGACTGCTGCCCGGTGGTGCCCGCCGCGATGGAGGGCCGCCAGCTCGTGCAGTGGGACAAGGATTCCTGCGCCGACGCGGGGTTCCTGAAAATCGACCTGCTCGGGTTGGGGATGCTCTCGGCGGTCGAACGCGCCGTCGAGTCGATCGCCATCACGCGCGGCGAGCGGATCGACCTCTCGCGCATCCCGTTCGACGATCCCGCGACCTTCGCCGCGATCGCAGCTGCCGAGACGACCGGCGTCTTCCAGATCGAGAGTCGCGCGCAGATGCAGGCGCTGCGGCGCACCCGCCCCGAGAACCTCGCGGAGCTGGCGGTACAGGTCGCGATCATCCGCCCGGGGCCGATCCAGGGCGGGGCCGTGAACCCCTACATCGAGCGTCGCCAGCGCCTGCGTGAGGACCCCTCCTACGAACCTCCCTGCCTGCACCCGTCGCTGGCCGGTGTGCTGCGCGAGACGCTCGGCACGATCATCTTCCAGGACCAGGTGCTCGAGGTCGCGCAGGCCTTCGCCGGCTTCGGCCCCGGCGAGGCCGACGGGCTGCGCCGCGCGATGAGCCGCAAGCGCGCGAGCGTCGCGATCGAGCGCTACCACCGCCGCTTCGTCGAGGGCGCCGCCACCCACGTCGGCGCGTCCGCGGAGCTCGCGCAGCGGGTCTGGGAGATGGTCGCGGGTTTCGCCGGCTTCGGCTTCCCCAAGGCCCACAGCGCCGCCTTCGGCCTGCTCGCCTACCAGTCCACCTGGCTGCGCGTCCACTACGGCCCCGAGTTCCTGTGCGCGCTGCTCAACGAGCAGCCGATGGGCTTCTACCCGCCCGACAGTCTCGCTCACGAGGCGGCGCGGCGTGGGATCAGGCTGTGCGCCGTCGACGTCAACGCCTCGCTCGCGGAATGCTCGGTTGCGGCCGACGGGGCCGTGCGAATCGGGCTCGGCTACGTCCGCGGCGTCCACGCCGAGGAGGTCGCGGCGCTCGTGCGCGCCCGCGAGGAGGGCGGGCCGTTTGGCAGCGTCGCCGAACTGGCTGCACGCGTGCCCGCGGCGCGCCCCTCGCTCGAGCAGCTCGCCTGGTCGGGAGCCTGCGACGCGCTGGCCGGTGAGCGTCGCCGTGCGCTGTGGGACCTGGGCGTCGCGACCCCGGGGCGCCGCGTCCCCGGCGGCACCCAGCTCGCGCTCGCGCTCGACGCCGGAGCGTCTCCGCGGCTGCGCGAGCTCGGACGCTGGGAGACGCTGCTCGCTGACTACGCGACCAGCGGGATCACGCTGAGCGACCACGCGCTGGCGATCCTGCGCCCGCGCCTGAACGGCGTCGCGACCAGTGCGCAGCTGCCAGAGATCCGCCACGGCGCCGCGGTCACGGTCGCCGGGCTGGTCGTCGCCCGCCAGCGTCCGGAGACGGCCTCCGGAGTCGTCTTCATGCTGCTGGAGGACGAACATGGCCCGGTCAACCTGATCGTCCCCCCCGCCCTCTACGAGCGCCACCGTCACCTGGTTCGCGCCGAGCCGCTGATCCTCGCCCACGGCCGCCTCGAACGACCGCCGGCCGGCGGCGGCACGATCAACGTGCTCGTGCGCGACCTGCGCACGCTCGACGACGAGCTCGCCGGGATCGCGGCGGCTCCGATCGCCCACCTGCCCGCACGCGAGGAACAGGACCCTGGGCAGCCGGAGCGGAGGGTTGCGGCGGCCGGCTTTCGCGCGGTTGCCCCGCCGGTCCAGAGCTTTGGCGGCGGGCGGCGGCGTTAGCGCGCCGCCGGCGCCGAGGTTCAGGCCGGACGCCGCGCGCGGTCTGACACCAGCAGCAGCAACGCGAGCAGGACGAGGTTCATCACGACCGAGGACCCGCCGTAGGCCACGAATGGGAGCGTCACGCCGGTCAGTGGGATCACCGCCGTCACGCCGCCGACGATCACGAACACCTGCATCGCGACGATGAACGCCAGGCCGGTCGCCAGCAGCTTGGAGAAGGAGTCGCGGGCGAGGGTCGCGACCTTCAGGCCGCGAGCGATGAACAGCAGGTAGGTGACGAGCAGCCCGATCGCGCCGACCAGCCCCACCTCGTTGACGATCACGGCGTAGATCGAGTCGCTTTCCGCGACCGGCAGCAGGTGGGTCGTGCCGATGTTGATGATCGACTGGTCGAAGCCGACGCCGAGCAGTCCCCCGTCGGCCTGCGCGAACAATCCGTTGGCGAGCTGGTAGCTGCCTCCCTGCTCGGCGTAGAGCTTGGCGCTGAGGGGATGCTCCCAGGCCGCGACCCGCTGCTGGATGTGGCCAACGTGCGTCCCCAGGTAGTAGCCGCCGACCGCGAACAGGATCAGGCCGATGAACGGGAACGAGAAGCGCCCGGTCGCGACGTAGAGCAGGGCGAGGAACGCGCCGAAGAACATCAGCGAGGTCCCGATCTCGCGCGTCAGCAGCAGCATCGCCATCGCCGAGCCCCACACCAGCAGCAGCGGGCCGAACTGCTTCATCGGCGGCAGCGTCAGCCAGAGGATCCGCCGCCCCGCCGTCACCAGCACCTGGCGGTTGTCGCGCAGGTAGGAGGCGAGGAAGATGACGATCGCGATCTTCGCGAACTCCGATGGCTGGAAGCTGATCGAGCCCAGGTGGACGGCGAGGTAGACCCCGCCCGTCTCGCCGCCGATCACCGGCAGGCGCGGCAGCAGCAGCGCGCCGACACCGGCGACCGCGATCAGGTAGCGGTAGCCCTCAAGCCGCAGGTAGCGCCCGTCGCGCAGGAGGATGATCGTGGCCGCGAACAGCACGAGGCCGACGACGAGCCATTGCGCCTGGTCGCGCGCGAGCGTCGGGCTGATCCTGTAGATCTCCACGATCCCGACGCTGGCGAGCGCCGCGGCGAGCGGGAAGAGGTAGGGGTCGGCGTACGGAAGCGCGCGGCGGATCACCACGTGACCGGCGAGGCAGAGCGCGAGGAAGGCGCCGCCGTACGTCAGCGAGACCGTCGAGAGCGTGTTGTTGGACTGGATGAAGATCGCCGTGAAGCCGGCGGTCACCAGCAGCGCCGCCGGCACCAGGCCGATCAGCTCCCGGTTGCGAGCGCTGAGCACCGGCGAAGGTTAATGCCTGGGCTGGCGGGCCGGTCAGGCGGGCTGCGTGTTTGCGGGCGCGCCGTCGAGCGCCGCGTTGACCAGCGCGTCGGCCGCCGCGTTCTGCTCCCGCGGGACCGAGCGGATCGACCAATGCTCGAACGCGCGCAGTGCCGCGAGCGCCTCGGCGTGCAGCGGGCGCATGTCGGGATGCTTCACCTTGTAGATGCCGCTCAGCTGCCTGGCGACGAGCTCGGAGTCGTTGATCAGCTCGACCTCGGTGGCTCCCAGCTCGCTTGCGCGTCGCAGGCCGAGCAGGAGGCCCCGGTATTCGGCGACGTTGTTCGTCGCGATCCCCAGCAGTTCGGTGGCCTGCGCGAGCAGCTCACCGTCGGTGGTGGCGATGACGGCCGCACCGGCGGCCGGCCCAGGGTTGCCCCGCGAGCCGCCGTCGACGTGGACGACGACCTTCACGCTGCGGTGATCAGCGATCCTTCGCCGTGCAGCGGGGCGAAGTCCCCCCCGGCCCGCCGGCGGCGGCGGTCACGAAGCTCGCGCTGCTGACGCGCGTCGGCGTCGGCTCGCCGAGCGCGGCGCTCGCCCTCGCGGCGGTCGACGATCACCTTCACGTCGGGCTGATCGGCGTAGTGGGCCGACAGCCGTTCGAACAGCTGATCCTCGAGTTCGCGTGGGACGACTGAGTAGATCATGCCCTGCAGCTTACACTGCGAGCGCGAGCCGGCCATCGGGATCGGCGGCCGCGTTGGCCTCGGCCAGGTCCTCGTCCAGCTCCGTCAGCTCGTAGCCCTGCCCGCGCCGGTGCACGATGTCGCCCTCCAGGTCGGCTTCGAATCGGTACCAGCACAGCTCCCAGGCGACCAGGATCTCGACCAGCAGCTCCGAATCGCCGGGGCCGACGTGCACGTAGGGCGCGCCGAGCGAGCGGATCACACCGAACAGCGTCTTGCGATGCTCGCTCGCGTTGAACAGCGCGACCGCGCGGGCGAGCTGCCCGCGCTGGTCGGCGGGCACGGCCCGCACGTGGCGCTCGGGCGCGGCCGCCTCGACGCGCTCCGCCGCAGGCACGCCGTGGCCGTCATCCAGGCGCGCGCGCAGGCGCCCGACGAGCGACCGCGCGCGCACGGTCCGCGTGCGCGCCGCATCGGTGACCGGCGCACCCTCGCGGACCCAGCCCTCGCCGAGCGCGCGCACCGTGCACAGCTCGCAGACGGCGTAGCGCTCGGCCCCGCCGCGGAAGGTCGTCGCGTGCTCGCCACGCAGCAGCGAGCGCCCGCAGACGGCGCACGTGACCGGCTGCTGGCTGGTTTGAAGCTGGCGCGTCGCCATCGCGCCCACCTTATCGCAGCACCGTCCGGGCGACCGCGGCGCCCGCCGTCACGCGCGCACGGGCTCCTCGGCCGCGGCGCCCAGCACCTTTGACACGAGGTGGCCGGGAACCTCCTCGTAGCGCAGGAACTCCATCGTGTAGTCGCCCTGACCGCCCGTGATCGACCGCAGATCCGGAGCGTAGGAGAGCAGCTCGGCCATCGGCAGCTCCGCCTTGATCTCGGTGACCGCGCCGTTGGGCTCCATGCCCTGCGGGCGCCCGCGGCGAGAGTTCAGATCTCCGATCACGTCACCGACGGTGTCCTCGGGAACGGAGATCGTCACCAGCATGATCGGCTCGAGCAGCACCGGGTTGGCCTGCTCGAGCGCCTGCTTCATCGCCAGCGAGCCCGCCAGCTTGAAGGCCAGCTCGGAGGAGTCGACGGTGTGAAAGGAGCCGTCGAAGAGGGTCACACGGACGTCCTTCACCGGATAGCCGGCCAGCACGCCGTGGTCCATCGCCTCGCGGACGCCCTTCTCGACGGCCGGGATGAACGAGCCGGGGATCGCCCCACCCTTGATGCGATCGACGAACTCGAAGCCGCCGCCCGGCTCGAGCGGTTCGATCTCGATGTGGCAGTCGCCGAACTGCCCGCGCCCACCGGACTGCTTCTTGTGGCGCCCGTGCGCCTTGGCGCCGGAGCGGATCGTCTCCTGGTAGGGCACGCGCGGCGGCTTCAGCGTGACCTCGGCGCCGAAGCGCGAACGCAGTCGGTCCACGATCACCTCGACGTGGATCTGCGAGAGGCCGGCGACGATCTGCTGGCCCGTCTGGGCGTCGCGGTGCAGGTCGATCGTCGGGTCCTCCTCCTGCAGGCGCCGCAGCGACGTGAAGACCTTGTCCTCGTCGCCCTTGGTCTTCGGCTCGATCGCGAACGCCATGACCGGCGCGGGCAACCGCTCCGTCGGCATCCGGATCGGCTCATCGCGCGCCGCCAGCCAGTCGCCGGCGCGCGTGTCCTTCAGCTTCGCGACACCGCCGATGTCGCCGGGCCCGAAGGAGTCGGCGGTTGTAGTGCCCTTGCCGGCGAAGACGATCAGCTGGCCGATCCGCTCCTTGGAGTGCGAGCGTGTGTTGGCGAGCTGGCTGTCGTGCGTCAGCGTGCCCTGGTAGACGCGCAGCAGGTTGATGCGGCCGGCGAACGGGTCCGCGCGGGTCTTGAAGACGTAGGCGAAGAGCTCGCGATCGGGGAGCGGCTCGAGCGTGATCTCGTCGGTCTCGAAGGCGCCGTGCTCGACGGGCGAGGGGAGATCCTCGACGATCGCCTCGAGCAGCCGGTTGGTTCCCAGGTTGCGGGTCGCGACGCCGCAGACAACGGGGAAGATCGAGCCGTGGTTGGTGCCGCGCTTGAGCGCATCGACGATCTCCTCGTGGGAGATGTCGGCCCCTTCGAGGTAGCGCTCCATCAGCTCGTCGGAGACCTCGGCGACCTCGTCAAGCAGTTTCTCGCGGTACTCCTGGGCACGCGCGCTCTCCTGCTCGGGGATCTCGATCTCGGTCGAGTTCGCGCGGCCCGGGCCCTCGTAGCGGTAGGCGCGCATGTCGACGAGGTCGATCACGCCGTTGCAGGACTGCTCGCTGCCGATCGGGATCTCCGTGGCCACGACATGCGGGCCGAACGCGGACTTCAGCGATTCGAGCGTGCGGTAGAAGTCGGCGCGCTCGCGGTCGAGCATGTTGACGAAGAGCATGCGGGCGATGTCGCGCTCGGCGGCGACCTTCCAAAGCCGGCGCGTGGTGACCTCCGCGCCCATCACCGCGTTGATCACGAAGACCGCGGACTCGCAGACGCGCAGGGCGCCGAGCGCGTCCGCGATGAAGCTCGGCTCCCCCGGCGTGTCCAGCAGGTTGATCTTCCGGCCCGACCACTCGAAGGAGCTGAGCGTCATCGAGATCGACATCTGGCGGGCCTGCTCGTCGGCCTCGGTGTCGGAGGCGGTCGTGCCGTCGCTGACCGAGCCCAGCCGCGTGAGCACGCCGGCCTCGAACAGCAGTGCCTCATGCAGCGAGGTTTTGCCGGTGCCGCGATGGCCGACGAGGGCCACATTGCGAATCGCTTCCGCGCTGTACGCCATGGCGAACTCTCCTCTCCTTCGGGGCGCTCAACATAGCGCGAACGCGCCCCGCCGGGGCGGTGGCTCAGCGACCTGCCGTGAGGTGCGAGCGCAGCCCGAGCACGGCCTTGGTGTGCAGCTGCGACACGCGCGACTCGGTGACGCGCAGAACCTCGCCGATCTCGCGCAGGGTGAGGTTCTCGTAGTAGTAGAGAGCGATCACCAGCTTCTCGCGCTCGGGCAGGCGCTCCAGCGCTTCGGCGATCCGGTCGCGAAGCTCGTTCTGCTCGACGATGCGCTCGGGATTGGGAGCGTTCGCGTCGCTCAGCGTGTCGAGCAGCGACATGCTGTCGCCGCCCGAATCGGACGGGCTCCACAGCTCGTCCAGGGCCCTGATCGACGAGTTCGCGATCTGCAGCAGCGCGGCGCGGAACTCCTCGACGCTCATCTCGAGCTCGCCGGCGAGCTCCTCGTCGGTCGGCACGCGCTGCAGCTTCGCCTCGAGCTTGAGGTTGGCGCGCTCGATCTGACGCGCACGCGCACGAACCGAGCGAGGCACCCAGTCGAGCGCGCGCAGCTCGTCGAGGATCGCGCCCTTGATCCGCGTGATCGCGTAGGTCTCGAAGCGAATCTCGCGGCTCAGGTCGAAGCGCTCGATCGCGGCGATCAGGCCACCGAGGCCGTAGGAGATCAGGTCAGCCTCGTCGACATGCGCGGGAAGCCCCGCGCCCATCCGGCCGGCGACATACTTGACCAACGGTGAATAGGCCACGACCAGCCGGTCGCGCGCCTTCTGATCGTTCGAGGTCTTGTAGCGCCGCCACAGATCACGGAGCTCGACCGCTTTTACGTTCGTCTGCACAGAACTCCCGGGATCCGGCTGACCGAGCCAGCTACGCTCGCGGATGACTGCTCGCGTAGGCGCGCCTCAGCCGCGCAGACTCTACTTGAGTGTAGACCTGTGTCGTCGAAATGCTCGAATGACCGAGCAGCTCCTGGATCGCGCGCAGGTCGGCGCCGCCGTTGAGCAGGTGGGTGGCGAACGAGTGCCGGAGCGCGTGCGGATGGACCGCGCCGCCCAGTCCGGCGCGGGTGGACCAGATCCGCAGTCGCCGGCGCACGTCCGAGGTCGACAGCGGTCGACCCGACTTGGAGAGCAGCAGCGCGCGCTCGTCGTCGTGCGCGAGTGCCGGCCGGGCTCGCTCGAGGTAGCGCGTCAGGGCGCGCAGCGCCGGCTCGCCGACCGGCACGAGCCGCGTCTTCGAGCCCTTCCCCTCGATCCGCAGCTGCTCGGCGTCGAAGTCCACGGAGTCGGTGGTGAGCGTCACGAGCTCCTCGGCCCGCAGGCCGCAGGCGTAGGCCAGCTCGAGCATCGCCCGGTCACGGAGCTCGAGCGGCGTCGTCTGCGGGATCCGGTCGAGCAGCTGGCCGAGCTCCTGCGGACGCAGCACGTGGGGCAGCGAACGGGGACGTTTCGGCAGCGTCAGCAGTTCCGCCGGATTGGAGGCGACGAGACCGTGTTCGCGCAACATCCGGTAGAACGACCGCAGGGAGGCCACGGTGCGCGCGAGCGAGGCGGGACTCAAGCCCTCCTGCGAGCGCTGCGCGGCGTAGCGGCGCAGCACACGCGCATCGACCTCGACGGGGGTGAGCGAGCGCCCCGCGCACCACTGCGCGAAGTGCGCGAGATCGCCGCCGTAGGCGCGCCGCGTCTTCTCGGCCGCCGCCCGAAGACGCAGATCGGCGTCGAAGTCGCGCAACGCCTCGGGCCAGCGCTCAGCGTGCGCGGAGCGCGCGTCTTTCGCCGCCATCGTCAAGATTGTCCCTTGTTCGCCGCCGCCGCCGTGCGACCTTCCCCGCCGCGCGATCCCGCGGGTAGCCGGCGCCGCGCGCGCCGGTGCGCCTCAGATCGTGATCGCGCCGTGCGACGCGCTCGAAACCACCCGCGCGTATTTCTTCAGCGCGCCCGTCAGATCGGGGTTGGGCGGCGGCTCGTAGGCGGCGACGCGCGCGGCGATCTCCTCGTCGCTGAGCGCGACGTCGAGGCGGCGCGCATCGATGTCGAACGTGATCTCGTCGCCGTCGGCGACGGCGGCGATCGGGCCGCCGCGCACCGCCTCGGGCGCGACATGGCCGGCCATCAGGCCGTGCGTCGCGCCGGAGAAGCGCCCGTCGGTCAGCAGCGCCACGTGCTCGCCGAGCCCGGCGCCGCTGAGCGCGGCCGTCACCGCCAGCATCTCGCGCATGCCGGGTCCGCCCGCGGGGCCCTCGTTGCGGATCACGACGACGTCCCCGGCCACGATCGCGCCGCGCGTCGCGGCGGCCATCGCGGCCTCCTCCCCCTCGAACACCCGCGCCGGCCCGCGATGGTGGCGGCGCTCGTGGCCGGCGAGCTTGACGACGCAGCCTTCGGGCGCGAGGTTGCCGCGCAGGATCGCCAGACCGCCGGACGCCTTGATCGGATTGGCGAGCGGGCGAATCACCTCCTGCCCCGGCGTCTCCCGGGCGCCGGCCGCGATCTCGCCGATCGTCTGGCCCGTCACGGTCGGCGCATCCTCGTGCAGCAGACCCGCCTGCGCCAGGCGCTGCGCCAGCAGCGCCACGCCGCCGGCGCGGTAGAGGTCGAGCGCGACGAAGCGCCCGCCGGGCTTGAGGTCGCAGAGCAGCGGCGTACGCTCGCTGATCGTGTCGAAGTCGTCGATCTCGAGCCCGACTCCGGCTTCGCGCGCGAGCGCGAGCAGGTGCAGCACGCCGTTGGTCGAGCCGCCGCTCGCAGCGATCGCGGTGATCGCGTTCTCGATGCTGGCGCGCGTGATCAGCGCGCTGGGGCGCAGACCTCGGCGCAGCACGTCGACCACGAGCGCGCCCGACGCGCGGGCCACCGCCGGCTTGGTCGGCTCTTGCGCCGGCATCAGCGAGTCGCCGATCGGCGAGATGCCGAGCATCTCGTAGGCCATCGCCATCGTGTTGGCGGTGAACTGGCCGCCGCAGGCGCCGGCGCCGGGCGAGGCGACGCTCTCGAGCTCGGCGAGCTCCGCGTCGCTCATGCTGCCGGCGGCGTGGGCGCCAACGGCTTCGAAGACGTCCTGGATCGTCACGTCACGCCCCTGGAATCGGCCCGGCGGGATCGAGCCGCCGTAGAGCATCACGGCCGGTACGTCCAGGCGCGCCAGCGCCATAACCGTTCCCGGGATCGTCTTGTCACACCCCGACAGCGCGATCATCGCGTCGAAGTAGTGGCCGCGGCCGACCAGTTCGATCGAGTCCGCGATCACCTCACGCGAGACCAGTGACGTCTTCATCCCGGCGGTGCCCATCGTGATCCCGTCGGAGATCGCGATCGTGTTCAGCTCCATCGGCGTGCCGCCCGCCTCGCGAATGCCGTCCTTGACCTGCGCCGCGAGTGCGCGCAGGTGGAAGTTGCACGGCATCGTCTCGATCCAGGTGGAGGCGACACCCACGATCGGCTTGGCGAGCGCCTCGTCGTCGTAGCCGATGCCCTTCAGGTAGGCGCGGGCCGCAGCGCGTTCCGGCCCGTCGGTGAGCTGGCGACTGCGGTGCTTGAGATCGAATCCGGTCGCCGGGCTCACGTGGCGCGAAGACTACCGGCGTCACGCCGGCGCCGGCGCTCATGCTCCCAGCGCGACAGCGCGGCGATGTCCGAGCGCACGGCGTCCGGGTCGAGCTGGCGGCCCGCGAGATGGAGGTTCGCGTTCTCGATCAGGCGCCGCTCGTCGGCGGTCAGCGCCATCCACTTCGCGAGCACGTCGTCGGACGGCGGGAGTCGCACGCTGCCGAATGGGCGATCGGTGTCGGGAAAGTCGACGCAGTACTCGCTGAGCAGCCGCGAGCTGCGCGGGACGTAGGCGACGATCGGCTTGTGCGGGTAGATCAGGTAGGCGTACGGCGCCACGCCGTGACCCGCGCCGGTCCCGGATCCATCGCTGCCCCAGACGCGCAGGAAGCCGAGATCGCGGTACATCTCCCAGTCCTCCTCGTCGACGCACGAGCGCAGCAGCTCGCGTGCACGGTGCTCGGCGCGCCGTTCGCGCCCCGGGTCGTAGGCCGCCACGTCCTCACCCCAGCCGGAGGCCATCCGCGCTCGCCAGTGGGCGAGCGCCGGTTTGAGCGACGCGGCGAGCACCTCCCAGGCGAGCACGACCGCCACGACCGCGCAGACGCCGAGGGCGATCAGCATCGGCGCGGCTCAGCGACCGCCGGCGGCGCGCGGGAAGAAGATCACGCGCTCGGCGTCGCGGGGAACCTCGTCGAAGTCGCGTACAAGCTCGGCCTGACGCCGGCCGTCGGGAGCGATCACCGGCACCGCCGCCCACATCCCCTGGTCGAGCTGCGCGCGGAACGCCTCGATCAGTGCGAGCTCCTCCTCGGCGACCTCCACATCACCCTCGGCGATGAGCACCTCGCCATGCCCGGGCTTCATCCGGAGCAGCCGCATCGCGCGATTATCGCAAACAGCGCAACCACCGCGAGCCCGACGTCGCCGGGATCGCCTCACGAGGCCACCACGGGACCGCTGCGCGCCCTGCCGGCACCGGAACGCCCACTCAGCAGCGCCGCCACGCCCGTCAGGCTGCGCAGGCCGGCGACCGCGACCGCGCCGGCGGCGCGCGCATCGCGCAGGTCGCCATCGGCGACGACCAGCCCCGCAAGACCGGCCGCGCCGGCCGCCTCTGCGACCGCCGCCGCCGATGTGCCGGGCCGCAGGTCGCCGCCCAAACCCAGCTCCGCGAACAGGCCGATCCGCGCGAGGCGACTCGCATCCAGCTGCTCCTGCACGGCCAGCACGCAGCACGCGAGCACGAGGTCGAAGCTGGCCCCGCCCCTCGGTGCCGCCCCGGTGGCCAGGTTGGCCGTCAGGCGTTTGCGCGGGAAGCCGAAGCCGCTGTTGAGCACCGCGGCCTGCACGCGCTCGCGCGCGTCGCGCGCCGCGCCGGCACCGAGACCGATCACGCAGAAGCCGGGCAGGCCGCCACGCGCGTCGAGCTCCACCTGCACGTGCTCGGCGATCCCGCGGTTGACCGCGAAGCCGTGAGCGTGGACGAGCATGGCGACATCACAGCAGGCGACGGCGTAGGAACTCCTCGATCGGCGACCCGGCTGCGCGCACTCGGCGTTCGTCTCGATTTCGTCTCACTTCTTCATAAAGGGAGGGATTTCGTGCAGTTAGCGTCACCGCGTGGCCGAAAACGCCCGCCAGATCCTCGGCCGCCTCGGCGAGCGGCTCGCGCTCGAGCACTACGAACGGCTTGGCTTTCGGCTGCTCGAGCGCAACTTCCGCACCCGTGCCGGCGAGATCGACCTGATCGTCAGCGACGGTGCCACCACCGTCTTCGCCGAGGTCAAGACGCGGCACGCCGGCGGCTTTGACCCGCTGCTCGCGATCAACGCCGTCAAACGACGCCGGATGCGCTCGCTGGCCGCGGGGTGGCTCGCCACGCATCCGCTGCGCCCGTACACGCCGGCGCTGCGGATCGACGCGGTGGCGGTGATCGTGGACGCGCGCGGCACGCTCGTGTCGCTCGAGCAGGTCGAGGACGTGGCGTGAGGAGCCGTGGCAACGCCCGCGGCGCGCGGCCGCGTCGCGCGGCGCTACGGATCGGGTTCGACGGCGATGCCGAGCGCCGATGCAAGCGCGGCGGTCGAGCCGACGAGATCCTCCCAGGGCATCGTCAGGCCCCCCAGGGACTCGACACCGATGACGCCCTCGAGCGACGAGCCGCGGATCACGCAGTCGCTCAGCCGCGCGCCGCGGAAGTCCGCGCCCGCGAGCTCGCAGGCGACGAATTCGACCGCGGCGAGGGTCGCTTCGAGGAACGACGCCTCGCGCAGGATCACGCGCTCGAACAAGACGCGCCGAAGCTGCGAATGAGCGAGGGACGCGTAGGCCAGGGTGGTGTCGAGCACGTGCAGGTCCGCCAGCTTGCCCTCGTTGAGCGCGAAGCCGACGAGCCTCGAGTCGCGGATCTCGCCGCGCCGGATCGACCCCTCGCCGGCGTGGACGTTGGAGAGGTCGCAGCCGCGCAGGATGACGTCGCTCAGAACCAGGCCGGGCACCTTCCCGGCTTCGAGCGCCAGGCCGTGCAGCTCCGACTCCTCGACGTGCAGCCGCGCCAGCGCGAGCGCTTCGCCCGCGTCGGCGTGCAGCCGCGCGCCGGAGAGGTTCAGCGCGCCGTGCCCGTCGCTCCCCGGCGGCGCCGCCGTGGCGAGCTCCGCCGGCAGGTCGGGCGGCCTGGGCGCCTCGCGTGGGCTCACGGGCGAACTGTGGTCCGGCGCCCGCTACTGCGCCAGCTGCTCGTAGGCGCTCGACTGGAAAGACAGCCGGTGCAGCGGCGAGACGCCGTGGCGCGCGATCGCGGCGCGGTGCTCGGGCGTCGAGTAGCCGACGTGGGTCGCGAACTGCCAGCCCGGGTGGCGTTCGTCGGCGCGGCACATGAAACGGTCGCGGGTCACCTTGGCGACGATCGACGCCGCCGCGATCGCGGCGCTGGTCGCGTCGCCGTTGACGATCGCGCGCTGTTCGAAGCCGAACTCGGGAACCGCGAAGCCGTCGATCAGGCACAGCGCCCCGGGCCTCGCAACGGAGCTGAGGGCGTCGCGAAGGGCCTGCAGGTTCATCACGTGCAGGCCGCGGCTGTCGATGCTGCGCACCGAGCGCGACACGACGACGACCCGTCTCGCGCACGCCAGCACGCGCGGGTAGAGCTCCTCGCGCGCGGCGTGGTCGTGCTGCTTGGAGTCGTTCAGCGCGCTGAGCGAGCGCAGTTCGCGGGTCGTCAGCGAGTCGTAGTCGAACAGCACGGCGGCGGCGACGAGCGGCCCGGCCAGGCAGCCGCGTCCGGCCTCGTCGGCTCCGGCCACCAGCCGCACCCCGAGTGCGCGGTCGAAGGCGAACAGGCGGTGGCCGCTCGTTCGCCGCCGCGCGCTCCGCCGTGCCCGCGCGCTCGAGGACCGCGAGCCGGCCCGCCGCGTCGCGGTGGCGCTCGCTGGTGCGGACCCGGCGGGCTCGTCCACGGACGCCCTGGCCAGGCTCGGCACGCCCGGGTCACCGGTGGGTGGAGAGGAGCCCTCCGATGATCCGGCGTCGCGGGGCGGGTCCCCAGAACCGGCTGTCGTCGGAGAGCTCACGGTTGGCGCTCATCATGAACCAGCAACCGGCCGGAACCGTGACCGGCGCGGCGTCGCCGGCGCGCGGTCGCGCTCATGGACGACGCCTGCGCCGTGGTCGCGGGGGCCGCCCGTCACGGCCGCGCCCGCGGTTTCGGGCTAGAGAAACCCGATCCGGTCGGGCGGCCAGTAGGTGAAGAAGGCCTCGCCGATGATCCAGCTGCGGGGGACCGGCCCCCAGAAGCGGCTGTCGTCGGAGCCGTCGCGGTTGTCGCCCATCATGAAGTAGTAGCCGCGGGGGATCGTGATCGGCGTGGGGTAGTTGCAATCCGGGTTGGTCGGGGTGCAGCCGGCGAAGCTCGCGAACTTCTCGCGCTGGCGCTTGCCGTTGAGGTAGACGTGACCGTCGATGATCTTCAGCGTGTCACCGGGACCGGCGACGACACGCTTGATGTAGTTCTGGGTCGACGGCTGGGCGGTTGGGCGATCGCACGCCTGTCCGGGCTTCTCGTGGGTGTCGCCGCAGATCTGTGCGGCGGCGTCAGCCGGCGGGTGAAACACGACGATGTCGCCGACCGACGGTCCGAAGAAGTCGTTGCCGATGCGGTCGACCAGCACGCGCTGGCCGATCTTGAGCGTCGGCTCCATCGAGCCGCTGGGGATCTTGTAGGGCTTGACGACGAAGGCCTGCAGTCCAAACGCGAGCGCCAGGGCGATCAGGACGATCAGGACGAACTCGACGACCTGACTGCCGCGCGCGAGTCGCCGGAGGCTCACGCCGGATCGTCGGGCACGCCGGCCACCGGTTCTGCCGGATCGCCGTCCTCGCTTGGCTCCGCGGCGGTTTCCTCGACGGCCTCGTCCGAGCCGCCCTGCGGCTCGTCGACCCCGTCGTCCGGCGCGAGCCCGACGTCATCACCGGCGGCGCTCGCCTGGTCGGCGTCCGCCTGCTGGGCCTCGGGCTCGACGGGGTCATCGCTCGCGGACGCCTCCGCCGCCGGCTCGGCGCTGTTCGCCGCTTCGGCCTCCGGCTGCTCGGCCTCGGCCGTGTCGGTGTCGGTCGTCTCTGCCACCGCCTCGGTCTCGGGCGCCTCCTCCGGCGGAAGCTCCGCGTCGAGCTCGGGCGGCGGTTCGGCGTCATCCGGGCGGGTGTGGAGCAACCCGGGCTCGATCGTCTCCTCCGGTCCGACGTAGCCGCGCTCGCGCACCCGCGCCGCCTTGCCGACACGGTCGCGGAGGTAGTAGAGCTTGGCGCGGCGCACATCGCCGCGCGCGGCGACCTCGATCCGCTCGATCTTCGGTGAATGCAGCGGGAACGTGCGCTCGACGCCGACGCCGAAGGATTGCTTGCGCACGGTGAAGGTTTCACGCGCGCCCTGGCCCTGGCGCTTGATCGCGACGCCCTCGAAGACCTGCGTGCGCCGGCGCGTGCCCTCGATCACGATGAAGTGCACGCGCAGGCGGTCACCCGCCCGGAACTCGGGGACCCGGCGCAGCTGGGCGCGCTCGATGGTGTCGATGACGGTGCTCATGGCAAAGAGAAGGCGCGCACAGCGAAGGGGCCGGCGCGCCCGGGAATCCTAGCGCGCTCGCTGCGCGGTCGCGCGCAGCGCGGCGCCGGCGGATCGCTCAGCCGCGCTCGCGGGCGCGATCGAGTCGCCAGCGGCGGATCTCCTCGTGGTGGCCCGAGAGCAGCACGTCGGGCACGCGCCAGCCGCGAAACTCGGCGGGGCGCGTGTACTGCGGATACTCCGGCAACCCCTCGAGCGCCTCGCTGAAGGACTCCTCGAGCACCGAGTCGGGGTGACCGAGCGCCCCGGGCAGCTTGCGCAGCACCGCGTCGGCGCAGACCATCGCGGCGAGCTCGCCGCCGGCGAGCACGTAGCGCCCGACCGACACGACGTCGCTGGCGAAGTGCTCGACGATCCGCTCGTCGAAGCCCTCGTAGCGCCCGCACAGGAACGTCAGCGCCCCCTCCGCGGCCAGTTCCCCGGCCAGCGCGTCGTCGAGCAGGCGACCCGCGGGACTGAGCGCGATGACGCGGCGGCGCCCGCGCAGCGTCGTCGCGTCGCAGCCGTAGTGGCCGCTCAGCGCGGCGTCCATCACGTCGACGCGCAGGACCATGCCGGCGCCGCCGCCGAACGGCGCATCGTCCACCTGCCCGCCCCCCAGCGGCGTGTGGTCGCGCGGATTGATCAGCGTCAGCGTGCTGCCGGCGGCGAGCGCGTTCGCGACGTGGCGCTGGCTGCGAAACCAGTCGAACCACTCCGGGAAGAGCGTGACGACGTCGAGCTTCACGGCGCCTCCCCGAGGAAGCGCAGGTCGACGTCGATCCGCCGCGCCGCGACGTCGACGCCGCGGATCGCGTCGCGAACCAGCGGCACCAGCAGATCTTCCCCGCCCTGCGCGCGCTCCACCTCCAGGCACTCGCAGGACGGCAGCGCGAGCAGCCGGCGCACCACGCCGAGCTCGCGCTCGCCGTCGAACACGCGCGCGCCCTCGAGCTCCTCGGCCCACCACTCGTCGGGCCCGAGCGGCGCCCGCTCCGGCGGCGGCACGCGCAGCTCCTGACCGCGCAGCGCCTCCGCGCCGTCGCGGTCCTCGCACCCCGCCAGGCGTAGGATCGGCCGCCGGTCCGTCCCGGCACGCCGCACGATCGAGCGCTCCACCCCACCGACCGTGACGGTCACACCGAGTGCGAGCAGCGTCGCCTCCGGCGCACCGACGTAGAAGCTGCCGTCGAGGCCGTGGGGGCGCCCGACGACCCCGGCGACCGTCAGGGCGTTCGAGCTTTCCGTGGGGGGCACCGGGGTGTCGCCGCCGGCGCTAGTCGACGATGTCGACAACCACACGCTGCCCGTCGCTCGCCGCCATCGCGCCGATCACGGTGCGCAGCGCCGCAGCGGTGCGTCCACCGCGCCCGATCACCTTGCCGTAGTCGTCGGGGCCGACCGCGAGCTCGAGCACGATCGTGCCGTCGCGCTCCTCGAAGCGCTCGACCTCGACCTGCTCGGGGTCGTCGACCAGGCCCTCAGCCAGGTACTCGAGCAACTCGGTTGGATCCATGGCGCGCCGAGCCGCTCAGCTGGCGATGCCGTGGATGCGCAGGAGCTTGCGCACCGTCTGCGAAGGCTGCGCGCCGCGCGCCAGCCAGTCACGCACGCGCTCCTCGTCGAGCGTGATCGTCGACGGGTTGGTCTGCGGGTTGTAGTGCCCGACGGTCTCGATCACACGCCCGTCACGCTTCGAGCGCTGGTCGGCGACGACGACGCGCCACACCGGATCCTTGCGTCCGCCGACACGGGTCAGCCTGAGTCTTACAGCCACGATGTCCCTTCGATCATTGGAAAGCGGTCCATCACTTTAGCTGACCGGCCCGCGCAGACGGCTCCCCGAAGCACGACGGCCGGGCGCGCGGATCCGCACCGCTCAGCGCTGCTGGCGCATCAGCGCGCCGAGATCGGGCATCCGGCCTCGCCCCACCTGGCGCATCAGCTTGCGCACCGTCGCGAACTGCTTGACGATCTGGTTGACGGCCTGAACGTTGGTGCCGGAGCCGCGTGCGATGCGCAGGCGCCGGGAGCCCTTGATCAGGTCGGGGTGACGACGCTCCTCCGGCGTCATCGAGAGGATGATCGCCTCGACGCGGTCGAACTCGCGTTCGTCGAGCTGCATCCCGCGCAGCTGTGCCCCGGCGCCTGGGAGCATGCCCAGGAGGCCCTGCAGGGGACCCATCTTCCGCATCGTGCGCAGCTGCCCGAGGAAGTCCTCGAGGTCGAACTCGCCGGACTTCAGCCGCCGTTCGAGCTGCTTGGCGTCGCGTTCGTCGACCTCGCGCCCGGCCTTCTCGATCAGCGTCAGCACGTCGCCCATGCCGAGGATGCGCTGCGCCATGCGGTCGGGGTGGAAGCGTTCGAACTGGTCGAGCTTCTCGCCGGTCGAGGCGAACAGGATCGGCTTGCCGGTGACGGCGCGCACCGACAGCGCCGCGCCGCCGCGGGCATCGCCGTCGAGCTTCGTCAGCACGACGCCATCGAAGGCGACCGCCTGCGCAAACTGCTCTGCCACGTTGACGGCGTCCTGGCCGGTCATCGCGTCGACCACGAGCAGCACCTGGTGCGGCGAGGTGGCGTCGCGGATCGCCACCAGCTCGGCCATCAGCTCGACGTCGACGTGCAGGCGCCCGGCCGTGTCGACGATCAGCACATCCTTGCCGTCGGTGCGGGCGCGCTCCAGCGCCCAGGCGGCGATCTCGACCGCCGAGCGCTCGGCGCCCTGCTGGTAGACCGTGGCGCCCGCCTGCTCGCCGACGAGCACCAGCTGCTCGACCGCCGCCGGCCGGTGGACGTCGCACGCCGCGAGCGCGACGGAGCTGTGATGCTCGACCCGCAGCATGCGGGCGAGCTTGGCGGCCGCCGTGGTCTTGCCGGATCCCTGCAGACCGGCCATCAGGATCACCGTCGGCGGACGCGAGGCGAAACTCACACCGGCGCTCTGGCCGCCCATCATCGCGGTCAGCTCCTCGGCCACGATCGCGACGACCTGCTGGCCGGGGTTGAGCCGGCCGATCACCTCGGCGCCAAGGCAGCGCTCGCGGACTGCGTCGGTGAACTGCTTGACGACCTTGAAGTTGACGTCGGCTTCGAGTAGCGCGAGGCGAATCTCGCGCAGCGCGCGGGTGACGTCCTCCTCGCTGAGGACGCCACGCCCGCGCAGTCCCGAGAGGGTCGCCTGAAGCTTCTCCGAAAGCGAGTCGAACACGCCTGCGAGCTCCGCCGCCGCGCTCAGCGTGCGCGCGTGTGCGCGCGCGCCGCTGACCGGGACGGCCCCCGCCGCGGCGGCGGCCAGGAGAGCGTCGTCACTTCTCCTCGGGCTTCGCGGCGGGCAGCACGCGGCTCAGCGAGTCGCCGATCCCGGCGAAGGCCTGGGTGAACTCGGACGGGATCACGAACACCTTGTTGGCCTCGCCCTTGGCCAGCTGCGGCAGCATCTGCAGGTACTGGTAGCTGAGCAGCTGCTGGTCGGGCTTGCCGGCATGGATCGCGGCGAACACGGTGGCGATCGCCTTCGCCTCGCCCTCGGCCCGCAGGATCGCCGCCTGCCGTGCGCCCTCGGCCGTGAGCACGGCCGCCTGCTGCTCGCCCTCGGCGGTCAGGATCGCCGCCTGCTTGGTGCCCTCGGCGGTCAGGATCGCGGCGCGCCGGTCACGCTCGGCACGCATCTGCTTCTCCATCGCGGCCTTGATGTCGGCCGGCGGATCGACCGACTTGATCTCGACCCGGTTGATGCGAATGCCCCACTTGCCGGTGGCCTCGTCGAGCACTGCGCGCAGCTCCGTGTTGACGCCCTCGCGACTGGTCAGCGTCTGCTCGAGCGTCAAGCCGCCGATCACGTTGCGCAGCGTCGTCACGGTGAGCTGCTCGATCGCCTGCAGCGGGCTCGCGATCTCATAGGTCGCGGCGCGGGCGTCGTTGATCGTGAAATACAGGACCGTCTCGATGTTGACGACGACGTTGTCCTGGGTGATCACCGGCTGGGGAGAGAAGTTCACGACCTGCTCGCGCAGGTCGATCAGCGGCCGCACGCGGTCGATGAACGGTGTCACGAAGGTGAGCCCCGGCTCGAGCGTGCGGTGGTAGCGGCCGAGCCGCTCGAGCACCGCGGCGCGCGCCTGCGGGATCACACGAATCGTCTTCGCAGCGAGCGCGAGCGCGACGACCACGACTACTGCAACGACGATCAATCCGACCACGTGGGACTCCTCGCTAAGGCATGACGAGCGCCGTGGCGCCCCTGATCTCGACCACTTCGACGTGTTCCCCCGCGGGGATCACCTGCTGCTCGTCGTAAGCCCGCGCGGTCCAAACCTCGCCGCCGATCTTCACCGTGCCGACACCCTCGTTGTTCGCGATCCGCTCGAGCACGAGCGCCGGCTGGCCGATCAGCGCCGCCGCACCGGTGCGGATCGCCGGCACCCCCTTGCGGTGGCGAACGGCGACCGGGCGCAGCAGGAGGAGGAACAGCATCGCAGCGGCGAGGAATGCGACGGCCGCAACCAGACCGCCGGCGCCGAGCGCGGCGAGCACCGCGGCGATCGCTCCCCCAACCGCGAATGGCGCCAGGTAGAACGAGTTCGTGTGCAGCTCGCCCAGCGTGAACGCAGCGGCCACGATCGTCCACAGCACCCATGAGCCCATGCATCGATTATGGCGCGTCCGCACCTCCGGCGCGAGAACTGAGGCGCCCGACAGGGCGCGGATGCAGCGACGACGCGCGCGAAGGCCCGCCGGTGGGCGCGCAACGACGCGCGTGTCACTCGAGCCCGACGAGCGCCCTGGCGAACTCCTCGGCGTCAAACGGTCGCAGATCGTCGATCTGCTCGCCGACGCCGATCAGCTTGACCGGGATCCCCAGCTCCCGGGCGATCGCGATTGCCACCCCGCCCTTCGCGCTGCCGTCGAGCTTGGTCAGCACGATGCCGTCGACCGCCACGGCGCGCGCGAACAGCTCGGCCTGGCGCACGCCGTTGTGGCCCGTCGTCGCGTCGATCGCGAGCAGCGTCTCGTGCGGGGCGCCGTCGAGCTGGCGGGCGATCACCCGGCGCACCTTCTCGAGCTCCCCCATCAGCGGCTCCTGGTTGTGCAGGCGCCCGGCGGTGTCGATCAGGACCACGTCGTGCCCGCCGGCGCGAGCCGCCGCCAGCGCCTCGAAGGCGACCGCGCCCGGGTCGGCGCGCGGTTCGCCGGTGACGATCTCGCATCCGGCGCGTTGCGCCCACTGCTCGAGCTGCTCGGTCGCGGCCGCCCGGTAGGTGTCGGCGGCGGCGAGCAGCACCGACAGGCCGAAGTGCTCGCGCAGCTGCCAGGCGAGCTTGCCGAGCGTCGTCGTCTTGCCGGTCCCGTTCACGCCCACCATCAGCACGACGGTGGGCAGCGGGCGCAGGTCGAGCGTGGCGTCGGCGGCGCCCTCGCCGCCACGCGCGCTGTCGGCGAGGATCACGGCGAGGCGCTCGCGCAGGGCGTCGCCGTCGAGGCGCTCGCGGCGCGCGAGCGCGGAGAGCTCATCGACGACGGCGGTGGTGTTCGCGACACCCACGTCGGCGGCGATCAGCGCCTCCTCGAGCGCCTCCCAGTCACCATCCGCCAGCGTCTGCGCGAAGCTCGCGCCGAGCGCCTCGCGGGTCGCCCGCAGGCTCGCCCGCAGCCGGCGGACGAAGCCGCGCCGCTGCGCCGTTGTCTGCTCGCCCTCCCGCTCAGAAGCCGGCGCGAGCTCGCGCAGCACCAGCAGATCGGACCATTCGCGCGCCATCAGGCGGCGTCGGCGTCAACCTCGGCGAGGCCCTCGCGGCCGAGCCGCCGCGAGACCACCTTGGAGGTGCCGTCGCCGCCCATCGAAACGCCGTAGAGCCAGTCGGCGGCCTCCATCGTCCGCTTCTGGTGGGTCACGACGATGAACTGGGCCCGCGAGCTGTGCCGGCGCAGCAGCGTGAGGAAGCGGTCGATGTTGAGGTCGTCGAGCGCGGCCTCGACCTCGTCGAGGATGTAGAAGGGGCACGGCCGGGCGAGGAAGACCGCGAAGAGGAAGGCGATCGCGGTCATCGACTTCTCGCCGCCGGAGAGCAGCGACAGGCCCTTCATCGACTTGCCGGCGGGCGTGACCTCGATCTCGACGCCGAGCAGCTCGTCCGGCCCCAGCCCCTCGGCCGCGGCCTCCTCGGCCTGCGCCTCAAGCTCCGCGGCGTCCTCCGCGCTGGGCTGCGGCAGCGGCTCGCCGCCCAGCACCGCGCGCGGACCGCCCTGGTCGCGCACCAGCCGCAGGCGCCCGCGGCCACCCGGGAAGACGTCGGCGATAAGCGCCTCGAAGTTGTCGGCGGCCGCGGCGAAGGTCTGCTGGAAGCTCTCCGCGATCTCGCGGTCGGTGTTGCGGATCAACGCGCGCAGCTCGCGCAGCGCGCTCTCCAGGTCGCTGCGCTGGGCCTCGAGCTCCTCGACGCGTTCGAGCGCCTCGCGGTACTCCTCCGCCGCGAGCGGGTTGACCGGGCCGAGCGCTTCGCGCCGGCGTGCGAGGCGCTCGACGCGATCGCGGAGCGCCGCCAGCTCACCCTCCGGGAGCTCCTGCTCCGCCGCCGTCGCCTCCAGGCCGAGCCGCTCCGCCAATGTGCCGAGCTCGCCCTCCGCTTCGGCGGTCTGATCGCGGGCCTGCTGCGCTCCGACCTCGGCGCTCGTCACGGCGTCGGCCAGCTCGCGCAGGCGGGCCTGCAGCCCGCTCTCCTCGCCGGCGCACTCGCGCAGCGTCCCGGCGAGCGCCTCGCCGGCCGCGCTGTCGGCGCGCAGCTCCTCCTCGAACCCGGCGAGCACGCCCTCGAGCGCGGCGCCGAGCCCCTCGAGCGCCCCGCCGAGGCGCGCCGCCGCCGGCCGCAGCTCCTGATCGTCGCGTGCCTGCGCTTCGAGCACCGCGAGGCGGTGCTCGCGTGCGCTGCGTTCGCGTTCGATGCGCTCCACCGCGCGGCGCTCCGCCGCCCGCTCGCCCTCGAGCTGGGCGCGAAGCACCGCCGTCTCGCCCCGATCGGGGGCGGCGCGGCGCTGTTCGATCAGCCAGGCGGCGCGCCGCTGCACCTCGAGCGCCTCCGCGTGCTCGCGATCGGCGGCACGCGCGCGCGCGTCGGCGGCCTCACGCTCGTCGAGCGCCCGGGTCAGCGCGGCCGCGGCGGCCTGGGCGGCCGTCAGCGCCGCCTGCTCGCTCTGCGCCGCGCGCTCGGCCTCCACGAGCAGCGATTCGCGCCGGTTGCGATGCTCGAGCGCGCGCTCACGCCCGCCGCTCGGCGCCTGGCGCAGCTCGCCGTGGCCGGCGCTCCAGACGCGCCCCGCGCGGGTCACGGCGGTGCCGGCGAAGTCGTCGGGCAGGGCGGCCAGGTCGTCGACGACCCAGGTGTCGGCGAGCAGCCGCGCAGCCAGCGCGAGCACCGCCTGCTCGCCGCTCACCAGCTCGATCAGCGCACGCGCGCCGGGCGCCGGCGGCGGACCCGGGGCGCGCGGCGCCGAGCCGCGGTCCAGCACGAGCGCGCGCGCACCCTCCTCGCCGGCGCGTTCGACGACCGCCTGCGCCTGCGCGCGATCGGCGACGACCGCGGCGGTGAGCGAGCCGCCGAGCGTCGCCGCGAGCGCCAGCTCGTAGCCGGCGGCCACGCCGAGCGCGCCCTCCAGCGCGTCGGCGGGCGCACCCGCCGCCGCGTGGCTGCGCAGGAACTGGTTGACGCCGGCGAGCTGCGCACCGACCGCCGCCGCTTCGCGGCGGGCCTCCTCGACGGCGCGCTCCGCCTCGCGCAGAGCCTCGCGCGCCGCCGCCACGCCCGCCTCGGCGACGCCGCTCTCGCTTGTGCGCGCCTCACGCTCGCGCGCCAGGGCGTCGAGCATGCTCGCCGCGGCGGCGCGCTGCGCCTCGAGCTCCTCCAGCTCGCCGGCGAGCTCCTGCTCGCGGCGGCGGTCCAGCAGCAGGAGCTCCGCGTCGAGCTGTTCGATCCGGGCGCTGCCGGCGCCCTCCTCCACCCCGCTGCGGGCGCGCAGCTCCTCGAGCTCCGCGTCGCGCCGCTGGCCGCGCCCCTCGAGCGTCGCCGCAAGCGCACGCGCCTGCTCGAGCCGCATCGCGATCCGGTCGCGCGCGGAGCGCGTCGCGAACGCGCGGCCGGCGATCGCGTCGTGGCGCTCGCTGCGCTGGGCGAGCGCGTGTTCGGCCTGCTCGCGGCGAGCGGCGACCTGTTCGATCTCGCTCTCCAGCGCCGCCCGCGTGGCGCGCACCGCGGCGACCGCAGCCTCCGTCTGCGTGAGCCGCTCGCGCCTGACCCGCAGCTCCTCGCGGGTGATCGCCCAACGCGCCTGCAGCGCCTGGCGCTCCAGGCGCTCGTGCAGCTCGGCCGCCTCCGCCTGGCGCTTGAGCGGGCGCAGCCGGGCGCGCGCCTCGCGCTCCACGTCGAGCGCGCGGTCGAGGTTCTCCTCGGTGCGCTCGAGCTTGAGCTGGGCGCGGCGGCGGCGCTTGCGGTGCTTGCCCAGGCCGGCCGCCTCCTCGATCAGCAGGCGGCGGTCGCGCGGCTTGGAGGTCACGATCGCCTCGACGCGCCCCTGCGAGATCACCGAGTGCGCCTCCTTGCCGAGACCGGTGTCCGACAGCAGCTCGAGCACGTCGACAAGCCGGCAGTGCGCGCCGTTCAGGCGGTACTCCCCCTCGCCGGCGCGGTTGTAGCGGCGCAGGATCGACACCTCGCTGGCCCCGTCGGCGATCGTCGCATCGGTGTTGTCGAGCACCAGCTCCACCTCGGCCTCGCTGCGCGCCTGGATGCCGCGCCCGCCGGCGAAGATGACGTCCTGCATCGAGTGGCCGCGGACCGCGAGCGGCGACTGCTCACCGAGCGCCCACAGCACCGCGTCGGTGATGTTCGACTTGCCCGAGCCGTTGGGGCCGACGATCACGCTGACCCCCTCGCCGAACTCGAGCCGCGTGCGGTCGGGGAAGGACTTGAAGCCCCTGATCGTGATCGACTTCAGATGCACGGCGTCCTCAGCGTGCCTCGGGCGCCGACGCCGGAGGCGGCGCGGCCAGCTCGTCGAGCGCCCGCCGCGCGGCGTCCTGCTCGGCGAGCTTCTTGCTGCGACCCGAGCCGCGCGCCACCACGCTCGCGCCGACCATCGCCACCACCGCGAAGGTCCGGTCGTGGGGCGGCCCCGACTGCTCGGTGACCTCGTAGAGCACCGTCTCGCCGCCCTGGGCGAGCCGCTCCTGCAGCGCCGACTTGAAGTCGACCGGGCGCTCCAGCGCCTCGTCGATCTGTTCGGCGAAGGCCTCCGCGACCGCCGCCGACGTTCGCTCGAAGCCGGCGCTCAGATAGCAGGCGCCGATCACGGCCTCGATCACCGACGCCAGCACCCGTTCTGTCTCGACCACCGCGGTCGCGGAGGCGGGCGTCCCCGGTGGGGCGGCCGCGCGCAGCAGATCCGCAACCCCGAGCTGTTCCGCCACGGCGCGGCAGGCCGGTCCCGAGACCGCCTGGGCGCGGATCTTCGTCAGGCGCCCGGCGCCGAACTGCTCGGCCTCGAGCCGCGGGTAGAGGTGCGCGGTGACCGACAGCGCGAGCACGCTGTCGCCGAGGAACGCGAGCCGGGCGTAGGAGTCGCTGCGCCGCGCCGTCCACGAGGCGTGCGTGAAGACCTGCCGGTAGAGGTCTTCCGGCAGCTCCTCGAGCAGTTCGCGTAGACGCTTCAGCGGTCAGCGGCGTGTGAGAGGACGAAGTCGATGGCCGACTCGACGGTCAGGAGCGTCGCCGCCTGCTCGTCGGAGATCTTGACGCCGTAGGTGTCGTCGAGCTCCTGCACGAGCGTGTAGAGATCGAGCGAGTCCGCCGAGAGGTCCTCGCGAAAGCGGGTCGCCGGCGTGATCGTCGCCGGGTCGAGCTCGAGCTCGTCGGCGAGATGCGCACGGATCATGTCGAGCACCTGTTCGCGGGTCATGGATCTCCGTTCAGCACCGTATCGTCCGACACGGACAGGAGATCGTGGCGGCGCAGCGCCCCGGCGGCCTCGAGCGCCCGGTGCGTGCGCCCGACCAGATCCTCCTCGGCGCCGCGCCGCGCCCGCAGGATCGCCCGCGCGATGCCGTGGCGGGTGAAGCTCCCGTGGGCCAGGACGCCGAGCTGGCGCAGGCCGAGCAGGTAGGCGCCGCCCTGGCGCTCGGGATCGA
>CAZABN010000014.1:0-31573 GCA_964483345.1 uncultured Solirubrobacteraceae bacterium
GCTCGTGGATGCGGCGCACCGGCATCGGGTGCGTGACATTGAGGTCGAGCAGCAGGCGCGAGAGGCGCTCGAGCCCGCTGCCCTTCTCGCGGTACTCCTCCCCCTGTTTCATGAACACGTCGAGGTCCAGGCGCTTGGCCTCGGCGCCGGCCGCGATCACCATCAGCACGCGGCAGACGGTCAGCGGGTCGCGCGTCACGAGCGCGGCAGCGCGGTCGCAGCTCAGCTCGGCGGAGCGGTACCACTCCATCAGCGCGGCGCGCAGCGGCATCAGCGGCAGCGGGATCCCCGGCAGGCGGCTGAGGCTGGTCAGGATCGTCAGCGCCGTGCCGTAGAGCACGTGGTCGGAGAGCACGTGCCCGGCCTCGTGCGCGAAGACGGCGTACAGCTGCTCCTCGTCGAGCAGCTTGACGAGCCCGGACTGCAGCACCACGATCGGCCGCCCGGCGCCGATCGTCGACGCGTTCGCGACCGGGAACTGCGTCAGGTAGAGGTCGGGAACCGGCTCGAGGTCGAGCGTCTTGTACGCGCGCGCGTGCGAGTGCCAGACCTTCGGCAGCTGATCCTCGCCGAGCCGCACCGAGGAGCCGAGGTAGGCCTGGCGAAGCGCCCGCTCGTAGCCCAGCTCGATCAGCTTGCGCACGACGCGATCGAGGTAGGGGATCGACTGCAGCGAGGCCGTCGCCGCGCGGTCCGCGGGGTGCTCGTAGGCCTTCGACGAGATGCCCTTCAGCTGGTAGCCCTCGACCGGCAGCGTCATCGTCGCTCCTCACGTTCGCGCGTATGTCACACGAACGGTAGCGGGTGCGGGCCCTTCCTCCGCGTCGCGCGCCGCGAGGTTTCCTTTTATGGCCGGCTACCGCCGGGCACCGATCTTTCGCCCCAGCGCGGCGAAGCCGATGCTGAGCGCCACCGCCTCGAAGAGCCCGCGCTCCAACCCCTCCACGAGCGAGTGCTCGGCGTGCCATGCGGCGATCGTCACGAGGCCGCCGCAGCTCAGCGCCGCCGAGAGCCACAGCAGCAGCGGATGGCCGCGCAGCGCCCGCAGCGGCCTGATGTCGTCGAAGATGTCCCCGGCGGGGCCGCCGGCCGCCACGACGGTTCCGCGGCTGCCGGCGAGGACCTGCCGCGCCGCGACCAGGGCGGCCATAGCGGCCGCCGCGAGCCCGCCGCTCAACGCAAGCCACCAGGCCGGGAGCACGCCGATGAAGTCGGCGGTGTAGAGCAGCAGTCCCCCGGCGGTGACGGCGCCGGCGGCCAGACCGACCTGCGCGCGGGCGCGCACCAGCGCGACCTCTGCCGCCGGCAGGACCGCCTCGCGGCGGCGGCGAAGCGCGCGCCAGGCGGCGAGCGTGCCGCCGACCAGTGCGACCTGCGGTCCGATCAGGATCGCGAGGATCGCCACCAGCGCGAGCGGTGTGCTGAAGCCGTGGTCGAAGCCCGGGTAGCCGACGAAGCGCCCGAGCGTCAGCTGCGAGACGGCCAGCGCGAGCGCGGCGCAGCTGAGCGCGGCGAAGGTGGCGGCGGCGCCGTGACGGACGCCGTCCGCGGCCAGCTCGTCGGCGTACTGGGCGGCGATCTCGCGCGGCGAGCCGAGCCGCGTCGGCGCGCCCCGCTCGCAGGCGATGTGGTCGGCGAGCTCCGCCACGAGCCGCTCGCGCGCCGCGGGGCGGATCGCGCGCGCCTTCAGCTCGTCCTCGAACTCGCGCAGCCAGCTCACGTCAGCACCGCCTCGACCGCGGTGGCGAAGAGCCGCCACTCCTTGCGCCGATCGCCAAGCGCTCTCGCGCCGGTGCGCGTCAGCTTGTAGGTGCGCCGGCGGCGACCCGCCTGGGTGGACCACTCGCTGGCGATCAGCCCGCCACGCTCGAGCCGGTGAAGCGCCGGGTAGAGCGTGCCCTCCGGCAGATCGAAGGCGCCGTCGCTTCGCTCGCGCAGCGTCTGCGCGATCGCGTAGCCGTGCGCCGGCCCGCTCGCGAGCGTCGCCAGGATCAGGCCGTCGAGGTGTCCCTTCAGCGCCTCGGCATTCATACAGAGTGACACTATACATCGTGTTGCTATGTGTCAAGTGGGGCGGAGCGGCGGGGGGTGAGCGGCGCGGCGCCGCGCGTCGGACCGTTCAGGCGCGGCTGAGCTTCTTGCCCGGGTTGAGGATCCCGCGCGGGTCGAAGATCCGTTTGATGGCGTCGTGCAGGTCGAGCGCCGCGGGCTGCCACTGGCGGGTGAGCTGGCCGCGCTTGACCCAGCCGAGGCCGTGCTCGCCGCTGACCGAGCCGCCGAGCGCGACCGCCAGCTCGAACAGCTCCTGTGCCGCCGCCTGCGCCCGCGCGAGCGCGTCAGCGTCGCCGGGGGCGAGCAGGAACGTGGCGTGCAGGTTCCCGTCGCCGGCGTGTCCCCAGCTGCACGCGTGCAGGCCGTGGCGCGCGCCGATCTCGAGCGTCGCCGCGACCGCTTCGCCCAGCCGCTCGAACGGCACGACGATGTCCTCGCTCAGCTTTCCCCCCAGGTGCGCGCTGACCGCGAGCGAGACACCGTCACGCCAGCGCCACAGCGCCTCGACCTCGGAGCGCTCGCGCGGCGCGAGCAGCACGCCGGCGCCCTCGCCGAGCGCCTCCGCCACCTCGCCGGCGAGCCGCGCCGCCTCCGCCGCCGAGCCGTCGGCCTCGGCGATCACCATGAAGCCGCCGCCGCCGGGCAGCGTTCCGGGGAAGCCGTGCGCCGCCAGCGCGAGCGTGGCCGCGTCCAGGTATTCGAGGGCCGCGACGGCGAGGCCGCTGCCAACCACCCGCTCGATCGCCTCGACGCCGGTGGCGGCGTCGGCGAACACCGCCACCACCGGCAGTGCGGCCTCCGGCGCGGGGATCAGCCGCAGCCAGGCGGCGGTGACGATCGCGAGCGTCCCCTCCGAGCCGATCAGAAGGCTCCGCAGGTCGTAGCCCGCGACGTCCTTGCGGATCGCGCCGCCGAGCGTGATCACCCGGCCGTCCGCCAGCACCGCCTCGAGCCCGCTCACCCAGGCCCCCGTGACGCCGTACTTGAAGGCGTGCGGCCCGCCGGCGTTGGTGGCGATGTTGCCGCCGATCTGCGAGAGCTCGCCGGCACCCGGATCGGGCGGGAAGAGCAGCCCGTTCTCGCGTGCGAGCCGCCGCACGTGTGCGGTGGTGAGGCCCGCCTCGACGCACATCCGCCACGCCGCCGGCTCGAGCGAGCGCACCCGGTTCATGCGCTCGAGGCTGAGCACCACGCCGCCGTCGAGCGGCACCGCGCCGCCGGCGAAGCCGGTCCCGCCTCCGCGCGCCGTGACGGCGACCTCGTGCTCGTTGCAGTAGGCGAGCAGGCGCGCGACCTCTGCGGTTCTGCGCGGCGCAACCCAGGCCTCGGCCCTCGCCGTGATCCCGCGGACCTCCGTACTGTCCTGCAGCTGCGCGGCCGTCGGCGCGCTGACGCAGTCGTCGTCGAGCAGCTCCGCCAGTGCCGCGATCAGCGGCTGCATGCCCGCGCGCGGCCCGGCGCCCGCTGCACTAGCCGAAGAAGACGGAGGCGATCTCGAACAGCCGCGGGTCGAGCAGCTTGTGCGCCTTCGTCGCCTCGCTCAACGGCATCAGCACGATCTCGTCGGCGCGCAGCGCGACCATCTGGCCGAACTTCCCCGCCAGCACCGCGTCCATCGCGGCCACGCCGAAGCGGGTCGCGAGCACGCGGTCGAACGCGGTCGGGGTGCCGCCGCGCTGGATGTGTCCGAGGATCGTGTAGCGCGTCTCATAGCCGGTGCGCTCTTCGATCTGGGCGCTGAGCGAGACGGCCACGCCGCCCAGACGCGCGTGACCGAAGGCGTCGACGTGCTCGTGCGTGACGCTCTCGTCGCCATCCTTGGGCTTCGCGCCCTCGGCGACGACGACGATCGAATAAGTCGTGCCGTTGGCGTGGCGCGCCCACAGCAGCTTGCAGACCTCGTCCACGTCATACGGCCACTCGGGGACGAGGATCGCGTCGGCGCCGGCGGCGATGCCGGCGTAGGTCGCGATCCAGCCGGCCTCGCGCCCCATCACCTCGACCACGATCACGCGGTCATGCGACTCGGCGGTCGTGCGCAGGCGGTCGATCGCGTCGGTCGCGATCTGCACCGCGGTGTGAAAGCCGAAGGTCAGCTCGGTGCCGCCGAGGTCGTTGTCGATGGTCTTCGGCACGCCGACCACCGGGACGCCGGCCTCGACCAGGCGCGAGGCGACGCTGAGCGTGTCGTCGCCGCCGATCGCGATCAGCGCATCGACGCCCTGCGCCGCGAGCGTGGCCCGGATCTGGTCGCTGCCGTCGGCGCCCTTCGCGAACGGGTTCGTGCGCGAGGTGCCGAGGATCGTGCCGCCGCGGCCAAGGATGCCGGCGGTGACGGCACGGGTCAGCTCGAAGGAGTTCCCGTTCATCACACCCGCCCAGCCGTGGCGGAAGCCGACACAGCTCGTCTGCGGATCGTCCAATCCCCTGCGCACGATCGCCCGGATCACGGCGTTGAGGCCAGGACAGTCCCCGCCGCCGGTCAGGATGCCAACACGTGCCATGTGACTGCAGCATACGAGAGTTGCGCGATGGACTTGTCACACGAGCGTTGCGAGGCGCGCCGCTGAATCTGTAACAACGGCCGCACCGTTACACGATTTGCGTGAGTGCATAGACTTGCCCGCATGCGATCTGCACAGACGCCCACAACCGCCGGCCGCGCACCTCGATGATCGTGCTCTGCTACGACGGCTCGGAGCTCGCCGGGCACGCGATCACGACAGCGCATGAGCTGCTCGGTGACGTTCCCGCGACCGTCGTCCACGTCTGGGACCCGCCGGTCGACTTCCTCCCGACCGATCCCTTCGGCGGGCTTCAGACCTGGAACCCCGCGCAGGTCGCCGAACTGGAGTCGATGATCCTCGAGCGCGCGAACCGCATCCTCGAGGACGGCGTCGCGCTCGCGCGCCACGCCGGCTTCGCCGCGGAGGGCCGGCTCGAGCGCACCGCCGCGGGCCCATGGCGCGGCATCCTCGACATGGCCGACCAGCTCGAGGCCGAGCTGATCGTCGTGGGAGCGCGCGGGCACTCGAAGGTCGAGTCGCTGATGCTCGGGTCCGTCTCGAACGCGGTCGTGCACCACGCCCGGCGCCCGGTGCTCGTGATCCCGAAGCTCAGCTGAGCGCGCGCAGCGCGGCGGCCCGGCCGGCGCAGTCGTAGAGACCGGCGGCGACCGCGCGCACCGGCGTGCACGCGGCTTCCGCGGCGGTCAGCGCCGCCGACGCACCGGGGCGAGCCCCGACGCCGGTGCGGACGATGCCGCTGACGAGGACCCAGCGGATGCGCCCCGAGGCCACCTCGCCGGCCAGCCAGTCGATCGAGGGGTCGCTCTCCTGGCCGCTGAAGCCGCCGATCCCGGCGACGTTGGCGCCGTTGGCGAGAATCGCGGCGGCGGCGTCCGTCTGCGCGGCGACCGCGATCGTGCCGCCGCCGTGCGAGCGCCCGTAGGCCTCCGCCGTGCGCAGCGAGGCGTCGCCCGCGCCGGACAGCCCACCGCCGCCGCCGAATCCGAAGCCGCCGAATCCGCCGGGTCCGAGGAACGCGCGGCGGCGGCGGGGCGTCGTGCCCGTGTTCCCGCCGCCGAACAGCGGCGACGATGACGCGCCGCCGGCCTGACCGGCGCTGCCACCCACGCCGGGCGCCCCGCCCGGGATGGTCACCCCGGGCTGGATGCGGAAACCGCCGCCCGCGAAGCCGCCCGGGAAGCCACCGCCGACCGGCGCGGCCGTATTGTCGCTCTGCGGGCCGCCGGCGGGGAACGTGGATTGGGTGGCGTAGCCGAGCGTGTCGACCGCCCAGATCGCCGGTGCGATCAGCAGCGCGGCGACGCCCGCGCCGATCGCCCAGGCGCGCGCACGCTCGCGGCCCAGGACGAACAGCGCGCCGGCCGCGCCGGCGCAGATCAGCGGCAACACGACGCGCAGCCAGCTGAGCTGGCCGGTGTAATCGTGCAGCACGACGAACTCGCAGATCACGCCGGCCGCCAGCACGAACGTGCCGGCGAGCGCTAGCGGCAGCTCGCGCCGCAGGACGGCGGCCACGCCGGCGCCGGCCAGCGCCGCCGTGAACGGCGCGAGCAGCAACACGTAGTAGGGGTGGAAGATCCCGTGCGCGTAGCTGAACAGCACGGCGGTGACGAGGAACGAGCCGCCGACGACGACGAGCCACGCCGTGCGCGGATCGCGCCGGCGCGCCCGGCACGCCAGTGCGATCACGACGGCGCCGGCGATCGCCAGGCCGAGCAGCCAGCCGTCCTGTCCGCCGAGCGAGGCGTTGAGCAGGCGAAACGGTCCGGTGCCCTGCGCGAAGGCGCCGTTCGCGCCGCCGCCGGGACCGCCGTTCTGCCCGGTCACGCGCCCGAGGCCGTTGTAGCCGAAGATCAGCGACAGGATGCTGTTGTCGGAGGTGCCCGAGATCCACGGGCGGTCGCTCGCCGGCGTGAGCATCACGAGCAGCGGCCACGCCCCCGCGACGACGATCATCGCCGCTCCGCCGGCGAGCAGCTGGCGGATCGCGGCGAGACGACCGCGCGGCGCGATCCACAGCCAGGCGAGCACGATCGCGGGGACGACGACGAACGCGACGAGCATCTTCGTCTCGAAGCCCAGCCCGACCGCGATCCCGGCCAGCACGAGCCAGCGGGTGCGCCCGTCCTCGAACCCGCGCACGGCGAACCAGACGGCGGCCACGCAGCAGAGCGCGAGCAGCGCGTCGGGGTTGTTGTCGCGCGACATCGCGACCGCGATCGGCGTCGTCGCCAGCGCGAGTCCGGCGACGAAGCCGCCGATCCGTCCGAAGCGCCGGCGCACGAGGTCGTAGACGAGCACCACGGTCGCGATACCGATCAGTGCCTGCGGCACGAGGATCGCCAGCGGGTGGAAGCCGAACAGGCGCACCGAGAGCGACTGCACCCACAGCGACAGCGGCGGTTTGTCGACGGTCATCACGCCGCTGCGATCCATCGAGGCGTAGAGGAAGTCGTGCCAGCTGACCGCCATCGAGCGCACCGCCGCCGAGTAGTACGTGTTGGCCCAGCCGTTTCGCCCTAGCGCCCACAGGTTCAGCAGCGCGGCGACGCCGATCAGCCCGACGATTTCAGGGGCGCGTCGCACGGCCGCGAGCGCGCCGGCGGCCCGGCGGCCGATCGTCGCGCCCCGCGGCGCGCCCAGCTCGCCGGCGGTGCTCGGACCGGCCGGCTGCGGCTCGAAGACGCGGCGGAGGAACGCCATCGCAGCACAGCTTCGCAGCCCGCGTTTTCGCGAAGCTTTGGCGAAGCTGAGAATCGTGTGTGCCGCGGCGCCGCCGATCCCCGGCCGAATCTCAGGCCGACATGAGTGTCCCTTTAGCGCCGACGCGTTGACTGGAGCGCATCAACCGAACGCAAAGGAGGCACACCACGATGCGACCACGCATGCTGAGTGCGCTCGCCGTGCTCGGCGTCGCAGGAGCGATCGCCGGCGCCACGGTCGCCCATGCGGCCTCGAGCAGCACGACGTCCACGACCCCGGCCACCACGACCTCGAGCTCGACCTCGACCTACAGCTCGACCGCGCAGAGCAACACGGGCTCGAACACCGGCTCGAGCGGGGCGACCGGCGCCGCCGGCGCGGCCGCCCCGAGCGCACATCACTGTCCGAACATGTCCGGCACGAGCACCGGCGGCGGGCCCAACGCAGCGCCCCCCAACACGACCGGCAGCTGACCGGCGCATGAGCGGTCCCCGGCGCGAGCCGGGGGCCGCGGTCGGCCGCCTCGGCGATCAGCCGGCTGCGACCAACCACCGGGCGCCACGTGTGCGCCCGCCAGCTCACGCCCGCCCCTCGCGTGATCGCCGCGACCGATCTATACTGGCGCTCCCGCGGATGTAGCTCAGTTGGCTAGAGCGTCTGCTTGCCATGCAGAAGGTCGAGGGTTCGAGTCCCTTCATCCGCTTCGAAAAAGCCCCGTAAACCGGGGCTTTTTGTTTGGGTGGGTTGGAGCGAGCAAGGGTACGCCGCGGAGACGTCAAGACCGGCTGAGCCCCGCTGGGATCACGCAGCAGCCACCACCGAGCGGCAAGGACGCGGACTCCGCCAGGGCGTCTAGCAGCGGGGAGCCGGCGTCGCCAGGGTGGGCGTGCGCTTCAGGTTCTCGATGCTGACCTCTGCCCTCTGGCCGGAGCGAACGAGCACCATGCTCTGCAGCAGCATCGAATGCGTGACCGTGAACGTCACGGTCGTCCCATCCTGCACCGCCGTGACGGCCCAGCCAGTGGCGGTCTGGCGCGGCGCGCCGATCGCGATGCCCGGCAGCGTCAGGGCGTGGGTCAAGAACGGTTGCCCCACATCGGTCAGGTTCTGCCCTGAGGTCCGTGGGAGAAGACGCCAGCACGACGTGCCCGGCGCCTTTTCGAATGTCGGCGGCCCGGTCCGCGACACGAGTACGGTGGTCTTCCCGTCCAGCGTTGCAGCGGCTTGCTCACCGAGAACCTTCTCGGCTTTGAGGATCTGCGTGAACGTCACGGTCTCGCCGTCGCCGCGGTCGATGACGACAGCGCCGGGGACGTGTTGATACGCCGCGATGACCCGCGCAACCAGCTCGGTCCCGGCGGCGTTTCTGGTTGTCGCCGCGTCGTGATGCGTCCACTCGACGAAGCCCAGGCCGAGTGCCAGTCCCGGGAAGCCGCCAACGATCACCGCGATGGGGAGCGCTACGAGAAGGTTCCGTCGCAGGTGGCGCACCGCGGAGTATCGGCATCCCCTGAGCGGCGCACAAGAGCGGGCGCTGGCGTCATCGGCCTGCGGCCCTGTGTCAGTGTGAGGGCACCTCGGTACCCCTCAGTCGATCTCGACGTCGAAATCCCACGAGACGATCGGCTTCGATCCCTCGGGCGCCCACCGCAGCTGCCCGTTGCCGGTCGGCAGGATGTCGCTGACGCTGAGTGTGACGGTGTGACCCGGCGCAACCGCGCGCGGGATCGGACCGCCGCCGGCGAGCGTCACGCGCGGATCGTGCAGGTGGCTGAGCTCGTCGAGGATCGTGAAGGCGCCTGCGCGCAGCGGAACCGATCCGGTGGCCGCCGTGAACGTGATCGTGAAGCGACAGGGACTCGTGGCGGGGACTGGAAAACGGCCCTCCTCCGGTACGACCGGCCCGACGGTCGTCGCCAGAACCCGCCCGCGGGCGAGGCGAACAGACACCGTGTCGCCCTCGATCGCCAGCCACGGATGGGCCGAGCTCGCTCGAGCCAGCCGGCCGACCTGGACCTTCGGCTGTGGCAGCCAGCTCGGAATCTGCCCGTACCTGGTGGTCGCCGCCGCCGCGGGCTGTCCGCCGCCGCCTCGCAGCAGCAGGACGGCCGACACTGCAGCGGCCGCGACGAACACGCACGCGAGCCCGGCGGCCGCGGCACGGCGGGAGCCGGGCCAGATGGCCCGGCTCCCCGCACGAGACGACGGCTGCGCCCGCCGCCCCGCGGCTGCCACGGCCCCCGGTTCGGGGGGACCGGGGATCGATGGGCTCTGCCCGCTTATGGATGTCCCCACGGGTAGTTGAACACGTCGGGGCCGAACGGCGCGAGGCCGGGCTGGGCGGCGTAGCCGATGTGCCCTGCGCCGTCGAGGCCGGGCGACGCCTTGGCGACCTGGAAGAGGTCCTCCATCGTGCGCAGCCAGCTGTAGTGGTTGTAGTAGACCTCGCTGACGCTCCCGGGCCTGATGTAGGGGCTGATCAGCACGCTTCCGGTGTCGCCGCCGCCGGTGGTGGCATCGGTCGCGTCATACAACGGGTCGGTGGTCGGCGTGCGCGCCCCGAGCGTGACGCCGCTGACCGCAGCCGATGTATCCAGCGCCACACCCGTCGAGTTCACGAGCGTGAAGTAGCCGACGTCGGCGGGATCGGCCGCGCTGGCCGGCACCGTCGGTGAATCGGTGACCTGGCCGACGAACGCACCTGGCGGGATGCCCGTGCCGGTCACCGAACGGCCCGCGTCAGTCGCCACGATCGACGGGTCGATGATAGTCGCAGCACCTGAGGCGGCCGTCGCCGCGGCGTCGGTCCGGGCGCCCGGGACGTTGCTACCGCCGCCGAGCAGGCAGGAGGTGGACGGCAGCGACGGGACCGTCTGCGCGACGCAGTCGCTGGGACGGTCGATGTAGGCGTTGTCGCCCGGCCCGGGGTATAGCTCGTTGCCGCTCGAGTCCTTGGCCAGCGGCGTGTTCGGGCCGGTCGGCTCGAAGTTGACGCTGTGACCGTAGAGCGTCTCGCCGGCCGTGTCGGAGGCGACCGAGGTCGCGGCGTCCGGCGACACGATCGTCGAGTTGGAGAAGCTGTTACCGGTGTAGGTGAACGGCGGGAAGGCCTCGTCGAAGGTGATGTCGATCAGCCCGCCGTCCTTGAACGCCGGCGAGGCCTCGATCTCGGGCACGATGTGCTCGAGGAAGAGGTCGGCCGCGTACAGCCCGCCGGTGTGGTTCAGCGGCGCATTCGGCGTGTTCGGGTCCGAGAACCCGCCCGAGAGATTGTTGCCCTTGCAGACCGCGTCGTGGGCGTCGCTGCAGTTATTCGGCGAGATCCAGCTGAAGGCGGGCGTCGTCGACTCGCTCTGCAGGTCGTGGTAGAGCCCGTCCGTCGGGTCGAACAGGTTGGCGATGTGGGCCGCGTTGCAGTCGCCTGACTGCAGGATCGACTCGAACCACGGGAACGGGAAGTGCTTGGGCACATACTGGTCGGTCGCGTTCGCGCTGCCCGGGTTCGGCTGTGCGGTGTTGGGCGCTCCACCTGTGGTCGTCGGCGAGCTGCTCGGCGTCGCGTACGGCGCGCCGCAGTCGAGCCACGGCTGCGCGGTGCCGCCGACGGCGTGGGCCGGCGGCGCGGTGTCGGGGTTGCCGAGGTCCTGGGAGTAGCCCTTCCAGCTGACGTGCGCCGCGTCGAGCTGGTTGAACAGCGTCGGCACGCTCGCCGGATAGACGCAGCCGTTGGTGCCGGCCTCCGCGTTCGGGCCGGCGGCCGAAACGAGCTGCCCGAAATTCGGGTTCGAGAACAGCGAGCCGGTCGTGTCGACGGTGCCGGTGAAGGCGGTGTAATCCGGGCAATCGGCCTGCGTGTCGGGCTGCGTGGCCTGGCCACTGACGAGTGAGATGTAGTTGTCGAGGCTGAAGTGTCCCGTGCCGTAGTAGTTCTTCAGCAGGACTCCCTGCGCCGGCAGCGTCTGCCACAGGTAGGTGTTGTTGTTGAGGCCGGTGAACGTCGCGTCGTAGGACTTGTTCTCGAGGATGATCAGCCAGACGTGCTTGATCTTCCCGGGCTGGATTCCCAGTCCGTCCTGGTTGCCGATGAACCAGTGCTTGTTCGTCGCCCCTGAGGAGGCGGCGATTGGGACGACGACCGCGGCCACGACGACCGCCGTGATGATCGCGGCGAGCGTCCGCCGGCGCCCCTGCGACCTGCGCCCGGGCGCGACCGGCTTGCGGGATTGGACTAGGCGTGCCATGCGGCCAAGGCGTTTAGCGTTCATCGCGGGGTTCATCTCCGTTCTCGCACGTGGTGTTCGGGACCCCGAGTCTCGGCGCCGCTCCGCGAGGACAGGTGTAGATCCGGTGACCAGCGGGTGAAGATCGCGAGAACGTCGACCGCCTCAGGCGCGGCCGGCGCCGAGACGTGTCCATCGCGTGAACAGCCGGTGAAAATCGCGAGAACAGCGGCCGCTCAGGCGGCGCCGAGCAGCCGCCGGCGCCGCAACGGCGCGGGCGCGATCAGCCCGGCCGCGGCCCGAGCAGCGAGAGGTCGGCCGGGCTCAGCCGGTCGCTCGCGGTGGCGCGCTGGTGCCAGTACGGGTAGATCATCCGCGGCGCGCTCACCTCGTCAAGGCGCCGGCGCTGGTCGGCGCTCAACTCGAGCTGCGCGGCCGCGAGATTGTCGGCCAGCTGCTCGTCGGTGCGTGCGCCGACGATCACCGAGCTGACCGCCGGGCGGCCCAGCAGCCAGGCGAGCGCGACCTGCGAGGCGGATACGCCGTGTTCCTGCGCGACCTCCACGATCACCTCGACCGTGTCGTGGAGCTTCTCCTGGTCGTAGACCGGCGGCTCGCCCCAGTCGCTCAGCTGGCGCGCGCCGGCAGGAGGATCCACGCCCCGCCTGTATTTCCCGCTCAGCAGCCCGCCGGCGAGCGGGCTCCAGACAAGCACCCCGAGGCCCTGGTCGAGCGCCGCCGGGATCAGCTCGTACTCGACCGAGCGCTCCTGCAGTGAGTAGTAGATCTGCTCGGAGACATAGTGGTGAAGCCCCAGCGCATGCTGCACGCCGAGCGCCTTCAGCAGGTGCCAGCCGGAATGGTTGGACGCGCCGATGTAGCGGACCTTGCCCGAGCGCACGAGCTCATCGAGCGCTCGCGCGGTCTCCTCGAGCGGAGTCTGGCCGTCCCACGAGTGCACCTGGAAGAGGTCGATGTGATCCACTCGCAGCCTGCGCAGGCTCGCCTCACAGGCCGCGATCAGATGGTGGCGCGAGAGCCCGGCGTCGTTGGCGCCGGCGCCCATCGGAAAGCGCGCCTTGCTCGCGATCAGCAGGCGGTCCCGGCGGCCGGCGAGCGCGTCGCCGAGGATCTCCTCGGCCAGGCCGCCCGAGTAGACGTCGGCCGTGTCGATCAGGTTGACGCCCGCGTCGAGGACCATGTCGAGCTGGCGGGCCGCGGCAGCGGTGCCGGTGTCGCCGACCAGCGCGAACTTGCCGCGACCACCGAATGTCATCGTCCCGAGCGACAGCGCCGATACGCGCAGGCCGCTGGCTCCGAGTTGGCGATACTCCACGACGCTCCTCCTTTGGGCTGTGAACGCGGTGCAGGCTCCCGGCTCCGCGCCGGGGCGCCGCGCAACCCCGACGATAACGACCGCGACTGAAACGGTCCCCGCTCGGCGTGCCGGCGACGCGGCCGTGGCGGACGGTGGCCCGGCCCCGCGCTTTCGCCCGCAAAAGCACGCCTTTTTCGAGCAATTGCGCGCACAATCCGTAGTTTGCCGCAGGCAAATGGGGGTACGTAATGCGGATGCGCGGCGCCGGCGATAACTCGAAACTGCGCCGATGACGCCGGGAAGCTCGCGATGAGCAGCGCGCCCGCCCCCAGGCTCGTCCACACGGCGGGTGGCCGCGTCTCCTCGCTGCGTCTGCTTCGCGACACCGGCGGCCACGATCGGCTGCGGGTCGCGGTGATCGCGCCACCGTGGATCGCGGTGCCCCCGCCCGGCTACGGCGGCATCGAGTCAGTCGTGGATTTGCTGTGCGAGGCGCTGGTCATGCGCGGCCACGAGGTGACGCTGTTCGCAGCGCCCGGATCGTGTTCGACGGCGGCGACGGTGCGAAACCCGCTCGACGCCGCCCACCCGGACGAGATCGGCTCGGCTCTGCACGAGTCCGACCACATCGCCTGGGCGTGGGGCGAGATCGACTGGGCCGCCGACCGGGGCCGGGCGTTCGACATCGTGCACGACCACTCGGGCTTCACGGCCCTGGCGATGGCCGACCGTGTTGGCGCCCCGGTTGTGCACACGCTGCACGGGCCGTTCGCCGCCGACACCGAGCCGTTCTACCTCCGCCACGGGCACAAGGCCGAGCTGGTGGCGATCAGCCACACGCAGGCGGCGAGCGCTCCCGCGGGCGTGCAGGTCGGCGCGGTCGTGCCGAACCCGATCGCCGTCGAGCGCTGGCCACTGACGCGGAGGAAGAAGCGCTATCTGCTGTGGATCGGGCGGATGGACCCGATCAAGGGGGCCCACCGCGCGATCGAGGCAGCTCGCCTCGCGGGCCGGGAGCTCGTGCTCGCCGGGCCGGTGCAGCCCGGCCAGGAGGACTATTTCCGCGAGCAGGTGGAGCCGCGGATCGACGGCCGTCATGTGCGCTACGTCGGCGAGGTCGGCTTGGCCGCGAAGCAGGCCCTGTTCGCGAACGCCGCCGCACTGCTGATGCCGATCCGCTGGCGCGAGCCGTTCGGGATGGTGATGGTCGAGGCGCTCGCCTGCGGTACGCCGGTGATCGCCTTCCCCGAGGGCGCGGCGACCGAGATCGTCATCCACGGCCGCAACGGCATGCTCGTCGACGACGAGCTCGAGATGGCGCGCGCGATCAAACACGTCGGCTCGATCGATCCCGATCTCTGCCGCGCCACCGCTGCTGACCGCTACGACATGCACATTTCGGCGGCCGGCTATGAGCGCGTTTTCCGCCGTGTGCTTGCCGGCCGCCGCGCCGCACCGCACGTCGAAACGGCGCTCTCCTAACCGACGCCGGCGGTCGGGCGCTAGCCGCTGCTCACCGTGGCCGCCGTCAGCAGCACCGGCACGCCGGCGGCGGCGAGCAACTCGCTGACCACGGCAGCGCGGCCCTCCGTCAGCTCGCGGCTCCAGCCCAGCGCGAGGAGGTCGGCCTGGCTTTCCTGCAGCGCCTCTTCGATCCCGGCCGCTGGGCGGCCGACCCGCAGCTCGAGCCGCGCGCCGTGGGCGGTCGGCGCGTTGCGGGCGATGAAGGCGTCGCTCCAGGTCCTCACCTCGTGGGCGACCTGGTCGCCGAACGCCGGCAGGTTCGAGACGTCCAGCACGTGGACCAGCACGACCTCGACCTCCGCCTCCGCCGCCATCTCGACGGTTCCGCGCAGTGCGGCCGCGCTCGCCGGCGTCCCGTCGAGCGGCACCAGCACTCGCGCGATCCTGCCGCTCGCTGCGTAGCCGGCGGGCACGACGACGACCGGCTTCGACACCGACGTGATCAGCTGCCGCGTGATGTGCGACAGCCGATGCCCGGCCTTCGGTGCTCCGTCGGCCGCCAGGACCAGCGCCACCACGTCCTCGCGCTCGGCGGCCGCGCTGAGCGCGCTGTAGGGGTCGCCCGGGAGCGTGGCCAGGGTCAGCCCGGCGGCTGCCGCGGCCGCCTCGGCGGCAGCGGGCGGGCCATCCTCGCGCACGTTGACCAGCTCGACCTCCGCTGCGAAGAGCCGCCCGACAGCGGCCGCGGCGGCGACCACGCCGGGGGCAGCGGCGTCGTCGCCGAGCGCTGCCACGATCACTCTCACCGCGCGGCTCCCGGCGTCGCGAACGTCGTTTCGCCTACACCGATCTCGGTGCTCCCGCGGCCCGCGAAGTTCACCCGTGTGGACCGGTCGCTGCGAACCCGGGTCTCGTCCGGGGTGATCGTGATCGTGAGCATGGCGCCCTTGAAGATCACCGGGAATTCCAGCACGTCCCACGATCCGGGCAGGTGCGGGTCCAGCAGCAGCTCGCTGCCGCGCGGGCGCACGCCGGCGAAGCCCATCACGACCGCCTGCCAGAGGCTCGCCATCGCCGCGATGTGGACGCCGCCCGCGGTCGAGTCGGAGATGTCGTCCAGATCGATGCGCGCGGTGAGTGCCAGCGCCTCGAGCGCCTGTCGCATGTTGCCGTCGCGCGCGAACAGCGCAGCATGGACGCCCGGGGAGAGCGAGCTGCCGTGGGCGGTGCGCGGCTCGTAGTAGGCCAGGTTGGCCGACAGCGACCCGGCCGCGAGCTCCTCCGGGACGAGGTGGTGGAGCATCAGCACGTCGGCCTGTTTGACCACCTGCCCCTGCTCGACCCGCTCGCGCCCGAGCAGCAGGTCGGCCGCGATCGGGCGGCGCGGTGCGAGCTCCGCGATGACGACCGGCTCGAGTTCGAAGAAGCCGGCGAACTCCTCGTAGAGGCCGCCGGCCGACAGGCCATCGACCAGCGCGTCGGCGGCCGCCAGCCAACTCGCCCGTTCGGCGTTCTCCACGTCGGCGTCGGTGGTCTCACCGAACGCGTGGCGAAGGTTCCAGCGGGCCATCACGTTGGTGTACGCGTTGTCGTCGACCATCTCGTGGTACTCGTCCGGGCCGATCACGCCGCGGATGTGCGCCCGTCCGTCGTCGTCCCACTCCAGGCGCGAGGCCCAGTAGCGCGCCGTCTCGACGACCAGGCGCCGGCCGGGCCCGCGGCGGAACTCTTCGTCCGCGGACCAGTCGACGTAGCAGGCGCAGGCCCAGGCGACGTCGGCGACGATGTGCTCCTCGTGCTCGCCGGTCAGGATCTCCACCTCGTGTCCGGCGCGGTCGCGGGCGACCTTCGGCGTGACGTCGAATCCGGTCGCCGCCGACTCCCAGGCGAAGCGGGCGCCGGCGCGCCCACACGCGCGCGCCGCCTCGAGCGACGCCCCGAGGCGGCGCACGCGGTACTCGAGCGCGGCCCGCGCCGCCGCGGGGTGTGTCGCGGCGAGGAAGGGAACAACGAACACGTCGGCGTCCCAGAACACGTGTCCGCGGTAGCCCGGGCCGGTCAGGCTGCGGGCGCCGATCGCGGCTTCGCCGCTGTCAGCCGCTGACCCCATCAGGTGGTAAAGCGCGAGACGTACGGCGCGCTGCAGCCCCGGGTCGCCCTCGATTCGCACGTCGCCGCGCTCCCAGCGTGCCGCCCAGGCGCAGCGGTGTTCGATCAGCAGCGCTTCGCGCCCGGCGGCCACAGCGGACGCGAGCAGCGGGGCCGCTCCGGCCGCTTCGTCCGCAGGCTGCGCGGCGGTCCGGGTGTAGGCGACGATGCGTTCCAGCAGTGCGCCCTCGCCGCGTCGCTCGACGGTCTGTGTCGCGGCCACCTCGACCGCGCCGTCCGGCAGTTCGACCCGCATCAGCGTCCGCTCGGGATCGAGCGAGACCTCGGCTCCGGCGTCGGCCGGCACAACCAGCGCCGAGCTGCGCTCCAGTGGCTGGCGGCGCCCGAGCGCTCGCAGCACGGCGACCCCGGGGCGCGCCAGCGAGGAGAACTGGAGCACGTCGGCCTCGCCCGGGAAGGTCTGCCGCAGCAGGCCGGCGTGAAGGTCGAGCACGCGGGTCGGCGGACCGCTGTCGCGGGTCCGCAGGGAGAGCCGGTTCCACAGCGGCGCGGGCTGCAACGCGGACTCCTCGCCCTCGCCGCGATACGCGCCGGCGAGCAGGACAGCCGGTGACGAAGCTCCGTTCGGCGCGACGAGGCTGCCGCGCGTTCCCATGCGCCCGTCGACCAGCGAGAGCATCGACTCGCGGGCCTGCTCGTGGGCGGCGTCGTTGCCGTCGATCGTGAGCGTCCAGCGTGCGTCCGCGCTGACCGACGGCATCGCGCCGACCCGGCGCAGCGCGAGCTGGCGCTCGAGCAGCCGCGCGAACTCCGCCGGCCCCCCGCCTCGCAACGTCACCCCGGGCGGCACGCCGCCGGGCTCGACGCCCACCGACACCGCGGCCGCGCGCGCGCCGACCCCAACCAGCAGCATCGAGTCGCTGCCCGGCAGGCCGCCGAGCGGTCCAAGCTCATCCCCCACGACCAGCACCTGCTCCGGTGCGATTCCCCGGCGCCAGAGATGGTCGAACCACCAGCGGGCCGAGTCGGTCTTGTCGGTCAGGCCGATCTCGATGTGCTTGGCGTCGCTGGTCACCCGCGCGTGCGCCAGCCCGGCGTCGGCGGCGGCCTGCTCGGCCAGCGTGACGGCGGCGACCAGGCCCTGGATGTGGTGCTCCGCCAACCGCGCTTCGACCGCGGCGAGCAGCTCGTCGATCCGCGCCTTCGGCGGGTCGGCCCAGGCGGGCTCGGGGATCAGGTCGATCTTGCGACGGTTGAGCCGCTGCGAGACGACGCGGGCTTCGAGGCCCTGTTGCGCGAGCCGCTCGACGGTCAGCGCGGCGGCGGCGTCGAGCGCCGCGTCCTCCTGCGGCGAGGCGGTCCGGCGCTCGATCAGCACCAGCCCCTGCGGATCGACGCGAAACACCTCCGAGCCGCGGTTCACGAGCATGTGCAGCTCACCGGCGCCGTCGGGCCGCACCGCGAGCTGCTCGTCGACGTTCTCCACATGCGTGCCGGTCACGACCGCCAGGTCGAGCCCCAGCCGGGACGCGTCGGCGACCAGCGCCCGCAGGTGCGAGGCGTCGGCCGAGCGGTCGGGGACGGCGGTGCCGTCCCAGTCGAAGATCAGCGCCTCATAGCGGGGACCGTCGACAGCCATGGCGGGCGGGGTCATCGCTCGGTGGGCGTGGCGAGCGTGACCTGTTCGAACGGGAGCGCGGGTCCGATCACGCCGACATCGTCACCCGGACGTCACCGTGCTGCTCGAGCAGGGAGAAGCCGGTGGCCCCGGACGCGCTGTAGCTGAACGCGAGGCTCACCGTGGCGGCGCCGACGCGGATGTTGCGAAGCTCGACGTTGCCGAGCCAGTCCGGGAGTCGCGGCCGGTCGACGGTCAGGCGGTTCTCGGGCGCGTGGGCGGAGATCCCCAGCAGCGCCTGGAGCAGCATGAACGGCGCCGCGGCCGCCCACGCCTGCGGAATGCACGCGACCGGGTAGGCGACGATCGACCGCGATTCGCCGCGGCCAAAGCCGCAGAAGAGCTCAGGCAGGCGGGAGTCGCGAGCCGCCGAGGCCACATCGAACAGGCTGGCGGCGATCCGGCTCGTCGCGGCGTCGAAGCCGTAGCGCTTGAGCCCCGCCGCGGCGATCGCGTTGTCGTGCGGCCAGATCGAGCCGTTGTGATAGCTCATCGGGTTGTAGGCGGGCGACTGGCTCGAGAGCGTTCGGATACCCCAGCCGGAGAACATGTCGGCGGCCATCAGCCGCTCCGCGACCGCCAGCGCCTTCTCATCGTCGACAATCCCGCAGTAGAGGCAGTGCGCGGGGTTGGAGGTGACCGCGCCAACCTGGTTCTTCGCGCCGTCGAGCGCGAGCGCGAAATAGCCCTCGTCGGCCATCCAGAACGCCTCGTTGAACGCGACGCGCAGCGCGGCGGCCTCGCTGCGCAGCGCCGCGGCCCGCGCGTTCTCGCCGAGCGCGTCGTAGACGTCCGCGATTCGCAGCTTCGCCTCGTACACGTAGCCCTGAACCTCCACTAGCGCGATCGGGCCCTGCGCGAGCGAGCCGTCTGCGTGCATGATCGCGTCGTCGGAGTCCTTCCAGCCCTGGTTGCGCAGCCCCGCCGGCGAGCGGCGCTCGTACTCGACGAACCCGTCTTTGTCGCGGTCCCCCCACTCGTCGATCCAGCCCAGTGCGGCTTCCAGCGCCGGCGCGAGCCGCCTCATCGTGTCGAGGTCGAGCGTCCAGCGGTAGTAGCCGCCGGCGACCATCAGGAACAGCGGCGTCGCGTCGACGGTTCCGTAGTAGGGGGTGTGCGGGATCTGACCCGTCCGCGCGAGCTCCCCGGTGCGCAGCTCGTGCAGGATCTTGCCCGGCTCGGCGTCCCGCCACGCCTCGTCGGTGTCAGCCTGAAGGCCCGCGAGGGCGAGCAGCGTGCCGCGTGCCAGGTCGGGGTTGATCATCAGGGTCTCGCAGGCGCTGAGCAGCGAGTCGCGCCCGAACGGCGCCACGTACCAGGGGATCCCGGCGGCTGGCAGCTCGCTGCCGCCCGCCGGCATCATCAGTGCGTGGAGGTCACGCACGGACGCGTCGATCAGCGCATCGAACAGCTCGTTGTCGCTCGTGACACGCGCGCACGCCGCCACCCACGCCTCGTCGTCCGCCGCGAGTCGCGCCGCGCTCTCCTCGAGCGTGGGCGGCGCGGCGTTTTCCAGGCCGGCGCCCACCGGCCGCACGGTCAGCTGCAGCTCGAACTCCGCGCCCGCGGCGAGCGCCACGTCCCAGGCGACGCGCGCGCGATCGCCGTCGATCTCCACGCGGCTCGGCGCCGGGCGCAGCTCGACGAGCGTCTCGCGGCGCCGTCCGTCCACCGCGACGCAGCCGAAGCGCAGCTGGTCGCCCGCGCAGGCGACGGGCACGAGCCGCTCGCCCGTGCGCCGCGCCACCCCCCGGACCTCGAACACGTCAGCAAAGTCGGCCTCCAGCGACACCGCGACCTCTGTCGCGACGGCGCCGGCATGGAAGCTGCGCACGACGACCCCGTAGTAGAGGCAGTCTGCGACGAGGATCGTCTGGCGCAGGTTGAGCGTGTCCTGGGGCACCGGCGAAGCGCCGTCCGCCAGCACCGGGTTGGTGGCGTTGATCAGCGCGTGATGCCCGGACTCCATCGCCGACGAGAGCAGCACCGGCGCGATGCCGCCGATCGTGAGCCGCAGCTCCGAAAGATGCCTGGTGTCCGCGGCGTAGAAGCCCTCCCCCGAGGCGAGGGCGGGACGGATGCTGCCGTCCGGCCGCGTGCACACGAACTGGCCCCCGGATTTCAGCGCGAGGAGCTCTCCGCGCGCCTGGGCCGGCACGCTCGGCGCGCCCTCGGTGTCCCGCTGGCGACCCGGCGCGCGATCACGGACGGCCGGCGCACGCTCGCCTTGGTCAGGGTGGGAGGTCATCGGGGGCGCAACCCATGCTACGCCGTGCCGTGCGCCGCGACGCCCGGCGGCTCCCCGCGGCACAAGCATCGCGGAGCCGCCGGCCCGCCGTGATCCCGATCAGGACGAGCTCTGGTTGTAAACCTCGAAGGTCGTCTCGGCCGGCGGCGCGGTGAAGCCGCCCTCGATGCCGGCGCTCATCCTCGGCCTCAGCTCATCGTCGCGGAAGCGCTCCCAGCTCTCCTTCGATTCGTGCACTGCCACGATCGTCCAACCGTCGGCCGAGGGGCCGGCGATGTGAAGAATCTGACCGGCGGGCAGGCTTCCATCGCTTGGATGAACGGCCGCCACCGATGCGTCGTACTGCTCCTTCGTACCGCCCGCAAACTTGTGTACGACGCCATATGCCATCTCGTTCGTCTCCTCGGTCGTGGTCGATCACCCGCGCCTGGCGGGTAGCGGACGATCCTCGCACACGCGGGCGAGCGCGGCCCGCCGGGTCGCCGGGTCGCCGCTAGAGCGGATCGCCGCCGGCCGAATCGCCGCCGGTCCACGGGCCGGTCAGCCAGCGCGCCCCCGACGCCCACAGCTCGTCCAGGTAGGGCCCGAGGTACTGCGCCGCGACCTTCGCCTCGGGGGCGTGTGTCGGCGTGTCGCTGGTCCGCGACTCGCGCGCGACGCCGCCCTCGATTCGGGCGCTGAAGTGAAGCCGCGGCTGCCGGCGGCCAAGCAGCAGGAAGCCGTGCACGATCCCGTCGAACTCCGGCAGCGTCACCCTCGCGCCCGCCGCCGCCGCGATCGCGGCCGCCACGATGTCGGCCTGCTCCGCGGCGATTGCGCCGTACTTGACCGGGAAGTCGGTGGCGTCGCCAACGGCGAACACGCGCGCCATGCCAACCAGCTCGCCGAGCTCCGTCACCGGCAGGAAGCCGTCCGCATCCGCCGGCAGACCCTCGATCCCCGGGCCCCGCAGTCGCGGCAGCGCCAGCACACGGTCGAACCGCAGGCTCTGACCACCCGGCCGCAGGATCAGCTCGCCCGCGGACTCCGTGACCTCGGCGCCGGCGATGATCGCGATGGCCGCCCGCTGCAGGATCTCGGTCACCGCGGCGCTGACGGCGTCACCGAACACCGCGAGCGGCCCCGTTTCCGCTGTGATGATCGTCAGCTCGACGTCGATCTCGCCCTCGCGGGCATGCTCGCGCAGCAGCAGCGCGAGCTCGTACACCGGCAGCGGCCAGGTCGGGCTTGGCGCGACGAAGGCGACGCTGCGCACGCTGCCGCCCTCGAGCTCTTCGATCAGCCCGCGCAGGCTGCTGTGGGTGCGCGGGATGTCCACCGTGACGGCGTTGGCGAGTGCCTCCCCGGTACTTGCGCCGACGGCGATCACGAGCGCGTCGTAGGGCAGCACGTGCTCTGCGGCGGTGCGCAGCACGCCCCGCTCGCCATCGACCGCGACGACGCTGTCCTGCACGAAGTCCATGTCCAGCTCACTGGCGAAGCGCGCCAGCGGCAGTTGGCGAGGAGCGCGGCGGACGAACGGCTCGAGCACCGCCATCGGCTGGTAGGTGAACTCGGCGCGGGGCGCCACGAGCGTCAGCTTGACGCGGCCACGGGCCAGTTTGTGCAGCGCCAGAGCGCACTCCAGCGCCCCCACCCCACCACCGGCGATGACGACCTCGAGCGGCTTTGTGGCCGCCTCGTCAGCGTCGCGGGATCGGCGCCCGAGCATGCCGCCACGCTAGCGCCGCCGCGAACGCGCGGCGAGCGTAGCGGCCCGCGGACCGGCGCGGAAAACTACGGATGGGCACGGGCTGCCGCCGGCGTCGCGGCGGGGCTCGGCATCGCTCACCAGGCGCCCTCGAACCTCGTCGCCTGCGCGGCGCGCGCCGGCTGCGCACCACCCAGCGCACCACGCTGCTCGCCGGCGACCTGGCGCGCCAGCATACGCGGCAGTTCGACCGTGCGCGAGCGCAGGAACTCGCCGAGGCTCTTCGCCTGCGCATCGGGACGCGTCGTGGCGGCGACGCCTTGGCCGAGGAGCCCCCGCACCACGAAGTTCACCGCGCGCAGGTTCGCCAGCTCGAAACGCTCGATCGCGAGCTCGGCGGTCTCCGGCAGCAGCGTGTGCAGCCGCTCCACCGTGAGGAACCAGCACATCCAGTCGAACGCCTCGTCGGAGCGGGCCCAGACGCCGATGTTCGCGTTCGCCCCCTTGTCACCGGAGCGCGCGCCGAGCAGAGTTCCGAGCGCCCCCCGCGAGGTCGGCTCGGTGCTCCAGTCGCGGACGAACGCGCGACCGCTGGGCGTGGGTGCGGCGGCGGCCTCGATCGCGGCGCCGGCCGGCGGTCCGCAGTCGAGCTCGATCGGCGCGCCGCCGGCGATCACGACACGCTGCGTGACCAGCGAGGCGGGGATCAGCGTCGGCCACATCACGCCGTACTCCGTCGCCTGCGGGCTGACGATGTCGTTGTAGTTGCCGGGATAGGTGGCGAGTCCGATGCCGTTGACGGCGGCCGCGAAGCGCCGCCCGACCGCGTCGCCGTCGCGGTCCTTGACGGTGATCGTCAGCCGCGCGACGGCCTCCGCGTTGGTCGACGCATCGAGATGGTCGCTGCGCACCAGGCGGACGTCGGCGGACGCGACCCGGTCCCTGCCCCCCAGCGCCGCGAACACGGAGTCCACCGCGAAGCGCGCCTTCGCCTCGATGTCGAGCCCCGCGATCATGCAGGTGTAGCTGTTGCGAAAGCCGCCGTGGTAGGTCACGCAGACCTTCAGCGTGTCCGGCGGCTGCGAGCCGCGTGCTCCGCTCAGCCTCACGCGGTCATCGCCCTCGTCGCGGATGGTGACGGTGTCGAAGTGCGCCGTCACATCGGGATTGCGGTACGCCGGCCGGTCGATCTCGTAGAGCAGCTGGGCGGTGACCGTTCCATGCGACACCGCCCCGGAAGTGCGCGGATGCTTGGTGATCACCGACGAGCCGTCGGGATGGATCTCTGCCAGCGGGTATCCGGGAAGCACGGGATCGGCGATCTCGCTGAAGAACGAGTAGTTGCCGCCCGTCGCCTGCGCGCCGCACTCGAGCACGTGCCCGGCGATGACGGCGCCCGCCAGCGCGTCCCAGTCGTCGCGGCGCCAGTCGAACGCCCACGCGGCGGGGCCCACCACCACCGAGGCGTCGGTCACGCGCGGGCAGATGACGACGTCGGCGCCGCCACGCAGCGCCTCGACGATCCCCCACGCGCCGAGGTAGACGTTCGCGGTGATCGGTTCGACATCGACATCGGCGAGCCGCTCACCGCTGTCCATGTTGCGCAGATCCAGACCCTGCTCGAGCCATCCGTCAAGCCGGTCACGGACGTCGTCGCCCTCGATGTGCGCGATCCGCGGGTGCACGCCGAGCCGCTCCGCGAGCGCGTGCAGTTCCTCGGCCAGCCCGGCGGGATTGAGGCCGCCGGCGTTCGCGACCACCTTGACGCCGCGGTCGAGGCAGTCGCCGAGCACCTCCTCCATCTGTGCCAGGAAGGTCCGCGCGTAGCCCTCGCCGGGCCTGCGCTGGCGGGTCTTCCAGAGGATCAGCATCGTCAGCTCGGCGAGATAGTCGCCGGTCAGCACGTCGATCGGGCCGCCGTCGAGCATCTCGCGTGCGGCGCTCGAGCGGTCGCCCCAGTAGCCGGAGCAGTTCGCTACCCGAAGTGGCGCAACCCGCGTCACGCCGGCCCGCCCCCGGCGTCGCCGGCAAGCCTGCCGGCGGGGATCTCGACGCTCGCGCTGGCGGTCACGCAGACCTCGCCGTCCGAGCCGCGCGTCTCGGTCAGATCGAGCGTGACCCGCGCGCGCTCGCCGGCGAGCGCGACGGCGCTGATCACGGCGACGACGTTCAGCGTCTCCCCGGCGAGCGCGAAGCGCCGCACGCGCAGGCCGAGCGAGATCAGGCGGCCCTCCTCGCCCGCCCAGTCCGTGCAGTAACGGGCCAGCAGGGCGCCATGGAGGTGGCTCTGCACGAGCACGTCGGGGTAGCCCTCGGCCACCGCGTAGTCCTTGTCGTAGTGGATCCGGTGGGTGTTCCAGGTCGCAGCGCTGTAGCGAAAGACCTGCACCTTCGAGGTCGCCTGCGACATCGCCGCGAGCGTCGACCCGACGTCCACCGGCGCTCGTTCGTGTTTGCTCGCGCTCATCGCAGCAGCACCGTTCGGACCGACTCCATCAGGACCGCGCCGGCGCCGTCGCGGTAGTGGTCGCTGTAGCGCAGGACGAGCATCGGCCCCTGAGTGCCGCTGCGCTCGCCGACCTCGGCCAGCACCGTCGAGCGCGTCACGACCGCGCCGGCGACGACCGGCCGCGTGAACGTCATCTCCTCGCCCCCACCCATCACGCGCACGCCCTGGCTCGGTACCCCCGGCAGGTGCTTCTCGGCCTCGGTGCCGTCGTCGCGCAACCGATCGTAGGGCGCGCCGGGGCCCCAGTTGATCACCGCCGCGAGCAGGTTCGGGGGCGCCACGACGTCGGCGTAGCCGCGCGAGCGCGCATATGCCGCATCGCTGTAGAGCGGGTTGCTCTCACCGACCGCGGCGGCGTAGCGTCCGATCAGCTCGGCCGAGATTTCGCCGAGCAGCTCGACGTGCTCGACCCCGACCTGCGCCTGCAGTCCTGCGATCAGCGCGCCGTCAATCGCCATCCGCGTGCTCCTGCTCCCGCCCGGCTGCCTTGCTCGCGCCGGTGCGCGCGCCGCCGTCGGCGCCGTTGCCCTCGGCGCTCAACGCGTCCAGCACCGCGTCGGTGTGTTCGCCGAGGCTGGGCACGGCGCCGGCCGGCCGCGGCGGATGGTTGGCCAGGCGCACCGCCGCGCCGAGCGTGTAGGTCGGCTCGCGCTCCGTGCCGCCGCTGCGCTGGATCATCGGCGCTGGGCGCGTCAGCTCCTCGGCGACGAGCTCCGCGACGCTCCGCACGGGTGAGGCCGGAACACCGGCGAGCTGCAGCGCCGAGGAGACCTCCTCGCTGGTGTGAGCGCTGGTCCAGGCGCTGACCGCCGCGTCGATCTCCTCGATGCGGGCAACGCGACCCGAGGAGCCGGCGAGGCCCGGGTCGTCGCGGAGGTCCTCACGCTCGATCAGCTCGGAGACGCTGCGCCAATGGGGCTCGCTGATCGCGAGGATCGCCACCCAGCCGTCCGAGGTCCGGTAGACGTTGTACGGCGATTCGCGCATGCCGCCGTGGCGGTTACCGGTGCGCTCGGGCGCACCCTCCGGGTCGGTCAGCCAGCCGGCGATGTTCGACGCCAGCGCCGGGATGACGGCGTCCTGCAGGGCGACGTTCACCTGCTGTCCGCAGCCGGTTCGCTCGCGTTCGATCAGCGCCGCGAGCACGCCGAGAGCGAGGTGGGTGCCGCCGAGGAAGTCGGCGAGCGACGGTCCGCAGCGCGTCGGCGGGCCGTCGGGGAATCCGTTCACAGACATCGCCGCGGAGCTCGCCTGGACCGTCAGGTCCATGCCGCGGAGCTCGCGTCGCGGGGTGTCGTCGCCGTAGGCCTTGAGCGAGCCGTAGATGATGCGCGGATTGACGGCGCTGACGGCGGCGTAATCGACGCCGAGCGCGGCCGTCGTGCCCGGCGCGAAGTTCTCGACGACGACGTCGGCGCCGCGTGCCAGCGCGAGGAACCCCTCGCGACCCTCCGCTGACTTGAGGTCGAGCGTCACGGACTCCTTGCCGCCGTTCAGCAACTGGAAGGCGAACGGATCCGCTGTCGCCGTCGCGCCGACGCCCGAGCGTAGCGGCTCACCACGGGCCGGGGCCTCGATCTTCACCACCCGCGCGCCGAGGTGAACGAGCAGCAGGCCGCAGTACGGGCCACCGTAGACCTGTCCGAGGTCGAGCACCGTGATGCCCTCGAGCGGGCGCGTGTGTCGATCGGTTGCGGATCCGCTCATGCCAGGTAGCTGCTTGCGACGTCGGCGTATCTGACTTCATCGGTGGTCCCCTCGAGCACGATCTGGCCTCGGCTGAGGACGTAGGCGTGGTCGGCCAGCTCGAGCGCGCGGCTGACGTACTGCTCGACCAGCAGCACGCTCACCCCGTGATTGGCGATCGCGACGAGGATCTCGAAGATCTGGTCCACCAGCTTCGGCGCCAAACCCATCGAAACCTCATCCACCAGCACGATCGACGGCTCGCAGAGGAACGCGCGCGCGAGCGCGAGCATCTGCTGCTCGCCGCCGGACAGCGTCCCTGCGGTCTGATTGAGGCGGTCGCCGAGAATCGGGAAGACCTCGGTGACGTGATCGAGGCCCGCCGGGTGCACCCACGCGGGCCGGAACAGCTCCAGGTTGTCGCGCACCGTCAGCGACCGGAAGATCCCGCGCCCTTCCGGGATCAGGCAGACGCCCCGCCGGCTGCGCTGCTGCGGCGAGAGCGCGGTGACGTCGGCGGCCCGTACGCGCACCTGGCCGCTGGACGGCCTGAGCGTGCCCGACACGACGCGCATCACCGTGGTCTTGCCGGCGCCGTTGGGGCCGAGCAGCGTGACGATGGAACGCTCGCGAACCGTGATGTTGATGGCGTGCAGGACCTCGGCGTCCCCGTAGCCGGCGACGAGGTCGCGCAGTTCGAGCACCGCGGTGTCGGCGCTCACGGGGGCGGCGAGGGCGCTCATGACTGCAGCACCGCGTCGCCCAGGTAGGCGGACTGGACGGTTTGCGAGTCGCGCGCCGACCGCGGCGTACCCTCGTGGATGACGCGCCCGAAGTCGAGCACGTACAGCTCGTCGCAAACGCTCATCGTCAGCGACAGGTCGTGCTCGATCAGCAGGATGCCGATGCCGCGCTCCGCCACGACCCGCCGCAGGAGCTGACCGAAGACCTCCGTCTCCGCGGCGTCGAGGCCCGACGAGGGCTCGTCGAGCAGGAGGATGCGAAACGAACCGGCGAGGCAGCGGGCGAGTTCGACCAGGCGTCGCTGGCCGGTTGACAGCGTGCTGACGACACACGGCGCGAGCTCCTCGATGCCACACGCGACGAGCGCGTCGGCGCTGCGGGCCTCGACGACTCGGCGCTCCGCGGCGCGGCGAATCACGTGCCGCAGCGCGCTCGCGCCGACGATCCCCGCTTCGGCGCCGATGCGAACGTTCTCCGCCACGCTCAGCGTCTCGCCGAGCTGCACGTGCTGGAAGCTGCGGCCGAGCCCGAGGCGCGCGCGCACCGAGGGCCGCCGGCGCGCCAGGCTGCGTCCGTCGAGCAGCACCCGGCCGCCGGCCGGCGCGACCAGGCCTGAGCAGGCGTTGAACAGCGTCGTCTTGCCGGCGCCGTTCGGGCCGATCACGCCCGTGATCCGCCCGGTGCTCGCGACCACGCTGACCGCGTTGACGGCGACAAGACCGCCGAAGCGCACCGTCACCTCCTCCGCGCGCAGCGTCGCCGCAGGCACTGGACTGCGCAGTACGGCCTGCTCGCTCGCGGGCCGCCGCCGGCGCCGCGACGCCGCAACCCGCATGCGCTCGATCCGCGCGGCGAGCGCCGGCGGCGTCTTGGGTGCGATCCCGAGCGAGAAGAGGATCGCGCCGAGGCCGAACAGCAGCTGCAGGGCGTCGGTCGCGGTCTGGGAGGTCAGATACGCCGGGACCAGACCGACGAGCAGCGCCGCGACGAGCGCGTACCAGGGCTCGCCGCCGACGACGATCGCGACCACCACCATCAGCGTCAGCGACATGTTCGGGTCGTAGTTGGAGCCGGTGACGCTGCCGAGCGCGCAGCCCGCCAGCGCGCCCGCGATCGCCGCGATGAAGGCGGAGATGCAGAACACGAGGATCCGGGTGACGGTGACGTTGACGCCGAAGGCCTCGAGCGTCAGTGGTGATGAGCCGAGCATCCGCAGCAGGCCGCCGAGGCGGCCGTGGACCAGCCAGATCACCAGCCCCGAGGTCGCCACGGCCAAAGCGAGCAGCAGGAAGTAGAAGCCGCGGTCGCCGGACAGCCCCAGCCAGCTCGGCCGTGGCATCGCCAGGCCGAGGTCGGCGACGCCGAAGCCAACCGACGACTGGTAGAACATCGCCTGCACGAGCAGGCCGAAGCCGAACGTCGCGAGCGCCAGGTATAGCCCCGACAGGCGCACCGCCGGGATCGCGAGCAGCGCCCCGATCGGCACGACGACGACGCCGGAGAGCACGAGCGCCGGCACCCATGGCACGCCGGCGCCGGCGAGCTTCGAGAACGCGACCGCGCCGATCGCCGCGAAGGTCACCTGACAGAGCGAGACCTGGCGTGAGGCCCGCACCAGCAGGCCCAGCGAGAGGAACAGGATCACGTCGCAGAGCACGGTCATCCACGCCGTCAGGTAGCTGGGGAAGAGCCACGGCACCGCGATCAGCACGCCCAGCACGACGAGTGCGCCCGGCGCCTGGATCTGCGCCGGCAGGCGGCGCGCGCCGTACCCCTCATGCAGCCGTCGCGCGGCGCTCTCGAGACCGCCGCGCTGGCGCACCAGCAGCAGCGCGACGAACAGGATGATGAAGGGCAGCGCCGTGGGGATGCCGCTGAGGATCGACCGCGACGTGAAGTACTTGGTCGCCACGCTCGATGCGACGCCGATGATCACGCCGCCCAGCCAGGTCATCGGCAGGCTGCGGAAGCGCCCGATCGCCGCCGCGCCGAACGCCTGGACCACGAGCAGCGTCAGCGCGCTCGCCTCCAGCCCGACGTCGGGGGCGAGCAGGATGCCCGAGAGCGTCGCGAAGAAGCAGCCGATCACCCAGGCGGCGCGGCGGACGCTGACCGGGCTGGTGCCGGCGATCGCGAGCAGGTCGGGGTCGTCGACGACGGCCCGCATCGCCTTGCCGAGCCGCGTCGCGTGCAGCATCCAGTAGAGCGCGGCGGTCAGCGCGATCGAGATTCCGACGACGATGAACTCGTCGACGGTGATGAACGCGCCACCGACCTTCACCGCGGTCTGGGGCAGGAAGTTCGGGTAGAACGCGCCGTTCGATCCGTACCACTGGGTGCAGAGCGCCTCGATCACGAGCAGCACGCCGACCGTCCCGGCGACCTGCATGATCAGGCTCGCGCGCGAGAGCACGCGGGCGTAGCGCTCGAAGGAGATCCCGAGCGCCGGCCCGAGGATGACCACCGAGATGATCGCCGCGATCGGCCACGAGACGCTGCCCGCGATGTGCAGCGCGTAGAAGACGTAGGCCGACAGCGTCGCCAGCGCGCCGTGGGCGAAGTTGAAGATGCCCGAGGTGCGGTAGCTGAGCACCAGGCCGACCGCGGCCAGCCCGTAGACCGAGCCGGACACGACCCCGATGATGATGAACGGAAGGAGATCTGACACGTCAGCTCCTGATCACGATCGGAGTCGCGCCGGCGGGTCTCATGCTCTGTCTTGACTGCGTTGCTAACCGGCCGCGGGGCAGTACAGCTTCAGGCCCTGGGGCTGGATGATCGTCCCGTGGTAGATGCTCATGATGTAGATGCAGCTGATCGAGTTCGGCTTGCCCTTGTTGAACGTCAGCGGCGGCGTCAGTCCGCCGAGCGTGACGTGCTTGAGCTTGTACAGCCCGGCCACGAGCTGCTTGCTGGTCGGGTGGTTGCCGAGCTTGGCCGCCTGTGCCGCGGCGGCGAACAGCTGCCCGGAAGCCCACGTGTCGGCGTCGTCCTGGTCGAAGGTGTCCGGGTTCAGGACCGACGGCTCATACTTGGCGAGCGCCGCATGGAACGTCTTCGCGGCGGCATTCCCGGTCGCCGTGAACGGGAACGCGTCGGCGCCGAAGACGGCATCGGCGGTTCCGATCGAGCTGGCGAGCGACGGTGTCAGCACGACGTCGTTCAGCAGAAGCGTCGCGTTGTACCCCTGGGACTGGCAGTTCTGGGCGATCTTCGGGATCACGGGCGCCGGGCCGATGATCTCGAGATCCTGCACACCCGCCGACTGCGCCGCCAAACACTGCGGGACGTAGCTCGGCGCGCTGCTGGAGAACAGCGTGTTGTAGGCGAGGCTGCCGCCGATCGCCGTGTAGGCGGATGCGTACACCGGCTCCAGCGCCGAGCACACCGGCGCCTCCTCGCAGCCAAGGTAGCCGCCGACCGTCTGATGCAGGACGTTCTTGGCGTACAGCAGCAGGTCGGGCACCGAGTTGTTGGCGGTTGCGCCGACCGGGAAATAGTCGGGATTGCCGGCGAAGTCCGGCAGCGGCGTCGATCCGCCGATCACGGGCACGCCGGTCGACTGGATGTAGCTCGCCCAGTCCGCGTCGTCCCCGCTGCTCATGCCGACGATCGCCAGAACGTGATCGGTCTGCACGAGTGCCTTGACGTCGTTGACCGAGGTCGACGCGACGCCCCCGTCATCCATCGTGATGACCTTGATGTGATGGCCGTCGACGCCCCCGTGGGCGTTCTCCCAGTCCGCCCAGGCCTGCAGCGTCTGTCCGGCCCCGAGGAAGTTGCCCGAGTTGATGCCGCTGTAGGTGCCGATGTTCCCGATCACCCACGTCGACTTCGACGCCGCCGCGCTGGCTCGCGCCGCCGCGCCGGAGCCGGCGGCTGCGCCGCCAAGAACTGCAACTGCGATCAGTGCCGCGAACAGCGTCCTCGTACGCGGCAATCGTGTGATTGCGTGCCTCATAGGTCCCTCCCGGCCTCCCGGTTAGATGTTCCGTAGCTCTCCACAACCCTCACCGGCATACGTATATCCGGTTTCCTGCACTTGTATGCGGATGCTACCGGACACCTCCGCCACTCGCAACAGGGTGCTGTCGGGGGGCTGTTCGGGTGGGTGCATGCACCCACCCGCGGGTCGGCGCATGCGCCGACCACGAAAGACATCTTGAGCCTCGTCGCTGCTGCGCGCGCCGCTACCCGCCGGCGCGGCGGCGCTTGCGCGGGAACCGCCAGGCGTCCACGGCCTCACGCAACCGCGCCCCCACCTCGGGCAGGCGGTCGGCCACCTCGGCTCCGCCGACCGCGCAGATCGCCGCGAGGAAGTTGCCGTCGGGATCGATCAGCGGCGTCGCCACGGAGTAGCGGCCCGGCACCGTCGAGGCGTAGTTGAACGCCAGCTGCTGCGCACGGATCTCGCCGAGCTCCTCGAGGAACGCCGCCACGACCGCGGGCTGCGCGTGCTCCGCCCGCCGCAGGAACTCGTTGCGCTCGCCGGAGCTCATGTAGGCGAGGATGATCTTCCCGGTGGCCGTCGTCAGCAGCGGTCGCCGCGGGTGCGTGGCGGACACGAAATCCATCAGCACGTCCTCCCCGGCCTGGTCGACGAAGACCTGGTCGTCGCCGAGGC